>URNI01000051.1 GCA_900549135.1 uncultured Collinsella sp.
TTTCGTAGATTCCGCACGAGCCGAAGACCACTTAATGTGGTCTACGAGCGAGCCCAGGACCTGACCGAGCGAAAATCGGCCTACATTCCTCCCCGATGGGCAAGGGAGAGATATATGGAAGAGATGCCCAAAAATTACGATCCGTCGACCAACGAGCCGGCGATCCTGCAGAAGTGGCTCGACGGCGGCTACTACAAGCGCCGTGAGGGCGTGGGCGACTGCACCGTCACCATTCCACCTCCCAACGTTACCGGCAAGCTCCACATGGGTCACGCCACCGATGACTCCATCCAGGACGCCATCATCCGTATGGCTCGCATGCGCGGCAAGTCCACGCGCTGGGTGCTCGGCACCGATCACGCCGGTATCGCTACGCAGACCAAGGTCGACAAGAAGCTCAAGAGCGAGGGCATCAGTCGCCTGGAGATCGGTCGCGACAAGTTTGTCGACGCCTGCTGGGATTGGACCCACGAGTACGGTGGCATCATCGTCGAGCAGATCAAGCGCATGGGCTGCTCCGTCGACTTCGACAACGAGCGCTTCACCATGGACGAGGACTACGCCCAGGCCGTGCGCAAGGTGTTCTGCGATTGGTACCACGACGGCCTGATCTACCGCGGCAAGCGCATCGTCAACTGGTGCCCCAACTGCACCACCGCCATCTCGGACGACGAGGCCGAGTATAAGGACGAGAAGGGCCACCTGTGGCACCTGCGTTACCCGCTGACCGAGCCGGTCAACGGCCAGGACTACATCGTCGTCGCCACCACGCGCCCCGAGACCATGCTCGGCGACACGGGCGTCGCCGTCTCCCCGAAGGATCCCGAGAAGGCCGCCTTTGTGGGTAAGACCGTCAAGCTCCCCATCGTTGACCGCGAGATCCCCATCTTTGAGGATTGGCATGTCGACGCCAACTTTGGCTCCGGTTTTGTCAAGGTCACCCCGGCCCACGACCCCAACGATTACGCCATGGGCCAGGCCCACGACCTGCCGCAGATCAATATCTTCGATGAGCACGCGGTAGTCGTCGAGGGCTACGGCGAGTTTACCGGCATGAACCGCGACGAGTGCCGCGAGGCCGTCGTCAAGTGGTTTGAGGAGCATGGCCTGCTCGATCATGTCGAGGACCTCGATCACTCCGTCATGCACTGCTACCGTTGCGACTCCGCGCTGGAGCCGTGGCTGTCCGAGCAGTGGTTTGTGGCCGTCGACAAGCTCAAGGGGCCGGCGCTCGACGCCGTCAACTCCGGCAAGGTCACCTTCCACCCCGCGCGCTGGACGCAGACCTACACCACTTGGATGGAAAACCTCAAGGACTGGTGCATCAGCCGCCAGCTGTGGTGGGGCCACCGCATCCCCGTGTTCTACTGCGAGGACTGCGGCTGGGAGGACGCTCTGACCGAGGACACCGACGTGTGCCCCAAGTGCGGCGGCCATCACGTGCATCAGGACGAGAACGTGCTGGACACCTGGTTCAGCTCGCAGCTGTGGACCTTCGCCACGCAGGGCTGGCCGCAAAAGCCGGAGCTGCTCGAGGGCCATCACCCCACGACGGCGCTCGTCACTGCGCGCGACATCATCGCGCTGTGGGTCGCCCGCATGGTCATGAGCTCGCTGTACTTCTTGGACGAGGTGCCGTTTAAGGACGTTGTCATCTACCCGACGATCCTGGCCAAGGACGGCAGCCGCATGTCCAAGTCCAAGGGCAACGGCGTTGACCCCATGGATCTCATTGGCATGTACGGCGCCGACGCCATGCGCTACAACCTGCTGACGCTCTGCACCAACAACCAGGACGTCAAGTTTGACGCGAACATCGACAAGAAGACTAAGAAGCTTATCGACAGCCCGCGTACCGACCAGGCTAAGTCGTTTGTGACCAAGATCTGGAACGCAAGCCGCTTCCTGCTCATGAACATGGAGGGCTACACGCCCGGCGAGCCCGTCGTGGAGACGCCGGCCGACGCTTGGATGTTCAGCCGCCTGGCCAAGGCCGTGAAGATGGTCACCGAGGGTATTGAGAACTACACCTTTGGCGACATGGCCCGCGGCGTGCAGCAGTTCTTCTGGAACGAGGTCTGCGACTGGTACGTCGAGGTCACCAAGGCCCGCCTGAAGGGCGAGGGTCGTCTGCAGGCGCAGCGCAACCTGATCTTTGTGCTCGATACCTCCATTCGCCTGATGCACCCGCTTATGCCGTTTGTTACCGAGGAGATTTGGGACAACATGCCGGCGAGCGTGCTCGATCTGGACGCCGAGGGCAACGTGAACCGCGCCGAGGCGCTCATGATCGCCAAGTGGCCCGAGCCCGCCGACTACGCCAAGTATGTTGACGAGGACGCCGAGCGCGCGTTTGAGCTGTGCCGCGCCGTCGTTTCCGCCGCCCGCGCCACGCGTTCGCGTTACCGCTTGAGCCCCAAGGCCGAGCTCGACGTGTTCGTGCGCGCCGGTGCCGAGGATATCGAGAAGCTCGAGAGCCTGCGCTCAACTATTGAGCCGCTGGCCAACACCGCTTCGCTGGTCATGGGTACCGACGTTGAGAAGCCGGCTGCGAGCATCGCCGTGGTCGATAGCGGCGTCGAGGTCTTTGTGGTGCTCGAAGGCAAGGTTGATCTTTCGGCCGAGAAGGCACGCCTGGAGAAGGAGATTGCCGCGGCCCAGAAGGAGCTGGCCGGCTGCGAGAAGACGCTCGCCAATGAGGGCTTTGTGGCTAAGGCCGCGCCTGCGGTGGTCCAGAAGAAGAGGGACCGTGCAGCTGAGCTCAAGGAGATCCTGGCGGCGCTGACTGCTCAGGTTGCTGACTTCTCGTAAGGGTCACTGGGGGACGCGGTTTGGGGCTTTGCTCGCTACTGCGAACAGTCCTGCTCGCACGAAGGCCACATTAAGTGGCCTTCGGCTCGTGCGGAACTTGTATCGAGCAAAGCACCAAACCGCTCCCATAGCGTTTACGGGGTGTCCGCTGCCCGGTAGGGCTACTTGGTCGTGGCCTTGATTCTGCTGCAAAGCGGTGTTTGGCTGATATTTTGAATGGGAGGGGCTCGTTGTTGCTTACGGGCCTCTTTTTATGTTGAGGGGACTTTGGCTATGGCAAAGCGTTCTGGGTTGTATTCGGTGCCGTTTGAGGTTCCGGAGCTTTCTTTTGATGAGGCTGTTGCACTTGCGGCCGATACGGGCAAGATTGCGCGTTATTCCACGCCGCTGCTCGAGACCGTCGTCGAGATGCTCGATGAGCTTGGTCGTCCTGACGAGTTCTACGATTGCGTCCAGATAGCGGGTACCAATGGAAAGACCTCGACGACGCGATTCTCGGCTGCCATTCTTCGTGGTGAGGGCCTTAAGACGGCGCTCTTTACGTCGCCTCATCTGGTGCGCTATCCCGAGCGTATGGAGATTGATGGAAAGGTCGTCTCAGACGAGGTCTTTGCCCATGGTGTCTCTGCGGCGTATGAGGCAGGTCGTCGTCTCAACGCACGTCGTGAGGCGGCGGGCGAGGAGCTCCGTTCTATTACGCCCTTCGATCTTTTGTCCGTGGCTGGTTTGACTATGTTTGCCGAGGCCGCGGTGGACGTGGCCGTGCTTGAGGTTGGTATGGGCGGACGATGGGATGCTACGAGTGCGACCGATCCCGTGGCCGTCGCCATTACGGGCATTGGACTCGACCATACGAAGGTCCTTGGCGATACGCTCGAGGCCATTGCGGGGGAGAAGGCTGCGGTTATCAAACCCGGGCGCCTGGTTGTGCTTGGCGAGGGCACGCATGAGGCGAGTGTTCAGTGTGTGATGGATGCCCGTTGCCGTGAGTGCGGCGTTGTGCCGCTCGTGGTGAGCCATACGACGACCAAACTTCCGGCACACGTGGGCGATACGGTGGAGTTTAGCTGCACCACGCCGCGCGCAATCTATACGTCGAGCATGGCCAAGCCGGCCTATCAGCCGCAGAATGCCGCGTGCGCGATTATGCTGTGCGAGGGCTATTTGGGTCGCGAGCTCGACCATGAGGCGCTCGACGCTTCGCTTATGGGCTGCCCCACGCCGGGTCGCTTTGATGTGCTGGGAACCGATCCGCTCAAGTTGATCGATGCCTGCCATAACCCCCAGAGCTGCGAGAACTTTGTGAGCGCGCTGGACGAGATTGATCCGTGCGTAGAGAATCGCCCCACGCTGCTGTGCGCCGCGCTAGCAGACAAGGACGTGGCGGGCATCGTCGACGTGCTGATTCCGGCGTTCCCCCGTGTGGTCGTGACCCAGACCGATTCCGACCGCGCTCTGCCGGCAGAGGAGCTTGCTGCCCTGGTGGATGCCGACAAGCTCGCGGGCGTGTACCCCAGCGTATCCGAGGCCCTCGCAGCCCTCGATGCCGCGGGCGAGCCCTTCGTAGCAGCCGGCACCATCACCCTAGCCGGCGAAGTAGCCGGCCTGCTTCGTTAACCCATACCCCCTCATCAGTTGCGGTGAAATAGTTCCTGTATTTGGGTTCTAGCAGCCCAAACAGGATCTATTCCACCGCAACTTATTGAGGGGCTATTGGGTAAGGGCTAGTCTAGGCGGACTGGGTCGTGGGGATAGGCGTTGAGGATCTCGACGCCGGACTCGGTGACCAGGACCAGGTCCTCGATGCGGACGCCAGTGCGTCCGGGGAGATAGATACCCGGCTCGATGGAGAACGTCATACCTGGCTCTAGGACCTGCCCGTTGACGAGCGAGACGTCGCCCGGCTCGTGGTCTTGCAGACCGATCGAGTGTCCCAGGCGGTGCGTAAAGTACTGCCCATAGCCTGCATCCTCAATCACGTCGCGCGCGGCGCGGTCCAGGTCGCACATGTGCACGCCCGGGGCGATGAGCGCCTCGGCGGCCTCGTTGGCGCGGCGCACGATGTCGTAGATGCGCGTCGTCTCTTCGTCCGGCTCGCCCCAAAAGAACGTGCGCGTCATGTCCGAGCAGTAGTTGCGGTGGCGCCCACCAATGTCGAACAGCACCACGTCACCGCGCTTGAGAACCGTATCGTCGGGCTCGTGGTGTGGGTCGCCGGCGTTGGCGCCAAAGCTCACGATGGGCGGAAAGCTAAAGCCCTCGCAGCCGTGCTTGCGATACAGGCCGAGCATCTGGTCGGCAATTTCGCGTTCCGTCACGCCCTCGTGAACGAGCTTGATAGCGTCGGCCATCACGGCGTCGTTGGCGGCTGAGGACACGCGCATGAGCTCCTGCTCCGCGGCATCCTTGTGGGCGCGTGCGGCGGTGACGGCAAAGTCGCCCAGGAAAAACTCGCTGGCGGCGTGGCGCTCCATGAGCGGCATCAAAAAGCCGGAGCGCATGACGGTGTCGATGCCGAGCGGTTTGGTTGAATCGACCTCGCGAGCGATGGCGTCGGCGACGACACCGGTATCGGTGTGGTAGGCGACGCGGGCATTGTCGTACTTGGGCAGCTGATGCAGCGCGTTGACCAAGATCACGGGCTCGTTACCGCGTGCGAGCAGCACGCCACAAAAACGCTCGAACATATCGGCATAAAAGCCGGTCAGATAGTAGATCGACCACGGGTCGTTTACGAGCAGCTGCGCGCCGGGGTGCTGAGCCTCGAGCGCATCGAGCACGCGCGCCACACGCTGGTCATCGACATGTGCCATGAAACATCCTTTCGCTAGGGTGCCACCATGGTATCCCCAATGCCAGGGTAGTCAATTTGGGACGAGGCTATTTTAGCTGTGTCAAACTTGCGGAATGATTTTTTTGGGGCGGGCTGATAGGTAAAAGTAGTCAATACAGTCCCGTCCCAAATGGGCTGCTTTCAAAACTATGGCGGATTACGGGGCTGGACCTGTATTACTTGACCATGGGAAAAATCGCGAAATTAAAACCGCAGGTAGAGAGCTTATCAAAAATCGATAATTGCCGGTATGGATGGGGGTCTCCGAATCAGCCCCGTAATCCGACATAGTTTTGAAATGGCACTAAAGTAGACACAAGCTAAATACCGATCCCAAGGCAAGTTGCGGTGGAATAGTTCCTGGATGCCGGGGTTTTGGCGGAAATAAAGAACTATTTCACCGCAATTGAGGGGGGCGGGGCGGATGGCGTGGTAGCTAAAAGAGCCCCGTCCCAAATGAGCTACTTAGGCTGGGTCGATGTCCATGCTGGCGATGAGGTCGATGCCCGTGCCGAGGAGGTTCTCCAGCACGACGCCGCCCATGCGGATGGGGGCGTCGACGACCAAGCCGCGGATGAGGTTCATGGCTTGGGCGTGGAGTTCCAGCGGGATAGCTTCGGCCGTGCGCACGGGCAGCAGCGCCTCGTCGCCGCCGGATACGGCTACGGTGGTGGTGAGCACGCGCACAGGGCAGGTGAGCTCCTGGTGAGCGAACTTATCGCCGCGTGGGCAGCTGTTGCCGGTCACGTAGCGCACCTCTACCACGGCGCCGTCTGCGTCACGCTCTACCTCTACGGTCAGGTGGCACTCGGATGGGCAGGTGGTGCAGTTGAACTGCAATGTCTCGGTCACATTCGTGCTCATGGCCTTACGCCTCCTCAATGGGATCGACGGACAGGACAATTTCGCTAACACCCAGGTCGAGTGCGCGCTGAATCACCTTTGCCGGCAGCGGGAAGCTTTCCATTACGCTCGGTTTAAACGTGCGGACCTTGCCTGTAAACAGTTCCTCGTCGCCTGCCAGAATGCGCACGCGGGCGGCGTCGACCGGTCGGCGCACGCGGAAGTTGAGTTTGGTGAGTGCCACAGCCGTAATGCGTCCCGGCAGTGCGTAGCCCGCGATACCGGCGGGGGAGACCGTGAGCTGGCAACTCGCGCCCGCATCTCCGGCCTCGACATTCGCGCCGTTCCCCAGCGCGTACGCCGCCGCGGCCGCACCGGCGCGATCGGACTCGGTCGTCACGTTGTCGGCCAGATCGTGCACGTGCAGTACGTTGCCGCAGGCAAAGATACCTGGCACGCCCGTTTGCAGGCTCTGGTCCACCACGGCGCCGCGCGTGCGTGGGTCAAGCTCAACGCCCGCGCCCACCGAAAGCTCGTTCTCGGGAATCAGACCCACCGATAGCAGCAGCGTGTCGCACGGAACAACGCGCTCGGTTCCCGGAATGGGCGCCAGGCTCTCGTCGACCTGACTCACCTCGACGGCCTCCACGCGATCGTGTCCGATCACGCGCGTGACGGTGGTGGACAGGTGCAGCGGAATGCCAAAGTCGTCCAGGCAGTTCTTGACGTTGCGGCGCAGACCGTTGGCGTACGGCATGAGCTCGTATACGCCCTCGACCGAAATCCCCTCGAGCGTGCAGCGGCGCGCCATGATAAGTCCGATGTCGCCCGAGCCCAAAATGACGGCACGCGAGCCGGGCTTGAGATTTTCGATATTGATGTATCGCTGCGCCAGGCCCGCCGTAAACACGCCGGCGGGACGGCTGCCGGAGATCTTGATCTCGCTGCGTGTGCGCTCGCGGCATCCCATAGCAAGGACGACCGCACGTCCGGTGAGCTGAAGCATGCCGGCGGGGCTCATGAGCGTGACGGTATGGACTGCGGTAGCTCCTGCGGTCTTGCCCGTGCCCGGGTCGTCTTCGGTCGCGCCCTCGTCCGAATCGATCCCAAGCACCATGCTGTCCAGGAACAGCGCAATGTCGGTCGCCCGCACCTGGTCGATAAAGCGCTGCGCGTACTCGGGACCGGTGAGTTCCTGCTTAAAGTGCGAAAGGCCAAAACCGGGGTGGATGCACTGGCGCAGGATGCCGCCCAGATGCTGCTCGCGCTCCACGATGGCCACGCGCGCGCCGGCCTTGTGCGCGGCAAGCGCGGCCGCCATGCCGGCAGGTCCGCCGCCGATAACGACCACGTCGAACGCCTGCGTCTGCACCGCCTCGGTAGCTCCGGCATCCGCGCGTCCGTCGCGCATATCAAGCGTCGCCATCCTAGCGCACCCCCTTCAGCGGTCCCTTTACCAGCCAAGAACCGGCATCCTCCAACAGCACCTCGCTGGGGTCGCAGCCCAGTTCGCGTGCCAGGATCGCCACCACGCGGCTCTGGCAAAAGCCGCTCTGGCACCGACCCGTGCCGGCACGACAGCGGCGCTTGACGCCCTCGACCGAAACCGCGCCCGGGCGGCGTCGGATCGCGGCCACGATCTCGGCCTCGGGCACCGTCTCGCAGCGGCAGACGATCTGCCCCCACGCGGGGTCGGACTCAATGAGCTCTTCCTTGCGCGCAAGCGGAGCGCGGTCAAAGTCGTCCGGCGCGCGGCGGATGGGATCCCACTCGTCGCGTTCGCGTAGGGCTACGCCGGCATCGCGCAGCACCTGTTCCATGCGCTCGGCAATGGCCGGCGCACTCGCCACGCCCGGCGACTGAATGCCCGCCGCCTGGAACAGCCCCGGCACCACGGCCGACTGCCCAATAAAGAAGTCGTTCGTTCCCTTAATGACCGGGCGACCGCCGGCAAACGCGCGCACCACGCGGCGCGTGTCCAGATCGGGCACCAGCTTGCGCGCGCCGGTCAGGAGCGCGTTGACGTCGCCCGCATAGGTCTGCGTGTCGCCCGGCTCGCGCACGGCGGCCGTCGCGGTAATCACGGTGTTGCCATGCACGGTGCCCGTGACGATAACGCCCTTGGACACCGGCGTGGGAACAGGGTAGAGCGGCATGAGCGCACGCGGCTCCTTGTCCAGCACCACAATGTTGCCCTGGCGCCAGACCATCTGAAACTCCTCGGCGCCCGCCATATGCGAGATGTCCGCTGCGCCGTTGCCCGCGGCGTTGATCAGATAGCGGCAGTGTACGTCGCCGGCGTGTGTCACCAGTGTAAAGCGCGCGGCTACGTCATCCGAGCCGGCAACTTCAATGGCCTCCACCGGTGCGGAGCGCATAAACGTCACGCCGTTGGCGACCGCGTTCTCCAGCGCGGCGATGGCGACCTCAAACGGATCGACAAAGCCAGTCGAGGGACACCGCAACGCGCACGTCGTCTTGGCACTCGCGCGCGGCTCCAGCTCGTGGATGCGCTCGGGGCCGATAATCGACAGCTCGGGCACGCCGTTGGCAAGGCCGTTGCTGCGCAGCTTCTCCAAGTGCGCGCGGTCTTCATCGTTGAAGCCCAGCACCATCGACCCGGTGCGGCGGAACAAAAATCCCAGCTCCTGGGCCCAGGTGCCATACAGCTCGCAACCGCGGGCGTTGACCTGCGCCTTTACGGTGCCCGGCGCCGGATCGTAGCCGGCGTGCACCAGGCCGCCGTTGGCCTTCGACGCGCCCAGCGCGATATCGTTGGCCGCCTCGACCACACAAATGGACAGGTCAAAACGCGCAAGCTGCCGCGCGATGGCGCACCCGGTGATGCCCGCGCCCACAATCGCGATATCAAACGTTTCTGCCACGGTGCCTCCCAGACGAGTTGACAGGCTGTCAATAGGACTATCCTACGGTCTGCACACACCCAGTGCAGCGGCAATGCGGCGAACAGCCCCGTCGCATCCGCCAACGGCAGGCGAGGGGAGACCCAGGACCATCGGTGACCTCGTCTGCCGCCCCTGCGTCTGAGGTTTGTCTTTTTCTGTAACAGTAAGCAGAAGAACTGGGTTCCAGATGTTACAGATCGAGACGTTTGCCAAGTGGGCCCTCCGTTCGTCTTGATTTGTAACAGTAAGAGGGGTAAATCGGTCCTAATGTGTTACAGATTGAGATTTAAAGTCAGGGAAAGATTCTTCTGTCTTGATCCGTAACATCTAGGGACCATTTTGGGGTCTAGATGTTACAGATTTAGATGAACCTATCAGTCGGTTTCGAATGTCTAAATCTGTAACGGTTAGACCTGTTTTTGCCGAGTTGTTGTTACAGATTGAGATCTAAGTCGGGGAGAGACTGGTTTGTCTAAATCTGTAACATCTGGGACTGTTTTTGCCGAGTATCTGTTACAGATTGAGACATTCGGCCTGGACGTTTTCTTTTGTCTCAATCTGTAACAGTTAGCCGATGATTTGGGTTGCAGATGTTACAGATCAAGACAAATCTTCCGACGGATTTTGAATGTCTCGATCTGTAACACCTAGACCCGTATTTGCCGAGTATCTGTTACAGATTGAGATGTTTGTGTCCGCGCCAGCCCCGTATCCAGCCGTGGTCCCATATAAACAAACCCCGTGGTAAACTTGACCGAACTGTAAATATTCCGAAAGGTACACCTCAATGTCCAAGTACATCTCTGAGCTCATGTCGCCGCAGCTTATGGGCGTCATCTATGCCTTTGTTGGCTTTATCATCGCCCTGTACGTGCTGTCGGTCGTCTATGTGTTCATCGACGCTCGCCGCCGCGGCGCCAGCGCCTACGTGGCATGGGGCATCATCGCCCTGATTCCGTTTGTGGGCCTCATCGCCTACCTGGTCCTGCGTCCGCACTCCTACGCGGCCGACCGCGAGGAGCAGGAGCTGGACATGGCCCTGCGCGAGCGCCAGCTTGCCCAGTACGGCACCTGTCCGCAGTGCGGCGCCCCCATCGAGAAGGACTTTGTCGTCTGCCCGGTGTGCGACACCCAGGTTCGCAACGTGTGCCCCAGCTGCCATCGCCCGCTCGACGCGCACTGGAAGGTTTGCCCTTACTGCCGAACTCGCATCCAGTAACGCATCCATCGCCGGGCCGGCCGCAAGCCACGGGCACCGCGCGCCGCACACGCGCCACAAGCCCCGCAGCCCCGCCCACACGATGAAGCATGCGTAGAAAATCGCCCGCCGTGCCATTAAGGTGCGGCGGGCGCTTGTATACCAAGGCAACCTGCCTATAATGATGCAAGTCAAAAACGCCGAGCGCATCGCACGCACTTGCATCAGGCATCCGAGAGGAGAAAACATACCCATGAAGGCACTCTACAATGACGGTTCGGTGGCCGAGCTCCCGCAGGACGAGGTCACGCACGTCATCCGCCACTCCGCCGCGCACATCATGGCGCAGGCCATCAAGCGCCTGTACCCCGAGGCCGACTTTGCCTACGGCCCCGCGACCGACAACGGTTTTTACTACGACGTCGACCTGCCCGAGGGCGTCAAGATCAGCGAGGACGACTTCCCCGCGATCGAGGCCGAGATGAAGAAGATCGTCAAGGAGAACCTCAAGTTCACCGTGTTCGAGAAGCCCCGCGCCGAGGCCATCGCCCTTATGGAGGAGCGCGGCGAGAAGTACAAGGTCGAGCACATCGGCGACCTGGACGACGACGCCCGCATCACCTTCTACCAGCAGGGCGACTACATCGACATGTGCGTCGGCCCCCACATCTGCTACACCAAGGCCCTCAAGGCCTTTAAGCTCACCGGTGTCTCGGGCGCCTACTGGAAGGGCGACAAGGACAACAAGATGCTCACCCGCATCAACGGCGTCGCCTTTGCCACCAAGGAAGAGCTCGACGAGCACATGCACATGCTGGAGGAGGCCAAGAAGCGCGACCACCGCAAGATCGGCCGCGAGATGGACCTCTTTATGATGCGCGACGAGGCCCCCGGCTTTCCGTTTTTCCTGCCCAACGGCATGATCCTTAAGAACACGCTGCTGGACTACTGGCGCGAGATCCACCACAAGGCCGGCTACGTGGAGATCTCCACGCCGCTCATCATGAACAAGCAGCTGTGGAAGACCTCGGGCCACTGGGACCACTACAAGGACAACATGTACTCTACCGTCATCGACGACGAAGAGTACTGCATTAAGCCCATGAACTGCCCGGGCGGCGTGCTGGTTTACGCCTCCAAGCCGCACTCCTATCGCGAGCTGCCCATCCGCGCTGGCGAGATTGGCCTGGTGCACCGCCACGAGCTGCGCGGCGCCCTGCACGGCCTGTTCCGCGTGCGCTGCTTTAACCAGGACGACGCCCACCTGTTTGTGCGTCCCGACCAGCTGACCGACGAGATCGTGGGCGTGGTCAACCTTATCGACTCCGTGTACCAAAAGTTTGGCTTTAAGTACCACGTGGAGCTTTCCACCCGCCCCGAGGACTCCATGGGTTCGGACGAGGACTGGGCTCGCGCCGAGGAGGGCCTGCGCACCGCTCTGGAGAAGCTGGGCATGGACTACGAGGTCAACGAGGGCGACGGCGCCTTCTACGGCCCCAAGATCGACTTCCACCTGGAGGACTCGCTCGGTCGTACCTGGCAGTGCGGCACCGTCCAGCTCGACTTCCAGATGCCGCTCAACTTTGACCTGGAGTACGTGGACGCCGACGGCACCAAGAAGCGCCCCATCATGCTGCATCGCGTGTGCTTTGGCTCCATCGAGCGCTTTATCGGTATTCTGATTGAGCACTTTGCGGGCAAGTTCCCCACCTGGTTGGCTCCCGTGCAGGTCAAGGCGCTTCCGGTTTCCGAGAAGAGCCGCGATTACGCTCACGAGGTGTGCGCTAAGCTGGAGGAGGCCGGCATTCGCGTGGTCTGCGACGACCGCGACGAGAAGATCGGCTACAAGATCCGCGAGGCTCGCAGCATCGACCGCGTGCCCTACATGCTCATCCTGGGCGAGAAGGAGGTCGAGGCCGGCAACATCTCCGTCCGCGATCGCTCCAACGAGACCGTTCAGATGAGCGTTGACGAGTTTGTGGCCAAGGTGCTCGAGGAGATCAAGACTCGCGCCTAGCACAAACTATACAAGAATTAACAAAGGCGATCGTCCTCGCGGGCGGTCGCCTTTTTTGTTGTCTATAGAAGAAAAGCCGCTGGTTAGAGCGGCTTTTTTGTTGTGCAAAAAGGTACAGGTTTTTGTAGAGGGGTATGGAGATGCACCCATTCGCGGCGCATTTTGTGCAATCTGGGAAAACGTGAGCAGTTTGCTCGTATAATGAGCAACGTCGAAAGATACAAAAACCTGTACTTTTGCGACTGCGCCTAGCTGCGAGCGACAAGCCTGTTCTTAACGCCCCTGCATCCGCGTGCGTCGCGGAACTGGAGAAGGGGGCGAGAACATGGAACAGACAGTGCGGCGCCAAGAGCAGCTGCCCGGTGCCTTTAATGGAGCCACTAACAACAGTCAGCACGGCCGCGTCCGCTGGTATCTGGTCCACACCCCCAACGGTAAAGAGCGCGAGACCTGCGAAAAGGTCCGCCGCATTATCCCGCACGAGCTGATGCAGGACGCTTTTGTAATGCAAAAGGAGTTCTGGTTTAAGCGGGACGGCGCTTGGTCGCTCCAAACCAAACCCATGTACAAGGAATACTTCTTCGTCGCCACGCGCGATGCCGCCCGGCTCGATAAGGCTTTGGCCCAGTTGAGCTTTGGCTGTCGCATTGCCGGCAGTAAGGAGAGGGCCTATGCGCCCATGCCGGACGATGCGCAGGACTGGTACCGCACTGTGCTCGACGACGACGGCGTGGTGCGCAACAGCGTCGCCCGCATAGAAGACGGTGTGCTGCACATAGAGCAAGGCCCGTTGGTGGGTCAAGAGGCCCGCGTAAAGAAGATCGACCGTCATAAGCGCTGGTGCCTGGTAAACGTGGGTGAAGGCGACTCCGCTTTTAGGGAGCTGCTTCCGCTGGACGTGCCCAGTAAGACGTAAGGGGCGTTGCACCGGCAATTCGTTCGCAATTTGAATTCATCGATTGGGGGATCCCTGGGGACAGGGACGTTGATTTGAACTTGACTACTAAAGAAGTGACAGGGCAAAACGCGCCGGCGGGAGCTGCGCTTGTTGCCCAGGCAATGAGCGGCGGCGACGCGAGCATGCGCTACAAGTCCATGCAGGCCGTGAGGGACTGGGATCGCTCGCGCCTGGCCTACAGAGCGATGAAGCGCGCGTTTGACATCGTTT
>URNI01000052.1 GCA_900549135.1 uncultured Collinsella sp.
CATCTTGAACACCTTTCGCTCTTAACTAGGTGTCCAATTCATCATACCCACTCCAAAAGCCTCCCATTTCTCATGTCCAAGAAATGGGAGGCAGTTCAAATTCGGACGGGCTTCTGTGCTCGATATAAGGTTTACGCGGTGGGGCTGCAAGGCCCGGCGGTGTAGCTTAGCGTCGACGCTTCCAGATAATGCCGAGCATGATGACGATGATGCCGCCGATAAGGCACGCGCCAACTACTGCCAGCGTGCGGTCTCCCGTTGTGGCAAGCTTACCGGTCGTCTTCTTGGTGATGACCTTCGTGGCCGTCGTGTCCGTCTTAGGCGAGGGCTTAGGCGTCGGGGCCGGTGTGGGCGTGGGGTCCACGGCAGCGGAGCCAAAGCTGATGGTGCCCGCGAGCGAGGCCATCTTGCTCTCCCAGCTGTCCTGCCCGATCAGTGCCCTCAGCGCCGCCTCGCACGTGCCCCACTCGGTGTACTTGGTGGCGTGTGCAAAGGTGGGAAATCGGTCGTGTTGGTAATGATGTAGTTGTTGGTGGCGACGGTATAGGTCTTGGCGGGGTCGAGCGTGCTGCCGTCTTTGGTGAGCGTGGCACTCACAATGCGCTTGCCTTCGGGCTGCGTCCAATCGATTGTCACGTTGATGCCGCCGAAGGAAAGGACACTGCCGGAGTCGTCGCGCCACTTGTACGTGTCTTGCGCCTCCTGCTCGGTATGGCCGGCTGCCACGTAGGCTTGCTGAAGCTCGTAGCTGTGATTGCACTCGTCGCTAATTTGTAGCGAGTGCTCGAGCGCTGCGAGGAAGTCCGCGCCGGTCATGGTCCAGGTCTCCACGGTGTTGCCGTAGGGCGAGATGGCGATGACGTTGCCGGCGGTCACGTTGCCCGCCGCGATGCCGCCGCGGATGCCGCCAGCGTTTTCGATAGCGAGGTCTGCGCCCGTCAAGGCAAGATAGGAGCCGCAAATCACGTGGCCGATGGTCTGGGCTTTGGTGGTGTCGTCCTCCTTGCTGGGGCGGAAATCGGTGGTGCGCACCATTTCCCAACCATGCGTGCCTGCGGCGTCCTCGCCGTAGAAATAGTTGGTGGTGGATGTGCCGAGCACCTTGTTCGATTCGTTTTCAAAGGCCTCGTCGAGCGGCTTGATCTTGTTGCGGACGGCTTCAAGGCAGCTTTGGTAGTCGGAGCCCTTGTCGGGGTCTGCCAAAAGGTCGTTGACGTTCTTGGCGGTGTAGAGCTTCTCGTCGCTGCCGTCTGCAGGGACCGTGACCGTGTCATCGTCGGTCGTCTCGGTGCCATTGGTGTCGTACTTGTACGGAATGGAAAGCAGCCCTACCTCGGCAAAGGCGCTGCCTGCCTCGACAACGTGGATCGTCTTGCCGTCGGCTCCCGTCACCTTCTCGTTAAGGTTGATGTGCTCGTGGCCTGCGATAAGGGCATCGATGCCACGGAGCCGTGTGGCAAAGGTCTTGGCGTTGAGCGTATGCGCGATACAGACGACAACGTTGCAGCCCTCCTTGCGCAGCTGCTCTGCCTCGGCATTGATGGCGTTCGCGGCACTCGAGAACGACGTACCCGCGACCAGGTCCGCGCGCAGCGAGGATTCCAGCGACTCATCCATGGCACCCACGACGCCGACCTTGATTTTGTAGTCGAATGTGGAGTGATCCTCGCTATCCTCCCAGGTGCGATCGAGCATCTTCGTGATGCTCGAGCTCCATACGCCGCTCGTAGACTTTGCGTTCGCGCAGAGCATGGCGAAGGGCGTGCCGGTGGTGCTGTAGCCGGTCATGGCGCGGAGTTTGTCCGCGCCGTAGCTCCAGTCGTGGTTGCCTGGCGTGGTCGCGTCGTAGCCGTCGGCGTAGAAGGTGTCCATGAGCTCGGCGATGCTCTTGCCCTCGCTCATGGTGGCGAAGGACTGTCCGTGGAAGGTGTCGCCCGCATCGAGCAAAAGATCGGGGGCGCTGCTTTGGGCGCTATAGAGAACTGCCAGTCCGTCGAAGCCGACGGTGCCGGTGCCCTTGCTTTCGTTGTAGCTGTACTTGTAGCTGCCGTGGATGTCGTTGGTGTGCATGACGGCCACGGAGCCGTCAATAGCGGCGGGCAGGTTCCCCGCGAAAGCGAGACTTGGGATGCCTGCGAGCGCGCCGGCAAACAACGCGGCGGCTAACGCAAGACGGGGGAGTCTTTTCATGGCAGTTTCCTTAGTCCTTAGCCAGAATGTCTGGTTGAATATCGGATTATCGACATAATATGCGAAAACCGCCGCAAGGGCGCCTGTCCCTTAGCGGCGGTTTTGACGTTTGCGCAGATAAAACCTGCCAAAATAAACCTGTCCCTTTTTGGCACGTTTTAGCTCAGCAGCATGCGGTCGTTGGCGAGCTCGCCGCCCGAGACCTCCTCGAACTTCTGCAGCAGGTCGGCTACGGTGAGCGACTTCTTCTCATCGCCCGCCACGTCGTAGATCACGTGGCCTTCGTGCATCATGATCAGACGGTTGCCCAGACGGATGGCGTCGTTCATGTTGTGCGTGACCATGAGCGTGGTCAGGTGGTTCTCGTCGACGATCTCCTCGGTCAGGTTGAGCACCTTTGATGCCGTCTTGGGGTCGAGGGCCGCCGTGTGCTCGTCGAGCAGCAGCAGGCGCGGCTTGGTGAGCGTGGCCATCAGCAGGGTGAGTGCCTGGCGCTGGCCACCCGAGAGCAGGCCGACCTTGGCGTTGAGACGCGTGTCCAGACCAAGGTCCAGGCGCTTGAGCAGCTCGACGTACTCATCTTTCTCGGCCTTGGTGACGCCCCACGAAAGGCCGCGACGCTGGCCACGGCGCTTGGCGAGGGCCAGGTTTTCGGCGATCTGCATGTCGGCAGCGGTACCGCGCATGGGATCCTGAAACACGCGGCCCAGGTACTTGGCGCGCTGCGACTCGCTCAGGCGCGAGATGTCGGTGCCGTCGAGCTCAATAACGCCCGAATCGAGCGGGTACACGCCGGCGATCATGTTGAGCAGCGTGGACTTGCCGGCGCCGTTGCCGCCGATCACGGTTACAAAGTCGCCGTCATTCAGGGTGAGGTCGACGCCGGTGAGCGCGCGCTTCTCGGTGACGGTGCCCTTGTTAAAGGTCTTCTTGACGTGCGAGAGCTTAAGCATCTGCCTCATCCCCCTTCGTGTAGGAGCTGCGGAGCTTATAGCGCTCCCAAACCACGGGTACGCACAGGGCCACAGCGACAATTACGGCGGAAAGCAGCTTCATGTCGTTGGCGTCCATGCCCAACTGCAGCACGATGGCGCGGATAAGGAAGTACACCACGGAGCCAAAGACGGCGGAGGCAAGACGGACGCTAAACTGCGTGAGGCCGCCGGGAAGCAGACGGCCGAGCACCTCGCCGATAACAATGGCGGCAAGACCGATAACGATGGCACCGGTGCCCATACCAATGTCGGCGTACTTTTGGCTCTGGCAGATGAGCGCGCCCGAAAGCCCGATGAGGGCGTTGGAGAGCACGAGGGCGATCATCTTGGTGGAGTTGGTGTTGACGCCCAGAGCGCGGATCATGTACTCGTTGTTGCCGGTGGCTCGCAGCGCCGAGCCGATCTCGGTGCCAAAGAACCAATACAGGATGGCAACGATAGCCACGGCGAGCAGGATGCCCAAGATGATGGCAACGGTGGACTGCGGCAGACCGGTCATATTGCTGACGGCCGAGAACACGGTGCCTTTGGCAAGAATGGGCGTATTGGACTTGCCCATGATGCGCAGGTTGATGGACCACAGGCTGATCTGGGTGAGGATTCCGGCGAGGATCGCAGGAATCTCAAAGACGGTGGTCAAAATGCCCGTGACGGCGCCCGCGATGGCGCCGGCGCACATACCGGCCAGCACGGCGAACAGCGGGTCGACGTTGTTATTGACGATGAGCACAGCGCAGACGCAGCCGCCGAGGGCAAAGCTGCCGTCGCAGGTCATATCGGGAATGTCGAGCAGGCGGAACGTGATAAACACGCCAAGCACCATAATGCCCCAGAGGACGCCCTGCGAAACGGCGCCCTGCAATGCAATGAGCATGCTTCATACCTCCTAGGATAGGGTGGACACGTGATTCACCATAATAGCGGTAACAATGCATATAAGAGCTGCGGACGGATGTTTTGTCTCATCCGTAACAAGCAGGGCGAACGCCGGTCTTTGACGTTCGCCCCTATGGCTCAGATATTGAATAACACGGCAACGGTGCGAGCATGGGCCCTAGGCGCATCGCCGCGCATGCCGCTACTCGTCCAGAGCGGAAAGGTCGATGCCCAGGGCCTCGGCCATTTCGTCGTTCTTGACGACGACCAGGTCCTTGCTCGAGAGGTGCTTGATAGGCATGTCTTCGGGCTTGGCCTCGCCCTTCAGGATCTTAACGGCCATCTCGCCCGCGGCGTAGCCCAGATCCTCGTAATTGATGGAGAGGGTGAACAGGCCGCCGGCCATGCACATGCCCTCCTCGCCAGTCACGAAGGGAAGCTTGTTCTCCTTGCAGATCTGGCCGACCTGCGAGGCACCCGCGGCGATGGTGTTGTCGGTGGGGGAGTACAGCGCGTCGACCTTGCCCACGGCAGACTCGACGACGGACTGAATCTCGTTGGAGCTCGAGACGGTGAAGTCAGTGTACTCGAGGCCCAGCTTGTCGAGCTCATTCTTGGCGGCCTTGATCTGGACGTCGGAGTTGGACTCGGCGGTGCAGTAGAGCAGGCCGACCTTTTTAACGTCGGGCAGGACCTTCTGCATCATCTCGAGCTGCTCGGCGACCGGGGTGAGGTCGGAAGCGCCCGTGACGTTGGTGCCGGGCTTGTCGTTGTCCTGGACCAGGCCGGAGGCGGCGTAGTCGGTGATGGCGCAGCCCACGATGGGGATATCGGCCGTGGCGCCGGCGGCAGCCTGCGCGGCGGGCGTGGCGATGGCATAAATCAGGTTGACGTTGTCGCCCACAAACTTGTCAGCAATGGACTTACACGTGGACTGGTCGTTCTGGGCGTTCTTCTGGTCGATCTTGACCTTAAGGCCGCTCTCCTTGATGGCCTTGACAAAGCCGTCGTTGGCGGCATCGAGTGCGGAGTGCTCGGTGAGCTGCAGAACGCCGATGGTGTAGTCGGAACCGGCGGCAGCAGAGCCGGAACCAGAGTTGCCGCCGCATCCGGCTAGCGGGGCGAGTGCGAGCAGGCCGGCGGAGACCAGAAGGCTCCTGCGGCTGATGATGATGTCCTTCATATCATTACCCCCAGTATAAAAATGGCTGGAAACACTGCACTGGGACAAAGTGCAAGTGGAACTATAGTAGCGCTGATGTCCATTTTTACAACAGCCTGGCGGGTTTTTTAATACAGAATCGGATGGGCGGTACGGGTAGTCGAATGGGCGGCGGAGGGTCTTATGCGGCGGAGGAGGCGTCGTCCTCCTCGTCGAGGGCGGCGAAGAGCTTCTTGCCGTCGAGGAGACGTGTGGTGACGTTTCTCATGCGGCCAATCTCTACGGTGCGCAGCGTGTCATCGGCACCTCGGGCGTCATAGACCGTTCCCAGCAAATACGAGATGCCATCGCGCTGCCTGATGGCAAAGGGACGGAGTGTCATCCGTGCTGCTTCGGTTTCGCCACGCGTCGTGACGCTCGAAATATCAAAACTCACCGTGGTTCCGTGGTCGATGGCCTGCTCGACGAGCTCGCACGTGTCGATGCGCTTGATGGGCGTGCGTGTTGCCTTGGTAGCCTTGCTGACTGCGCTCGGAACGGGTTCGGGTGTATCGAGGTAGCCGCGAACGTCGGCACTCGCCATGGCAACTAAGTGCTGCGCCATGCTCTTGCGGATAGCGATAGGCGTGGAGCGGTTGCGCATGACCATACCGTGGAGCCGGATGATCTCTTCGTCGGTGAGCGGACGGGTAAGAAGTTTGTAGCCCACGCCGCGTTTGTACTCAATTTCGTATCCGGCATGGCGAAGCGCGGAGATGGCGGTGTAGATGCTGCGCCGCGCCGCCGAGATGGGCATGCGGGCGGGGTCGTCGGGATGGGCGAGGCGCCGGATCAACTCATCGGAAAGCATGGCCTTGTCCTCGCCAGTGTTTTCGCTTAATAGTTGCAGGATGCGAACGGCGCGATAGGCTGCCATCGAGGCGGCGCCTCTCGTCGTGGTGTCGTAGGTTTCAACAGCGGCTTCGGTCATCGTGCCCACGTCCTTTCCGTTTTGGGTGGCGACGGTATGGAGCCTAGGACGTGGGGCTTTCCCAGGGGCGCAGAGCGCTCTGGGCGGTCGGTAGTCGTCGGCAAACGGCGGGGCGAGTTTTCAACAGCCCTGCTCAACTGACCAAAACCTTGCCAAAAGCTTGACGGATGCTGTTGAAAAAAGCGTCTCTCGACCGATGTCGAGAGACGCTTGTACGATGAGCGTTGGCGTGTGGCGACGCGAGCTAGCGTTCGACAATTAGAAGTCGGCGTTGCCCACGGTGCGCGGGTGCGGCAGGACGTCGCGGATGTTGCCCACGCCGGTCAGATACATGACCAAGCGCTCGAAGCCCAGACCGTAGCCGGCGTGCTTGCAGGAACCGTAGCGGCGCAGGTCAAGGTAGTACTTGTACTGCTCGGGATTCATGCCCAGGTCCTTGATGCGGGCCTCGAGCAGATCCAGGCGCTCCTCGCGCTGGGAGCCGCCGATAATCTCGCCGATACCGGGAACCAGGCAGTCGGCGGCGGCGACGGTCTTGCCGTCCTCGTTCATGCGCATGTAGAACGCCTTGATCTCGGCCGGGTAGTCGGTCACGAAGGTCGGGCGCTTAAAGTGCTCCTCGGTCAGGAAGCGCTCGTGCTCGGTCTGCAGGTCGATGCCCCAGCTGACGGGGTAATCAAACTGGTGGCCAGCAGCGACTGCCTGCTCCAGGATCTCGACGGCCTCGGTGTAGGTAACGCGGGCAAAGTCGGAGTTGGCGACATGGTCCAGGCGCTCGAGCAGACCCTTGTCCACAAACTTGTTGAGCATATTGAGCTCGTCGGGGCAGGTTGCCATAACGTCCTTGAGGACGTACTTGAGCATGGCCTCGGCGTTATCCATGTAGTCGTTCAGGTCGGCAAAGGCCATCTCGGGCTCGATCATCCAAAACTCGGCGGCGTGGCGCGTGGTGTTGGAGTTCTCGGCACGGAAGGTGGGGCCAAAGGTGTACACGTCGCCAAAGGCCATGGCAAAGTTCTCGGCATTGAGCTGGCCGGACACGGTGAGGCTCGCATGCTTGCCAAAGAAGTCCTGGCTCCAGTCGACCTCGCCGGACTCGGTGAGGGGCGGATTTTTGGGGTCGAGCGTGGTCACGCGGAACATCTCGCCGGCGCCCTCGCAGTCACTCGTGGTGATGATGGGGGTGTTGACGTAGACAAAGCCCTGCTCCTGGAAGAAGCGGTGGATGGCGGCAGCCGCGACAGAGCGGATGCGGAACACGGCGCGGAACAGGTTGGTGCGCGGGCGCAGGTGCTGATGGGTGCGCAGGAACTCGACGGTTGCGCGCTTCTTCTGCAGCGGGTAATCCGGGGCGCTGACGCCCTCGACCTCGATGGAGGTGGCAGAAAGCTCGAAAGGCTGGGGCGCATCGGGGGTCAGCTTGACGGTGCCGGTGCAAATGAGTGCGGCCGAGACGTTTTGATGGGCGATCTCGTCGTAGTTGTCGAGTGCCTCGCGGTTCATGACGACCTGCAGGTCGCGGAAGCAGCTGCCGTCGTTGAGCGTAACAAAGCCAAAGTTCTTCATGTCGCGGACGGACTTGACCCAGCCGGCGACGGTGACGGTCTGGCCGCCGAGCGACTCGGCATCGGCATAGAGCTGCGCGATTTTGGTGCGGTTCACGTATCCTCCCATAACGGTTGAATGATAGTTATCCATACAGTTCGATATTCTAGCAGCTCGGCTCATTTGAGCTATACAGATAAGGCATTGGCGGGATGGTTTTTCAAACGAAAAGCGCCCGCGGCCAAATGGTCGCGGGCGCTTGACGAGGTGCCTTTTGGCTGTGTGGCGTGGGGCCTGGCTACTTGGTCTTGGCAACCAGCAGCGGGTCGCCAAGCTTGACGAGCGGGTTGCCGCCGATAAGCGTTCCAGACTCACCGACATGGTCGATGCTCTTAAGACGATCGAGCTCGGAGACGATGACGGTCACGATGTCCTCGTGACCAGCGGCCTTAATGGCCTCGCGGTCGAAGCTGATGAGCGGCTGGCCTGCCTTGACCACATCGCCCATCTCGACAAAGCGGGCAAAACCCTTGCCGTTCATTTCCACGGTGCCCAGGCCAACATGGATGAACACGCGCAGGCCGTCCTCGGTGATCATGCCGATGGAGTGGTTGGTGACAGTGGTGGCACCGATGCGGCCGTTGGCGGGCGCATAGATGGTGCCGGTAATGGGCTCGATGCCATAGCCCTGGCCAAGCATGCCCGAGGCGATCGTCTCGTCGGGAACCTCGTCCAGGTTGACGAGCACGCCGTTGACGGGGGCATAGATGACGCCTTCGCGGGTAGCGAAGCTTGCTGCGGGCGGAACGGACGCCTCGCCGGTCGAGGTGAAGGTGGACTTAAGCGAATCGAGCAGACCCATAGTTGCCTCCAACTTAAATAGGCGCATATCGCGCGTTTGGTTTGCCGGAAACGTTTCACATGTGTTTCGCGGCTTGGTCAACGCCCCTATTCTACGCTGCTCAACGATACCTCTGAACTGGGATTATGTGATATATCAGTTGAAGGGAAACTTATTGCCGGAGTGTTTCTGCGCCACGGGTTCAAGTGGGGTACGCTTGAAGGCGAAAAACAAGGGCGCATAATTTGCGCGAAGGGAGCACATATGATTGTCGAGAACCATGCGCTGTGGGGCGAGGAGCCGACCGAGGATTATCCGGCGACGTTTACGTATTTGGGTGCCGAGCCGTTGCCCGATAAACCGAATGGCCGCCGCCCCGCGGTGATTATCTGTGGCGGAGGTGCGTTTACGCATATCGCTCCGCATGAGCAGGACCCGGTGGCGTTTGCGTTTTTGGATCACGGTTACCAGGCCTTTGTGCTCAACTATGTCACGAGTTCTACGGGTGACGTGAGCTTTCCGCACCCCCAGGCAGATCTTGCCAAGATGGTCGCCACGGTGCGCGCCAACGCCGACGAGTGGCATGTCGATCCTAAGCGCGTGTGCGTCGTGGGATTCTCGGCGGGCGGCATGATCTGTGCCTCGCTGGCAACGCAATGGAAGACTGGTCCCTTCGCGGGCCTGGCAGGGGCGCGTCCGGACGACATTCGTCCCGATGCCGTGGTGCTGGGCTATCCATTGCTCGACTTTGCCTATGTGCGCGACATGCAGACGCGCGATCCGCGCATTGACTTGCGCGTGCCCAAGACGGGCGGCAAGACGGGGCGCGATTTGCTCAACGACTACCTGTCGATGGTGACGGGCGGCGAGGCAACTGACGAGCATTTGGCCGATATCTGCCCCACCACGCATGTTTCGCGTCAGATGCCACCGACCTTTGTGTGGGGCGTGTCCGACGACAAGACGGCGCCGATCGCGCAGGTCTACCCGTTTGCGCAGCGCATGGCCGAGGAGGGCGTTGCATGCGAGATGCACGTCTTCGACCAGGGCGGTCACGGCCTTTCGCTCGGCAACGCCAACACCGCGGTCGACAACGAGGACAAGCAGGTGGCAGTCCGTCCCTGGATTCGCCTAGCCTTCCGCTTCCTGGAGCGCCATCTGTAAGAGTCCCGGCATCCCAGCCCTTCAATAACTTGCGGTGAAATAGTTCCTATCTGGGGCATCAACCAGTCCATCCAGGAACTATTCCACCGCAACTTCGTTTTTGATGCCCCGCCCGGAAACTGCACCCCAGTTTTGCCTTTCAAGGTGGGACGCAGTTTCCCATAGGGCCTCGACTGGGAAAGTGCGTCCCGTTTCGAGTGGGGATTCCGGGATGCATTTCCGTAAGAGGCCTGTTTGGGAAACCATATCCCGTTTTGAGCCAGAATTCTGGGATGTAGTTTCCCCGAGAGGCCTCATCGGGAAACTATGGCCCTGAACTCTCCTGCCTGTCCCCATTGCGCCAATCTGCTGATTGAACGTCGTTGTGTGTTCACGCTATCATGTAAGTTTAAAATTGGTTAGCCATGGCAAACGGTTAGCCAAGGTAAACTAAATGCAACGCCCTGTGGGCGTCGGGGGAGGAACACGGACGTGAAGCTCGATACGCTCGAGATCGGAAAAGACGCCGTTGTCGCATCGGTGGCATCGGACGATCAGGCACTCCGACAGCATATTTTGGACATGGGTCTAACGCCGGGCACCGAAGTCACCATGATGAAGTACGCCCCCATGGGCGACCCGCTCGAGATTCGCCTGCGTGGCTACGAGTTGACACTGCGCAAGGACGATGCCGCTCGCATCGAGCTTGTGGGTATTCACGACACCGATACGGGTCCGCGCGCTAACGCCGCAATCGGCACGACGGAGCATCCGGCCCTGGGCGAGGGGGCGTATTCGCCCCGTGCGGCAAAGACGGCCGTGCCCGAGGGCGCGCCGCTGCACTTTGCCCTCGCCGGCAACCAAAACTGCGGCAAGACCACGTTATTCAACCAGCTGACGGGCTCCAACCAGCACGTCGGTAACTTTCCCGGCGTGACGGTCGACCGCAAAGATGGCACCATCCGTAACCATCCCGAGGCGAGCGTTACCGACCTGCCTGGCATTTACTCCCTGTCGCCGTACACAGGCGAAGAGGTCGTGAGCCGTCAGTTCATCCTCGACGAGCGCCCGGACGCCATCATCGACATCATTGACGCTACCAACATCGAGCGTAACCTGTACCTGACACTGCAGCTCATGGAGCTCGACCGCCCCATGGTCATCGCGCTCAACATGATGGACGAGGTGACCGCCAACGGCGGCGCCGTGGACGTCAACCTGCTCGAGAGCCTGTTGGGTGTGCCCGTTGTTCCCATTAGCGCTGCCCGCAACGAGGGTATCGGCGAGCTGGTGGATCACGCCTTGCACGTGGCGCGGTTCCGCGAGCGCCCCGGTCGCCTGGACTTTTGCGCGCCCGACGGTCCGGACGGCGGTGCGCTGCATCGCTGCATCCACGGTATTGCTAACCTGATCGAGGACCATGCCGTGACGGCGCACATCCCGGTGCGCTTTGCGGCGACCAAGCTGGTCGAGGGCGATGAGCTGGTAACCGAGGCGCTTCACCTGGATCGCAATGAGCTCGACGCTATCGAGCACATCATCACCCAGATGGAGGGCGAGGCCGGCACCGACCGCCTATCTGCGCTGGCCGATATGCGTTTTAGCTTTATCGGCGACGTGTGCGGGCGTTGCGTCGTCAAGCCGCACGAGAGCCGCGAGCACGTGCGCTCCGTCAAGATTGACCGCATCCTGACAGGTCGTTACACAGCCATTCCGGCGTTTCTGGTGATCATGGGCCTCGTCTTTTGGCTGACGTTTGGCGTGATCGGCGCGGCGTTGCAGGGACTCATGGAGGACGGTATCGCTGCCATCATCGCCTCGGCCGATGCGGGCCTCAAGGCGTTCGGTACCAACGACGTGGTGCGCTCGCTGGCTGTCGACGGCGTGCTTACGGGCGTGGGCAGTGTGCTGACCTTCCTGCCGATTATCGTCGTGCTCTTTTTGTTCCTCTCCATTCTGGAAGACTCCGGATACATGGCGCGCGTGGCCTTTGTCATGGATAAGGTGTTGCGTCGCTTTGGCCTGTCGGGCCGCAGTTTCGTGCCCATGCTCGTCGGTTTTGGCTGCACCGTGCCGGCTATCATGTCGACCCGTACGCTCCCATCCGAGCACGACCGCAAGATGACGGTCATGCTCACGCCGTTTATGAGCTGCTCAGCCAAGCTGCCGGTTTACGGCTTGCTGTGCGGGGCGTTTTTCCCGCAGGCGACGGTTCCCGCCATGGTCTCGCTCTATCTGATCGGTATCGTGGTCGGCTGCGTCGCGGCTTTGGTGCTCAACCGCACGGCATTTAAGGGCGACCCGGTGCCGTTTATCATGGAGCTCCCCAATTACCGCCTGCCGAGCGTCAAGACGACGGTGATGCTGGCATGGGATAAGGCCAAGGACTTCATCACCAAGGCCTTTACCATTATCTTTGCCGCGACCGTGGTCATCTGGTTCCTTCAGACGTTCGACATCCGCTTTAACGTGGTCGCCGACCAGTCGCAAAGCCTGCTTGCCGGTCTGGGTAGCATCATCGCGCCGGTGTTGGCCCCGCTCGGCTTTGGCGACTGGCGCGCCTCGACGGCGCTCGTCACGGGGCTCATTGCCAAGGAGAGCGTCATCTCGACGCTCACGGTGCTTTTGGGCGCAACGTCGCCCGCGGCGCTGTCGACCATGTTTTCGCCGTTTACCGCCTACGTGTTCTTGGTCTTTACGTTGCTGTACCCGCCTTGTGTGGCGGCAATCGGCGCCGTCAAGAGCGAGTTGGGCGCACGCTATGCCGTGGCTGTATTCGCGTTTCAGGTGACGGTCGCCTGGATTGTGGCGTTTGTCGTGCATTCGGCGGGCATATTGCTGGGGTTGGCTTAGGGGCGCGTTGATGCTCCGTACTTTTGGGCGAGCAACAATTCAATAAATATGAGCCAAAATACCGGCAATTGTCGGCCTGCGGGGACTGTCCTACACTGCAGATTGCCGTTCGCTGCCTATTTGCTGCCGTTTACGGATTCGTAAATACTTGCAATCGTCGGTCGATTTAACCGTATTACGCGATGTCGATGCGCATTTTATGCGCCCCTTTCTACAATCACCTTGTTTCTATTGCCGAACATGTCTTCCGTTTCGCCTGTGTGGGGACGTGGGGTGCAATAGTTGTTTATGGAGGATCATTGAGGAGGGAATCGATGAAAGAAAAATTTCAATCGTTCGGAAAGGCAATGCTCGTTCCGATTACGCTCATTGCCATTTCCGGTCTCTTTTTGGGTATCGGTAGCGTTTTTACGACCGAACTGACCCTTGTGTCCCTTGGCGTTAATTGGGACTGGTATGCCGCTTCGCCGCTCTTTACGTTCTTCTCGGTATTTAAGGGTCTCGGCGAGGTAATCATTGGAAACCTCGGCGTTTTGTTTGCCGTCGGCTGCGCCTTCTCCTTGTCTCGCAAAGAGAAGGGCTGGGCTGCCTTTTCTGCCCTTGTCTGTTATCTCACCATGCTCAAGACGGTTGAGATTCTGCTTGGAGCAGCTGGCTTGGCTGCCGACAATACAACGGTGGAAGCTCTTCAGAAGGTCGGCCTTACGTCCATTCAGGCGAGTGAGCAGTCCGCACTCTACACTACCTCGCTCGGCTTTTTTGGCTACAGCTCTGGTGTCTTTGGCGGCATTATCGTGGGCTGCCTGGTCGCTTGGATCACCGGCCGTTTTTACAAGACCAAGCTTCCAACGGCGCTGGCGTTTTTTGCGGGCAGTCGAACGGTCCCCATTGTATCGCTGGTCGCCGGTGGCATCCTGGGCGGCATCATGTACTTCGTCTGGCCCGTCATCGGTGGATGCTTCTCGGGTATTGCGACGTTCGTGAAAGGCTCCGGTCTGGTCGGTACGTTTGTCTATCGCTGGGTGCTCGAGAGCCTTGTGCCGTTTGGCTTGCATCCGCTGCTCGAGACGCCCATGTATTGAACTGAGCTTGGCGGCTCCATGGTCGTCGATGGAACGCGCGTGGTGGG
>URNI01000053.1 GCA_900549135.1 uncultured Collinsella sp.
CTTTGCCAGCTGGGTGAGCGCGATATAGGCGGTAACGATGCCAATGAGCAGCCCAAAAAAGCTCGTGGGCAGCGGCATGAGGCCGAGCACATCGGCGATGGGGCTTGCCGGCAGCCAGGTGACGAGCGCCAGGCCCAGCACAGTAAGAACGCACAATGCGGGCGCGGCGTGGTCGCGCGGGCTCGGCAGATGCGGGGAGCGCAACATGTGGACCACGAGTGTCTGCGACCACATGGACTCGACAAACCAGCCGCTCTGGAAGAGCGCAGCAAAGGTCGCCATACCCGCGACGTCGCCCGCGGCGGCAAGCTCGGACCAGCTTGCGTCCACGGCGGTGGGGCACACGACAAAGAAGAGCGCGGCGAAGGTCACGATGTCAAACAGCGAGCTCACGGGGCCCAGCTCGAGCATAAAGCCCTTGATGGACGCGGCGTCCCAGGAGCGCGGACGGGCGGTCCAGACGTCATCGACGGTGTCCCACGGTAGCGTGATGCACACGATCTCGTAGACGAGCGACAGCAGCACCAGCTGTAGGGCACTCATGGGCAAAAACGGCAAGAACAGGCTCGCGACGGTCACGGACAGCACGTTGCCAAAGTTGGAGCTCACTGTGGTCTTGAGGTACTTGAGCAGGTTGCCGTAGGTGCGGCGGCCTTCGATGATTCCGCGTTCGAGCACGCCCAGGTCCTTCTGAAGCAAGATGATATCGGCGGATTCCTTGGCAATGTCGACGGCCGAATCGACTGAGATGCCGCAATCGCTCGCACGCATGGCGGCGGCGTCGTTGATGCCGTCGCCCATAAAGCCCACGGTGTGGCCGAGTAGCTCGCGCATGACGCGCACCAGGCGCGCCTTCTGCAACGGCGAGAGCTTGGCGAAGAGGTGGGTTTTCTCGGCGCGCTTGGCAAGTTCGGCGTCATCGAGCGCATCGATCTCGGAGCCGAGCAAGACGTTGCTCGCATCGATGCCAATCTGCTCGCAGACGGTGGCGGCGACGCGGTCGTTGTCGCCGGTTAGGACCTTGACCGCCACGCCCTTGGCCTCGAGGGTGGCGACGGCGCCCGCGGCACTTGCTTTGGGCGGATCGAGGAAGGCCAAAAAGCCCATCAGCACCATGTCGCACTCGTCGGCGATGCCAAACTCGCCCACGCAGCGCGGATTGGTCTTCTGCGCCACGGCAATTACGCGTAGGCCCTCGGCGTTAAGTCCGGCGATCTGCTTGCGAATCTGGGCGAGCTTCTCGTCGGTGAGCGGCTGAGCGATGCCATCGATCTCGACAAAGGAGCAGATCTCGAGCATTTCCTCGGCAGCGCCCTTGGTAACCATCTGGGTTTTGCCTTGGGCGTCGGCGACAACTACGCTCAGGCGACGGCGCGAGAAATCGAAGGGAACCTCGTCGACCTTGGTGTAGCGGTCGCGCAGGCTCTGGCCCAGCATGGAATCGGGTGCGACGGTCGAGGGCGTCACATCGGCACGGTCGATTACGGCCAGGTCGATAAGATTTTTGAGGCCGGTCTGGAAGAAGCTGTTCAAAAACGCATGGCGCAGCACGCGCGCGTCCTCGTTGCCATCGGTGTTGAGGTAGCGCTCGAGCACGATGCGGTCTTCGGTGAGGGTGCCGGTCTTGTCGCAGCACAGGACGTCCATCGCTCCGAGGTTTTGAATCGCCGGCAGCTCCTTGACGATAACCTGGCGACGGGCGAGGTCCTTGGCGCCCTGCGACAGGCTCGTGGTCACGATGACGGGAAGCATCTGCGGCGTGATGCCCACGGCCACGCTCGTGGCGAACAGCAGCGCGTCGATGACGTTGCCCTTGGTGGCGGCGTTGATGGCAAAGACGGCCGGCGCCATAACGAGCATCAGGCGCACCAGCAGCATGGAGACGCTCGAGACGCCGCGGTCAAACGCGCTCTTTTCGCCGCGCCCGTTGAGCATCTTGGCGATGCCGCCCAGGTAGGTGTCCGAGCCGGTGGCAACGACAAGCGCCATGGCGGCGCCGTTTTGCACGGAGGTGCCGGTAAAGACGATGCTCTTGCAGGCAGAGAGTGGCAGTGCGGAGCCGTCGGCGCCCTCGACGACGGTGACGGCGGTGGTCTTCTCGACGGCCTCGCTCTCGCCGGTGAGTGCGGACTCGATGACAAACAGGTCGCGCGCGGTGATGACGCGGGCATCTGCCGGCACCATATCGCCGGCAGAGAGACGGATTACATCGCCGGGGACGAGCTCGTCGAAGGGGATCTCGATGCGCTCGCCGTCGCGCAGGGCGGTGCAAGTGTTGGAGACCAGGTCCTTGAGGGCCTCGGCCGCATTGCCGCTGCGGGCTTCCTGGATAAACTTCATGCCGCCCGATACCAGCAGCATGGTGCCGATGACGATGACCGTGGAGGGGTCGCGCTGCGGTTCGGGCACGGCGAGCACGTCGATGTAGAGCGAGACCAGTGCGAGCGCGGCGAGGATGCCGGCGAAGGGATCGATGAACGCGTCGGCGATGCGGCGGGCGAGCGTTTTGGTCGTTGCCTCGATGGTGTTGGGGCCGACGGCGTTCAGGCGCTCAGTTGCCTGCTCGACGGTGAGGCCGTTTGCCGTGGCGTCAAGCAGTACGAGGGCGTCCTCGGCACTATGGGTGGCGGCGAATATGGTGTTCTTGGACAGGCCGGTATGAGCGGCAGGGCGCGCCGTGCGGCGGCGCTTGGAGATGGCTTCGAGTACCGTGACGGTTTTGAGCATCAGCATAGGGTCCTCCTTGTTGAGGGGAGTTAGCGTACGTGTCGTATTTGCTTCAAAAAACCTAGATGTCGCTCACGTCAAGCTCTTGAGCCCACAAAGGGTGCAGCGCGCCTTTGCGGTGGTTTTGGCGATCTGCCGGTGGCGTTTATGCGTGTGCGGAGTCCTCGCGGCGTGCCGAGGGCGACATGCAGGTTTTTCGACTAGGACTGCCTTCCATGGCACACCTCCTAAAGGCTGAGCGCAGCGCGCTTTGGGTATCTCGTACCCCTTTTTAATCCGCCCGTATTCTTGATGAGGGGGTTTGACATGTCAACCCCATTGTTCGGAAAACCATTCCCCCTGACAAAGCCTTTACAGAATGCCGTGGCCCCAAAGCGCGCCCGCATCGACGCTTCGCCTGCGCTAAACTGGAAGGCACGTACGCGATTACGAGAGGAGCCCGCATGGAGGCTTACAAGCAAGAGTTCATCAAGTTTATGGTCGAGTCCGACGTCCTTAAGTTCGGCAGCTTTACGCTCAAGAGCGGCCGTCAGTCCCCGTTCTTTATGAACGCCGGCGCTTACGTGACGGGCTATCAGCTCAAGAAGCTGGGCGAGTATTACGCCCAGGCCATCCACGATAACTTTGGCGACGACTTTGATGTGCTGTTTGGACCGGCCTACAAGGGTATTCCGCTGGCCGTCGTGACCGCAATTGCCTACCACGAGCTGTACGGCAAGGAGGTCAAGTACTGCTGCGACCGCAAGGAGGCCAAGGACCACGGTGCCGATAAGGGCAACCTGCTGGGTTATGAGCCCAAGGACGGCGACCGTGTGGTCATGGTCGAGGACGTCACCACCAGCGGCAAGTCCATCGACGAAACCTACCCCAAGGTCAAGGCTGCTGCCGATGTCGAGATTAAGGGCCTGATCGTGTCCCTCAACCGCATGGAGGTCGGCAAGGGTGGCGTGACCACCGCGCAGAAGGAGATCGAGGCCAAGTACGGTTTCCCCGTCGCGAGCATCGTCTCCATGGCCGAGGTCGTCGAGACCCTCTACAACCACGAGATCGACGGCAAGGTCGTCATCGATGACGAGCTCAAGGCCGCCATCGACGCCTATTACGAGCAGTACGGAGTCAAGTAGGTTCCGCCGTTCTGCCGAACGGCGGACCGGTCGACGCTGTGCGGGCCGCATTTGGACAATCTGACGTTCAACTTCAAGGGCGCGACCAGAAGGTCAGCGCCCTTTCGTTTCACGTCACCTTGTCACAAATGCGACCCGCTCGCTGACTTATGCTCAACCTGCGGCGCCATTTTTCTTGAAGGCACCTTGCTCGCTCTGGCGGGCTTTCGCTGACTTTTGCTCTACCTGCGGTGTTGGCGGGGTAGCTAATTTAGGATGGGGCTCTTTTAACTACCCGCAAAGTAGTCATTGGGGACGTTCTTAAATAACTAGTCGTTTAAGAACGTCCCCAGCGACTACAAGCTCTCCAACCGCGAGGCCGAGGTTTTGCGTCTGGTTGTACTGGGCAAATCGAACCAAGAGATCGCTGACGAGCTATTCCTTGCCGTGGGCACCGTCAAGACCCACATCCTCAACATCCTGGTCAAAACTGAGCAGCAAAACCGCACGACGCTCATCCTCCACTTCTGAAAGCGCTAACCTGCCAAAAAGAGACAGGTTTATTTTGGCAAGTTTTATCTGGGCAAACGCCAACCGCCGCGGGGAAGTTGTCTCCCTTCGCGGCGGTTTTTGGTTCATGATTTCATTCGCCTCAATCTGTAACGCGTAGAGGACAAATCGCCGTCTTACTGTTACAGATCGAGACGAGTTATAGAGTGCGCGTCGAATAGTCTCAATCTGTAACAGGTAGAGACGTTTTTGCCAGCCAGGTGTTACAGATTGAGATGAACGAAGGGGCAGCAGCGTTAAACAAGTCCGCCGCAAAGTAATTCGGAGAGATCCGATCCTAGAGTTATCTACCAGGTACGATATGTGCACTGATATTTTGTCTCAAACCCGGGCATCCCGTTGCCGCGCGGGCTTAACGCTGCACCCGTATAGAGAATCGTTTGCCCCGTACGAGAATACGAAGTTTTAAAAGACAGCCTCTTGTATGTCTGATCGAAGCAATCAATATTCTCGCTCGGGTGGTTTGCAGTGGAGAACGATTTGTAGGTGTCCAAGACATCCGCCGTCACAAGACGACAAGGTGCAACAGAACCTGCATCTGGTTGCGCCGACGCATAAGTGGGAATTACGGCCATCGACAGAGCGAACATAATACATGCGCACATTGCCTTCACATAGTTCTTCGCTACATTTCGCTTCATGGTCATCTTCCTTTCCTAGTTTTTGTTATCGTTCGTCTTGAAAAGTTGCGCGTACACATTACCGATCCATTTCGAATCACCTCCCATTTCTCGGGTAACGACACGAGAGCCATCTCGTGTGAACAATACGGAAGCATCGCAAAGCGATTCGAGATTTCCGATTAGATGAGAAGAGATAATGACATGCGCCCCCCTACCCGCATCGTCTCTAAGAGCATTCGAAACGATTGCGACGTGTCTCACATCAAGTGCATTCATGGGCTCATCCAAAAGGACGACTTCGCAATAGGACATATACGCCATCGCCACATTGAGTAATTGTCTATTTCCATCAGACAGCCTAGATACGGGCGTATTCTTCAACCCAGTCAAGTCAAAGCGATCAAGCACTTGGTCCAAAGTGCGAGGTGAATGCCAAATTCGCCTGCATCGGTCGAGATGGAAAGCGACTGTCATGTATGGAATCAATAGAGACGGCCCATTCGGAACCAAGAAGAATTCCTTTCTCATTTCCTCACAGTCGACACATGCTTTTGCATGAAAACAGAGAGAACCTGACACGCGCACTGATGGCCCAGCGTCTCCCCAAAGAGCATTAAGTAACGTAGTCTTGCCATATCCATTTGGCGCGACAAGACCCCATATCTGGCCAGCGGGCATATCAAACTGCAATCCCTTTGCCAGCTGGTTTTTTCCAACCGTCAACACATCCAACGACAGAGAGAGCAAGCTTTTCTCGCCCAAACTATCCGGACTAATATGGTTCCAGGCCCAGCGATTCTTGCTTTTTAGGCGCGAAAACGAGATGATTCCCAACGCACAGACAACAAGCGTGCCCATTACGGCAAAGAAACAGTGCAGCGCACTGGCTTCAGGAACGAGTGATACCTCAGCTCCATTGGCGTAAGAAGCGCCGCCGAGTGCAAGCGAAGAGACAGAATAGCTCGGCACCATATACGGCAGCAACGCATGCCATGGAGCATCTTTGCTCGCATAAAACGGAAGCTGGCTTATGCCCCCCACAAGAGCGACCACCATGGACGAAATGGCCCTGTTTCTGCTTCCTGCGTATACGCACACGCCCAAACAAGCAAACATCATAGACAACGCAACCTCAAAGACAGCAAATAGCCTAAGCTGAACTAACACAGTTCTTTCGACCACGTCACCATACTGAATGAATACGACTGGGTACTCCGTCTGACCGGCACCGTTAAGCACCGTTGCCAATACAAAACAGGGAGCCAACGCCAGAACCAAAACCGTCATCGATGCAATGCCAGAGACGAGAACGCGGCATGCATTCATCTCTAACTTTGACAACAAAGCCCGATCGTAGAACCGCTTTCCATCCCCCTCAAGCGACATATAGAGGACGAGAACCGGAACTAAAAGCCACGCTATTGCAGGAACAGCGCCGCAATAATATGCAAGAAGAATCATCCCAGGCATTTTTGTTGTTGAGCCGTACGATTCCGGATGGGGCAGCATTGCTATGGCTCGGGGAAGACGCTCTTGGGCCTCAAGCGATAGCTCCGAATCAACGCCATTCAAATAACCGAGTCGGTATTCCTTGAGCAATAGATTGTCATAATCGGCAATCGCATCGTAATACCCTCTGGAGTCTGTCTTACTTTTAAGCGCTCTATCAAGACACGCCCTTTCGTCGGCAATGATACTGTTAAGCTCCTGTGGGGCAGTGTCATAAACGCCGTCAGAGACTTGAGAGACCAACAATGCCCTCTGCTCCTTGATGGAACCTCTGCCATATAGATAATCTGCTCCCGTTGGAACGGATAGAAAAACCGGGATGCAGAATACGAGCGCGAGCAGCGCCGTCAGCAACATAATTCCCCGGTTTCGCGCAAGAACTTCTAAATTAAGTCGTACATATGCGAGGCAATCACAAGTCTTCACGGCAAGCACCTCCGGTTCGCAACGTACGGATCGTCGGACCCGTTGTCCGGAAGTATCGCCTTCATCGTCTGAACTGTCTGTAGACGTATGGGATGGACTTGTGACCTTGTTTGTCTACAGGCTTCTACCTGCCATTTTCTAAAACATCAGCTATAAGACAAAATACCTTATCTCTAAGTTCACGCTCCGAGTGAACTCCAAGCAAGGCATAGCTCTTGCTCTTAGCCTCTTTGACGGTTCCCCGAGCAACGTTAAGATGTGCGCAAATCTCGGTGGATCCACTGCCATCAAGAACGCATGCCATGATGTCAGCATAAAGTGGCGTAAAGCCAAGCTTCAAGAAAACCTCGCGTGCGGCATCGCGTCGATTACCCGCCGGGACTGCATCTTTCGCACGCAAGGATAGCAGCGAATAAGTCAGAAGGATAAGTACGACAAGGAACGCGGTCACGCGTAAAGCAGGCAAAAGGCCGTCAACGGCCTCACCGCTCCCAACGGACTCAAAGAAAATGTACAGAAGACTTACCACATCGTGAACCCAGAACGTTGCCCCAGCACCCACAGACACCGAAGAAAGAGTAAGTTCGGGCGAAAGGCACAAATGCATTTCAGACATCCACCGTATAGCCGCATGGCAACACAGGGCCAAAAGCACTATAGCTATCGACAGGATTATCACATCATGCTCAAAGCCGAAGCATATGAGGATTTCCTCGATGCCCATTCCAGACGCATACATAAACAGGAAGCAGGCGAAGACTATCCTGCAGCTCCGATTGGACGATAAGGACCTCAGTGATTCTGAACGGTGATCATGGCCTTTTGTTGCGTCGAAATGCCACGTATCCTTTAACAAAAGAAGTCCAGCTGTCGCCTCTGAAATGCTTTTATATCCGGTTTTAGTCAAGGCCCGCGACAAATAGGTACGGGCGGTAGACGGGGAAATATCCAAGGCAGAAGCAATCTCCTCGTACGTTTTTCCCTCTATCCTCATAGAGAAAACCGCGGACTCCCTTTGAGAAAAACCCAAAGTCGCAGGGATATCGGCAACTGCAGAGCGTTTTCCTCCTAATTTGGCATCCGCAGAAAAAGCGCTCGTTAAGTCGGGTAAGGATCGCATTATGGCCCTGACAAGGATGCTGCCCAAGACAGTCACCAGAAGCAGTGCGATCTCTTGATGCCCACCAAAGCTCAGGAGCACAGCACCGATGTTTATATTGCGCGAAAACAAACAATCCAAATCAAGAACAACGGCAGCATTACCAAACGCAAGAGGTTCGACGAGCGAGGCAGCAACCCCCATCTCGGCGTTAACGGAAAGGAAAGAACCGACGGACTCCATCAACGGGGCGAGAAGAAACTGAAGGCCAACAAGCAAAGCAATCAAGAGTACAACGGGGCTGTAAAGGGCGAGCTCAGGATACCCATGGAGAACAGGGCCATCGACTACATGTTTCCCCGTTGATCCCGCACGCATGTTTGCGAATTCACCGCCAAGCGCCCAAGAACAGCAAGCGACAAGCAAGGGGGCTAGCAACAACAAAATGAACGCGAGCGCCGAAACCACACCATGAAATTGATGAAACACATTAAGAGATACCGTGAACATCGCAAGAAGTGCAATATCTACGAGCATAAGTCCAAAAAGCCGTTTGGAAATACCCGGTCTCACGGGGCGAGAGATGAGACCCACACAGAAGCCCGAAAGCAGATGCAGGCCGATAAGAACGGTGCCAGAAAGGCCCGCATAAATACTTGGCGCCATACAATACAGACCAGCCGCCCCTATAAACAACATAAATGAATGCCAGAGGAACGAGCGCTTCACGTTTTGTAGATTAGCCGCCTCGATTGCCATAAATTCAAAGCTCCTAGATAGCATTTTGGCTATTTTAACATCGTCCCCAGCGTTAAAAAACTGTTACCCGAATTAATCAATATGCCCCCTCCGCTAAAAGGCACCACGCTCATCCTCCACTTCTGGGAGCGCTAACCTGCCAAAAAGGAACAGGTTTATTTTGGCAGGTTTTATCTGGGCAAACGTCCAAACCGCCGTAAGGGAGTTGCCTTCCCTCGTGGCGGTCTTCTAGCAGAAAAACCAAGTGAGTAGACTTTTTGCAGGAGACCAAGCACGCCCAAAACGACGCGGCTCTGACCTGCGGTTTTATTGAGCATTTGTCGCGATGTGCTCGGCAGGTTCAAAAAAGTCTACTCACTTGCATCCGAAACACCCCCAGATAGGCAAAAACCGCCGCGAAAGGGCCCTGGTCCCTTCGCGGCGGTCATACGCCTCTGATTTTGCGACGGTTTTGCCCGCTTGTTACTCGCTGTAGCGGGTGGCGATGGCAGTTTGCACCATGCCAGTGCTCATAAGGTAGGTCACCAGGAAGTAGCCACCGTATGCTGCCAGGAAGATTGCACAGGTGAGGCCCACGGTGCCGCCGATGCTCATATTTCCGAAAATGCTCACCAGCTCGATGATCACCTTAAGTGCCACAAAGGAGTGCGCCAGGCCCACTGCCAGCGGGAACAGGAAGAATACCGCTTGCTGCGCCATCACCGAATGGCGAATCTGGCGGTCGTCACAGCCAATCTGCGCCAGCACACGATAGCTGCGGCTGCCGTCGGCCACGTTGGAGAGTTGCTGGATCGACAGAATCGCCGCGCATGCAACGACCAATACAAAGCCGATGTAGATGGCTAGGTAGCTAATAAGACCGTTCATTTGCGCTGCCTGCGTGTACATCTCGGAGCGTGTGATGAAGGTTCCCCACGACCCCGGCTCCTTGCCGTCAACGAGCAGATTGTCGAGCAGAGTGTATTTAATGCTCTCGTCTGCCTCGGTTGTATCCATCCCCTGTTTGTAGTTAACGAGCAGGCTACTGGAATACGGCTGCAGATTAAGTTGGGACAACAGCTCGTCGGCAACGACGACGGTGCCCGGATTACTACCCGTCGCCGAGTTGGCGATGGCCGCCGTATCTTCGTCCGACTTATCGGTTGCGGGCTTGAGCGTATGCCCGCCCAAGGTAAGGGCATGGCCGCCAGCCATATACTTGGTGTACAGGTCGACCAGCTCGCCGCCCATATCACACGTGAGCAGATACTGGTCGCGACCGATGTGCACCGGCTCCTCGCCCATCATCTGGCGCAGTTTGTTGTACTGGCTCGCCGGCGTCACAAACAGACCCATCGCATCGGCATTGCTACCCCCGAACGCCTTGGGAAGCTTTTCGCCCATGGTCTTGCACATCTCACTTGGGGTCACCGAAGGATTCGAGCCGCCAACTGGGTAACTCAGATACGAATCGATCTGCACATGCTCACCGGCAACATCGGCGATATTGACCTTCTTGCCGGTCTCGTCGTTGTTGTCCGCCGACTTGCCGTGCCATGCGGGGTACAAATCGACCGTTGTATCGGCCAACACCATGCGATCGGCCTCATCAGATGGGTTGACATACTCTTTGTAGTAGTCGAACGTATCGGGCGTGTAATAGACATACGTCTGAGACACGTCTACAGGGTTATAGCGCTCCAGGTTTTCGTTCATCACGTTGGCAATCGACATACCGCACGTCACCGAGGTGATGGCCAAAAACAGGAGCATCGCGATGACGCCCATCGAAAAGCACACCGTGTTGACCTTGGCCGCAAGCTGGCGCACGGTAAACATGTTGAGGCCGCGCCAATACACGCCGCGCAGGCTCTGCAGCAGCTTGATGAGCATGCCCGAGAGTCCCCAGAACAGGGCAAAGGTGCCCACTGTAACCATAGCGGTCGTAATGCCAAACTGGTTCATGGCCTCTTGCAGCTTGCTGTCCGTCGCGGTTAGCGGGAACCCATCACGTAGCAGACGGTAATAGGCCACGCCCACAAGCACCACGCCCACGGCAAAGATGGCAATCGCGATCCAGGGGTTGCGTGTCTTGATGCTCTCGTTGCGACGCTCGGCACCCATAAGCTCGATGAGTTTGGTACGACGCACGGCGCGAAGGTTCAGCAGTAGCGTGAGCACAAACATTACGAGCATGCAGGCAAGGGTCAGATTGAACGCATGCACCGAGAAAAAGAAGTGGAAATTGGCGATCTGTGTCTTAAAGAGCGAGGCCGTAAAGAACGTCATGAGCTGGGAGAGTCCCACACCCAGCACAATGCCGGCGACAAAGGCCACGACCGATACTATCACCGTCTCGAGCGCCATGATCGTGGCGACACGCCCACGCCCCATGCCGAGCACCTGGTACAGGCCAAACTCCTTTTTGCGGCGTTTCATGATGAAGTTATTGGCATACACCATCAAAAAGGCCATGACACCGGCCAAAAAGTACGTCAGGTTGCCGAGCATGCTGCCCATAACCTGCGCCAAGCCCTTTTCATCGATGCCGGCGATGTCGACTTGCATCGAGATGGTGTTAAAGGCATAGAAGACCGTGACGCCCAGGGTGAGCGTCAAAAGGTAGACGAGGTAGTCGCGGCCGGCGCGGCGGACGTTACCCCAAGCGAGTTTACAGAGCATCGGAGCCCTCACCGCCCATCATGGCAACGACCTCCATAATGCGGTCGAAGAACTCTCGGCGGTCGGTGTCGCCGCGGCGCAGCTCGGTGAAAATCTTGCCGTCGCGGATAAACAGCACGCGGCGCGTATAGCTGGCAGCAAAGCTGTCATGCGTGACCATGAGCACGGTGGCGCGCAGGCGGCGATTGAGGGCCCCCAGGCTCTCGAGCAGCAGGCGAGCGCTCTTGGAATCGAGGGCGCCGGTGGGCTCGTCGGCCATGATCATGGTGGGGTCGGTGACGAGCGCGCGAGCCGCGGCGACGCGCTGCTGCTGACCGCCGGACATTTGGTAGGGATACTTGTCGAGCACCTGACTGATGGACAGACGCGCGGCCACATCCTGCACGCGGGTCGAAATCTCTGCCGAGTTTGTGCGGGCGATGGTGAGCGGCAAGGCGATGTTCTCGCGTGCCGTGAGCGTATCGAGCAGGTTGGAGTCCTGGAAGATAAAGCCGAGCTCCTCGCGGCGGAACTGCGAGAGCTTGGCCTGCTTCATGCGCGTAACGTCCTGCCCGTTTATGCGAATGGTGCCACTTGTGGCGCTATCGATGGTCGACACGCAGTTGAGCAACGTTGACTTGCCCGAGCCCGAAGCGCCCATGATGCCAACAAATTCGCCGCGGTTGACGGTAAAGCTGACGTCGTTGAGCGCGCGGGTCACGTTGCCCAGCGCTCCATATACCTTTTCGAGATGCGCGACCTCCAGTACCGGGGTCGCCATGTGCGTGCTTTGCATACCGAGTCCTTTCTTGCGATTAGTCTACGGCATCTATAGTCGCAAGAAGACGAGTCGGCTACCATCGATATGGCTTACGCTTGCCTTACCGTTGTGTAAGGTACGGGTAGCTACCCTGCCACGTGTTGATGTTGAGAGAGGACTCCTGTTGAAGACTGTTCATGTTGCCGCTGGGATCATTCGCAAGGAAGGATCCGATGAGCTGCTTGCCGTGCAGCGCGGCTATGGCGACATGCAGGGACTTTGGGAGTTCCCCGGTGGCAAGCTCATGCGCGGCGAGACGCCCGAGGACGCTGTACGCCGCGAGCTCATGGAAGAGCTACGGGTCAAAGTCACCAACCTGCGCGATTTTTACACCGTTGAGTACGACTACCCCGATTTTCATCTCTCCATGGAGTGCTACTACTGCTCG
>URNI01000054.1 GCA_900549135.1 uncultured Collinsella sp.
CATCGCCGCGTGCGGTCGTCTCCATGCCGCCTCCTTTCCGGTTGGTTTCCGTTTAGGTTACACCGTCTGGTGACGCCTCGCCGCGCTATCCTAGTGCAACCCTTACGAAAGGAACGCCATGCGTCTGCCCATGAATACCTCGCTTGCCACGCTCAAGCCCTCCGGCATCCGCCGGATCAACGCACTCGCCGCGCAGCATCCGGGATGCATCGCGCTCGCGCTCGGCGAGCCCGATTTTCCTACGCCCGATGTGATTAGCGCCGAGGTGACCGCCGCGCTGGACCGTGGTGACACGCATTATCCGCCCAACAACGGTCGCCCCGCCCTGCGCGAGGCGCTGTCCGCATATATGGGCGACGCGGGCCTTTCGTTTTCTGCTGACGAGGTCATCCTGACCGATGGTGCGACCGAGGCCCTGTCGGCTACGTTTATGGCCATGCTCAACCCCGGCGACGAGGTCATCATCCCCACGCCGGCCTTTGGCCTGTACGAGAGCATCGTCGTGGCCAATCACGCCAAAGCGGTCTTTTTGGATACGGAGCCTGCGCAATTCCAGATTGACGAGGGCGCACTTCGTGCTTGCGTAACGCCGGCGACCAAGGCCATCGTCATCTGCTCGCCCAACAATCCTACGGGTTGCATCCTCGACGCGGCATCGCTCGACGCCGTGGCGCGCGTAGCGGAGCAGGCGGGTATCTACGTAGTCTGCGACGACGTGTACAACCGCCTGGTCTATGTGGACGGCTACGAACGATTTGCCCAGCGCCACCCGGAGCTACGCGAGCAGACGGTGGTCATCGAGAGCTTCTCCAAGCCCTGGGCTATGACTGGCTGGCGCCTGGGCTGGCTCGCAGCGGCAGCCCCCGTCATCGCCGAGATTGCCAAGGCTCACCAATACTCAGTATCGAGCGCCGTCTCCTTCGAAATGGACGCCGCAGCTCGAGCCCTCACCGTCGACCCAGCCCCCATGCTCAAAGTCTACCGAGCCCGCCGCGAACGAGTGCTTGCAGCCTTAAACGCCATGGGCCTCGACGTGGTAGAGCCCGCAGGAGCCTTCTACGCTTTCCCCAGCATCAAACAGTACGGCCTAACCAGCGAAGACTTCTGCATCAAAGCCATCAAAGAAGCAAATGTAGCCCTAGTCCCGGGCGACTGCTTCGGCACCGAGGGCCACATCCGCCTCAGCTACTGCGTCTCCGACCAAGACCTAGACGAAGGCCTAAATCGCCTGTCCACCTTCATTTCAACCTTATAGTCCTCAGGGACGCAACACATCAGCCCACCGACATAAGGATTATGCGTGGGGGCGTCGTTCAACGGAAAACCGGGCTGCCCCAAAGTCGCCGCAGGCCGCCCGGCCTTCGGCGGCGCGTGCCGGATGGTGGAATTGTGTGCAGCCCGGTTTTCCGTTGACCGACGCCGGGGTCCCCGCCATAATACTTTCGGTTCACGCACGAATCCGCTGCCAGAGACAGCCGGTGCAAACGGGCATCGCCCGCGAGCTTAATGGGATATCCCGCCAGCCGAGGTGGTCGAGTAGATATGTCTTCTCGCCCCCGTCGCTCATGCAGCGCGGGGGCTTTCTTTTTGGACATGCCCCCGTCACGTCCTTGTGGCGGACCGTGCCCGGAAAGAATTCGAGGAGGTGTAATTCATGCCCCAGCAGTACAAAATCGACAAGGTTGCAGAGATCGAGTCCCGTATCGCCGAGAACGCCGGTCTGTTCGTCGTCAACTACAACGGTCTGACGGTTAAGCAGGCTCAGGAGCTGCGTCATCAGCTTCGCGAGTGCGGCGCCGAGATGAAGGTCTACAAGAACAACCTGGTCAAGATCGCTCTCAAGAACCAGGAGCAGCCCGAGCTCGACGAGATCCTCGCCGGCCCCGTCGCTTATGTGTTCTACGAGTCCGAGCCGGTCGAGGCCGCTAAGGCCCTTAAGGACTTCTCCGCTCAGTCCAAGGGCGTCCTTGAGATCAAGGGCGGTATCTCCGACGGCAAGGCCGTTTCCGCTGATGATGTTAAGGCTATCGCCGAGCTGCCCACCAAGGATCAGCTTCTCGGCCAGATCGCCGGTCTCATCTCCGGTTTCGCTCGCGACATCGCTGTCTGCGTCAACGGCGTTTCCTCTGGTCTCGCTCGTTCGATCCAGCAGGTCTCCGAGCAGAAGGCAGCCTAGTCGCTGTTTTCACCCGCGGCGGCAACGCCGCACCCCTGGCGCATTCGCGCCGTGTTTTAACTGATCTCCGTGCATCCGCACGGAAACCGAAAGGACTTAGAAATGGCTAAGCTTACCACCGATGAGATCATCGATGCTCTTAAGGAAATGACCCTTCTCGAGGCTTCCGAGCTCGTCAAGGCTATCGAGGACACCTTCGGCGTTTCCGCCGCTGCTCCTGCCGCTGTTGTCGCCGCTCCCGCTGCTGGCGCTGCTGAGGCCGAGGAGAAGACCGAGTTTGACGTCGTGCTCGAGGGCTTCGGCGACAACAAGATCCAGGTCATCAAGGCCGTCCGTGAGCTCACCAACCTTGGCCTGAAGGAGGCCAAGGAGGTCGTCGAGGGCGCTCCCAAGGCTGTTCTCGAGGGTGCCAAGAAGGAGGACGCCGAGGCTGCCAAGGAGAAGCTCGAGGCTGCTGGCGCTGCTGTCACCCTCAAGTAATCAGGCTCTCTCGCCAGATTTCTTTGCAGACGGGGCTCGCTATGCGAGCCCCGTCTTTTTTGTTTTGGCCCCTCTATTTTGCTGGCTCGGTATGCAAATTGCTGTCGTTTGCGGCGCTTTGGGATCGCTACCGTTGGGCGATAAAATTGCACCATTCGCGCAATAATTTGCGTTGACCTGCTGAAGAATTGCGTTTGCCTTACGGCGACGTATGTCTCAGGCGGTAAGATACTTCGGTATCGCAATTTGGTCTGCGGCCGCCGTGCCGCACGCACAGGGCGCATTCTGCGCCTGCGAAAGGATCCTTTAATAACATGAAGGCAATCATCCCCGCCGCCGGTCTTGGCACGCGTTTTCTGCCTGGCACTAAGTGCACGCCCAAAGAGATGCTGCCGGTTCTCGACAAGCCGGTCATTCAATATGTCGTTGAGGAGGCGCTCGACCCCGAGGAGGTCGACGACGCCATCATCGTTACCTCTCCCGGTAAGCCCGAGCTGCTGAGCTACTTCCAGCCCGATCGCTCGCTCGAGAATCTGCTGCGCGAGCGCGGTAAGGATGCTTACGCCGATGCAGTTGCCCACGCGGGCGGCATGCCGGTCGACTTCCGTTATCAGTACGAGCCCAAGGGCCTCGGTCATGCCATTCGCTCTGCTGCCGACGCCGTGGCAGGGGAGAACTTCCTGGTTCTTCTGGGCGACTACGTTGTGCCCAACCGTGACATCTGCGACAAGATGCTTGCTGTCTCCAAGGAGCACGGTGGCGCTTCGGTTATCGCCGTTGCCGCGTGCGCTCCCGAGGAAGTCAGCCGCTATGGCGTCATCGCCGGCGATCGCGTTGGCTCGCTCGAGGGCTTCGAGAATGCTGCCGACGACGAGCCCGGTGCCGTTTGGCGCATCGGCGGTCTGGTCGAGAAGCCCGCTCCCGAGGCGGCTCCGTCCAACCTGTACATCGTCGGCCGCTATCTGCTAAGCCCGCTGGTCATGGACCTGCTCGCCGATCAGCAGGCCGGCAAGGGCGGCGAGATCCAGCTCACCGACGCCATGGCCCGCTCGCTCGACCGCGAGGCCATGTACGCTGTCGTCATCGACCCGCTCTCGGGCTACGACACCGGCACCCCGTCTGGCTGGATGGCCACCAACGCCCTCATGGCCGCAAGCGATCCTCGCTTTGCCAGCGCCTTCTGGGACGCCATCGACGAGCGCGGCGGCTTGATGCGCAAATAAGCCTTCGGGCATCGACATTTACGGGTGCGGACTTCGGTCTGCACCCGTTTTTTATGCGCGCCACGGCTTGGCTCCGGAAAGTGCGTCCCACAATTTGACTGAATTCTAGGATGCGCTTTCCGGCTGAGGCCCCTAGCGGAAAGTGCGACCCGGAATATCGGCTCAGAACGGGATGCAGTTTCCCAGACAGGGCTCAATCGGAAACTGCGTCCCAGTTTGAGGCCTCAAAACGGGACGTAGTTTCCGCCCGATTAACCCTCACCGCCATTCCGCCATTCTGCGGCGCGCATCAGCAGCTCTGTTCACAGAAAATATATGAACAGATGTTCGATACACACCCATCTACCTGCGCATTTGCTGTCGAAAAACTTTGTTACTCCAAAAACTCAGTCGCGTCAAGGCTTTTCTTGCCCAACGGTCGGTACCTGATAAACTATTAGGTTGCGATAACTGGCGAAGCCATGCCTCGCCAACCCACCGAGCATTTCCGTGAAGGAGGAAAAACCTGGTGACCTACGCATACACTGCCACTGAGCGCAAGCGCGTCAGCTTCGGGAAAATCCCGGAGGCCATGGAGCTCCCCAACCTTATCTCTGTTCAAAGGGAATCCTTTGAGCGTTTTAAGGACGAGGGCCTTCGTGAGGCGTTCAAGGAATCCAGCCCCATCCAGAGCCAGAACCATGTTCTCGAGGTTACCTTCGGCGAGCATCAGTTCGGCGACCCCGCGCACACCGTGGAGGAGTGCCGCGAGAAGGATATGACCTATCAGGCTCCGCTTCTGACCGACGTCCGTCTCACCAACAAGGAGACCGGCGAGATCAAGGAGCAGCTCGTCTTCATGGGCGACTTCCCCATGATGACAGATCAGGGCACCTTCATCATCAACGGTACCGAGCGTATCGTCGTCTCGCAGCTCGTCCGCTCCCCGGGCGTGTACTACAGCTCCGAGATGGATTCGGGCAAGCAGATCTACAAGGCCCAGATCATCCCGTCCCGCGGTGCCTGGCTTGAGTTTGAGGTCGACAAGCGCGACCAGCTCATGGTCTCCATCGACCGTAAGCGCAAGCAGAGCGCCACGATGTTCCTGCGCGCCCTTGGCATCGCCGTAACCAACGACGACATCATCGAGCTGCTCGGCAACTCCGATGTGATTAAGCGCACCCTGGAGCGCGACACCGCCCTCACTCGCGAGGACGCCCTCATCGAAATCTACCGTCGCCTGCGCCCGGGCGAGCCTCCCACCGTGGACGCTTCCCGCAGCCTGCTCGAGGGTCTGCTCTTCAACCCGCAGCGCTACGATCTGGCCCGCGTCGGTCGCTACAAGGTCAACAAGAAGCTCAACCTCACCACCGAGGAAGAGGTCACGGTGCTCACCGACGAGGATATCGTCGCGACGCTGCGCTACCTCCTGTCCCTCGCTGCCGGCGAGCAGGGCTTCAAGGTCGACGACATCGACCACTTCGGCAACCGCCGCATCCGTACCGTCGGCGAGCTCGTCGCCAACCAGTTCCGTATCGGCATGAGCCGTATGGAGCGCGTCGTCCGTGAGCGCATGAGCTCCCAGGACATCGACGAGATCACCCCGCAGTCGCTCATCAACATCCGCCCGATCGTGGCCTCCATCAAGGAGTTCTTCGGTTCCTCGCAGCTCTCGCAGTTCATGGACCAGGCGAACCCCCTGACCGGTCTGACCCACAAGCGCCGTCTGTCCGCACTCGGCCCTGGTGGTCTTGCCGGCCACAAGTCCGGCTCCAGCCGCCGCACCAACGTGCCGACGGCCGTCCGCGACGTTCACAATTCGCACTACAGCCGCATGTGCCCGATCGAGACCCCCGAAGGCCCCAACATCGGCCTGATCGGCTCGCTCGCCCTCTACGCCCGCGTCAACGAGTATGGCTTCATCGAGGCCCCGTTCCGCCGCGTCGAGAACGGCGTTGCCACCGATCAGATCGACTGGATGACCGCCGACGAGGAAGAGAAGCACGTCATCGCGCCGGCCAACACGCCGCTCGATCCCAAGACCAACGAGTTCATCACGACCGATGCCGAGGGCAAGATCGTCCGTCCGCACACCGTGATCGCCCGTACCCGCGACTTCGACGGCTCCTTCGGCGCTCCCGCCGACGTGCCTGTCGAGGACGTCGACTACATGGATGTCTCGCCGCGTCAGATGCTCTCCGTCGCAGCAACGCTGATTCCGTTCCTGGAGCACGACGACGCCAAGCGTACGCTGATGGGCGCTAACATGCAGCGTCAGGCCGTGCCGCTGGTTCACCCCGCCGCTCCCTATGTCGGTACCGGCATGGAGCGTCGCGCCGCTCTGGACTCCGGCGAGGTCACCCTGGCCAAGAACGCCGGCGAGGTCATCTTTGCCGACGCCGCCAAGATCATCGTCAAGCATGCCGGCGGCATGGACGAGTATCACCTGGCCAAGTACCAGCGCTCCAACCAGTCCACCTGCATCAACCACCGTCCGCTCGTTCGCGTCGGTGACACCGTTGAGCAGGGCGAGCCCCTGGCTGACGGTCCTTCGACCGATCACGGCGAGCTCGCACTGGGCCAGAACCTCACCGTGGCCTATATGCCGTGGGAAGGCTTTAACTACGAGGACGGTATCGTCGTGTCCGAGCGCCTGGTGGCCGAGGACCTGCTGACGACCATCAACATCACCCGTCACGAGATCGACGCCCGCGACACCAAGCTCGGCCCCGAGGAGATCACCCGCGAGATCCCGAACCTCTCCGAGGACATGCTTGCCAACCTCGACGAGGACGGCATCATCCGCATCGGCGCTGAGGTCGGCCCTGGCGACATCCTGGTCGGCAAGGTCACGCCTAAGGGCGAGAGCGCTCTGACCGCCGAGGAGCGCCTGCTGCGCGCCATCTTCGGTGCCAAGGCCCACGATGTCCGCGATACCTCCCTTAAGATGCCTCACGGCGCTTACGGCCGCGTCATCGACGTCGTCCGCTTTAGCCGCGAGAACGGCGACGACCTGGCCCCCGGCGTCAACGAGCAGGTGCGCGTCTACGTCGCCCAGCGTCGTAAGATCCAGCAGGGCGATAAGATCGCCGGCCGCCACGGCAACAAGGGTGTTATTTGTAACGTTCTGCCGGTCGAGGACATGCCCTACATGGCTGACGGTACCCCGATCGACGTTATCCTCAACCCGCTGGGCGTTCCTTCGCGTATGAACGTCGGCCAGCTGCTCGAGTGCCACCTTGGCTGGGCTGCTGCCTGCGGTTGGGATACCGAGCAGGCCGACTCCGACAAGTACGTCCCCGGTCCGTTCTTCACCGCGACGCCCGTCTTCGACGGCGCCAAGGAGGACGAGATCGCCGAGGTCATCCGTCGTGCCAACAAGAACATGCTCAACAAGGCCACCGCTGCCTTTGGCGATCACATGCGCCCCGAGTTCGTCACCCAGCTTGACGAGCGCGGCAAGACCCGTCTGTTCGACGGCCGCACCGGCGAGGAATTCCGCGAGCCCATTACTGTGGGTACGTCCTATATCCTCAAGCTCGGCCACATGGTCGACGACAAGATCCACGCCCGTTCGACTGGCCCTTACAGTCTGGTTACCCAGCAGCCTCTGGGCGGCAAGGCTCAGTTCGGCGGCCAGCGCTTCGGCGAGATGGAAGTTTGGGCACTGTACGCTTACGGTGCTTCCAACGTCCTGCAGGAGATCCTGACCGTCAAGTCCGACGATACCGTGGGCCGCGTCAAGACCTACGAGTCCATCGTCAAGGGCGAGAACGTTCCGGTCCCGGGTATCCCCGAGTCCTTCAAGGTTCTCGTCAAGGAGATTCGCTCCCTCGCACTGGACATCGAGCCCATGCACGATGCCGACGAGGACGCCTCCGCCCCTGTGACCGCCGAGGAGACCTCTGCTCTCGACGACCTGGCTGCGCTCGCCGGCGTTGACGCCGACGTCGAGGCCGAGGATGCCGAGACCGCCGAGGCACCCGAGGCTGTCGCCGCCACGACCACTGATAAGGAGTAGTTGACTGTGGCAGATTTCGAAGCTACTGATTTTGACTCGGTAAAGATCTCCCTTGCCTCCGCCGACCAGATCCGTTCCTGGTCGCACGGTGAGGTCAAGAAGCCGGAGACCATCAATTACCGTACCCTCAAGCCCGAGAAGGACGGCCTGTTCTGCGAGAAGATCTTCGGTCCCGCCAAGGACTGGGAGTGCTCCTGCGGCAAGTACAAGGGCATCCGCTTTAAGGGCATCGTCTGCGAGCGCTGCGGCGTCGAGGTCACCTCGGCCAAGGTGCGTCGCGACCGCATGGGCCACATCGAGCTCGCCGCTCCCGTGTCCCACATCTGGTACTTCAAGAGCCCCACGAGCTTCCCGATGAGCCGTATGCTCGACATCAAGTCCAAGGACCTCGAGAAGGTTCTGTACTTTGCCAGCTACATCATCACCGAGGTCGACTACGAGGCTCGCGAGGCCGACGCCGACGACCTGCGCGAGGAGCTCGCCGCCGATCTGGAAGAGATCGATGCCGAGTGCGCCCGCCAGATCGAGTCCCTCAAGGAGCAGGGCAACCCCGAGAACTTTGACGAGTTCTCCGACGAGGAGCCGCTGACCCCCGAGGAGATCGCCTCTGGCATCGTCGACATAGAGGAAGAGTGCAAGGACGAGAAGCAGCTCCGCACGGACGCCTTCAACGCCTTCATGAAGCTCAGCGAGCGCGACCTCATTTCCGATGAGCCGCTGTTCCGCGAGATGACTCGCTACTACTCCATGTACTTCAAGGGTGGCATGGGTGCCGAGGCCGTCCGCGACCTGCTCGCTGCCATCGACCTTCCCTCCGAGGCCGAGAAGCTCAAGGCCATCATCGCCGACGAGGACTCCCAGAAGCAGAAGCGCGAGAAGGCCGTTAAGCGCCTCGAGGTCGTTGACGCCTTCCTGAAGGGCGGCAACAGCCCCGCGAATATGATTCTGGACGTCATTCCGGTCATTCCGCCCGATCTGCGCCCGATGGTCCAGCTCGACGGCGGCCGCTTCGCCGCGTCCGACCTCAACGACCTGTATCGTCGCGTGATCAACCGTAACAACCGACTCAAGCGCCTGCTCGACCTGGACGCCCCTGCGATCATCGTGAACAACGAGAAGCGCATGCTCCAGGAGTCCGTGGACGCCCTGTTCGACAACGGCCGTCGTGGTCGCCCGGTCTCTGGCCGTGGCGGTCGCCCGCTCAAGTCGCTCGCCGAGGCCCTCAAGGGCAAGCAGGGTCGTTTCCGTCAGAACCTGCTGGGCAAGCGTGTCGACTACTCCGGCCGTTCGGTTATCGTTACCGACCCCAAGCTGCTGCTGCACCAGTGCGGTCTGCCCAAGACCATGGCGCTGGAGCTCTTCAAGCCGTTCGTCATGAAGCGTCTGGTCGAGCTCGGCAAGGTCGAGAACATCAAGGGCGCCAAGCGCGCTATCGACCGCGGTGCCACCTTTGTGTGGGACATCCTCGAAGAGGTCATCGACGGCCGCGTCGTGCTGCTCAACCGTGCACCGACCCTGCACCGTCTGTCCATCCAGGCCTTTGAGCCGGTGCTGGTCGAGGGCAAGGCTATCCACCTGCATCCGCTGGTCTGCTCGCCCTTCAACGCCGACTTCGACGGCGACCAGATGTCTGTCCACGTGCCGCTGTCCAGCCAGGCTCAGGCCGAGGCCCGCGTGCTCATGCTCTCTGCGAACAACCTGCGCTCGCCGGCATCCGGCAAGCCGGTCAACATCCCTTCGCAGGACATGATCATCGGTGTGTACTACCTCACCCAGGTTCGCGAGGGTCTGCCGGGCGAGAACCACGTGTTCTCGAGCTTTGACGACGCGCTGCACGCCTATGACTGCCGCTCCGAGGTCGACATGCAGGCCAAGATCCAGGTCCGCGTGTCCGCTGCCGATGCCAACGTCATCAACGAGGACGGCACCCGTATCTTCCGCGTCAAGAACGGCAAGAACGAGTTCGTCGACTACGACGTCACCGGCAACAAGACCGCGCGCTTCGAGACCTCTATCGGCCGCATCATCTTCAACCGCCAGTGCCTGCCCGAAGACTATGAGTTCATGAACTACAAGATGGTCAAGGGCGACGTGGCCAAGCTGGTTGCGGACTGCTGCGATCGTTACCCCGAGGCCAAGGTCGGCCCGATCCTCGACGCCATCAAGTACTCCGGCTTCCACTACGCTACCCGCGCTGGCCTCACCATCTCGGTGTGGGACGCTCTCATCCCTGCCGAGAAGCAGGAGCTGCTCGACCGTGCCCAGGCCAACGTCGACCAGATCAACGAGTACTTCGAGGAGGGCTTCATCAACGAGACGGAGCGCCACATCGAAGTCGTTAACGAGTGGACCGCTTGTACCGATAAGGTTGCAGCGCTCATGCTCGACATGTTCGACGAGGAGAACCCGCTCTACATGATGGCCGACTCCGGCGCCCGTGGTTCTAAGACCCAGCTGCGTCAGCTCGGCGGCATGCGTGGCCTGATGGCAGACATGTCCGGCGAGACGATCGACCTTCCCATTAAGGCGAACTTCCGCGAGGGTCTGCTGCCGCTCGAGTACTTCATTTCGACCTACGGCGCCCGTAAGGGCCTGGTCGATACCGCATCCCACACCTCGGACTCTGGTTACCTGACCCGTCGTCTGGTCGACGTGGCCCAGGACGTCATCGTCCGCGAGGAGGACTGCGGTACGCACGAGGGCGTCACCTACAACCTCATCATCCCCGGCACCACCGACCTCAACACCGACCTCGTCGGCCGTTGCTTCATTGAGGACGTCGTGTCTCCCGATGGCACCGTGCTCTTTGAGCAGGACGGCTACATCGAGAAGGTCGCCGACATCCAGAAGATGGTCGATGCCGGCCTTAAGAAGGTCAAGCTTCGCGCTCTGCTCACCTGCCGCTCCAAGTACGGCGTGTGCCAGAAGTGCTACGGCTGGGATCTTTCCACCCGTCGTCCGGTCGCCATCGGTACCGCGGTCGGCATTATTGCCGCCCAGTCCATCGGCGAGCCCGGTACGCAGCTTACGATGCGTACCATTCACTCCGGCGGCGTCGCTGGCGTCGACGATATTACGCAGGGTCTGCCTACGGTCAGCCGTATGTTCGATATCGTCGGCAACGTCAACGAGAAGATCCTGGGTCGCGAGGCCGAGCTGGCTCCGTACTCCGGCCACCTCTCGATTAAGCCCGAGAAGTCCGAGTACGTGCTGACGCTCACCGACTCCGAGGATCACACCCGTGTCCTCGACGAGCGCCGCGTCCCCGCTTCGGTGCGCTTTATGTCCGAGATCGAGGACGGCTGCGAGGTTCGCGCCGGCGATCAGATCACCAAGGGCTTCGTCAACTTCCGCAACCTGCGCAAGCTGACCGACATCGAGTCGACGATGCACACCTTCGTCGAGAGCGTTAAGGACGTATACACCAGCCAGGGCGTCGATCTGAACGACAAGCACATCGAGGTACTCGCACGTCAGATGCTGCGTCGCGTTCAGATCACCAACCCCGGCGATTCCAAGTACCTGCTTGGTCAGTACGTCGACCGCTACGAGTTCGCCGACGAGGTCGAGCGCGTTGCCCGTCTGGGCGGTCAGGCTCCTGTGGCCGAGCCCGTCATCCTGGGTACGCTCAAGGTTGCGTCCAACATCGACTCCTGGCTGTCGAGCGCTTCGTTCATCCGTACCGCTGGCGTCCTTACCGAGGCTGCCATCGAGGGCAAGGTCGATCACCTGCTCGACCTTAAGTCCAACGTCATCGTCGGTAAGAAGATCCCGGCTGGTACCGGCCTCAAGCCGTACGCCAACGCCAAGCTGACGTATCGCACGGCCGACGGCTATGTCGACATCGACGGCCCGGCTTCGCCCAACGCCAAGTCGCTGCCCGAGTGGGCTCCGGTTGAGCTCAAGGACCTGGACGAGCAGCTCCCGCAGCAGCTCGACTGGGCCGGCTACGACGAGTTCGGTGGTGCTGATGGTTCGTTCACCCGCAACGGCCACACCATCTCCGCCGAGAAGGCTCGCCTGTACCTGTTCGACGACCTGGGCGTGTCGCAGCGCTGGACCAACAAGTTCAGCGAGGTCGGCATCGAGACGGTCGGCGACCTGGTCGGCAAGTCCGAGGAGGATCTGCTGCGCATCGATGGTATCGGTGCCAAGGCGATCGAGGAGCTCCGTGACGGCCTGGAGGCCCACGACCTGCTCTACATCCTCGAGAACAACGACGACGTTGCCGACGAGGAAGACCTCTCGCAGCTGCTGCAGATGGTCTTTAGCCCCGACGGTCCGGACGATATCCTGCTGGGTACTTCCGCTCCGACGCATCACGCCGACGCCGACGAGGAGCTCCTGGGCGCCCCGATCGACGACAAGAAGGCTCCCGCCAACGGCGCGATCAACGAGGACATGGCTTCCCTCGACGAGCTGCTCAACCAGCTCGTGGACACCGACGACGCCGAAGAGGCCAAGGACAACGACGAGGAGTAATTTCCTAGTAAGTTAACCGCCCTTCCAAAGACCCGTTTCCCAACAGGGAAGCGGGTCTTTTTTGGTGAGGAACGTTGCCCCGAAGAGCACGTCGGATTCCCGGGCCGGGCGGCACAGGGGTTAAGTTTGTCGCGAGTTCCGCACGAGCCGGAGGCCACTTAATGTGGCCTCCGTGCGAGTCAGGACTGTAGAGCAGCAAACTTAACCCCTGTGCCGCCCGGCCCG
>URNI01000055.1 GCA_900549135.1 uncultured Collinsella sp.
ACGGCGTGGGCACGCACGAGGAACTGCTGGCGGGCGACAACATATACCAGGAGATTTACGCCTCGCAGATGGAGTTTGCGGGGAACGCGGACGCCGGCGATGGCAACGACGGTGGCTGCGCGAATGATCCGTTTTCCTCCGTCGCATGCGGATCACCCTTGGAAGGGGGTGAGCGCCATGCCTAAGACCGCAGCCCAAGCACGCCCGGCCGACCTCAAGCGCACTGTGCGTCGCTTGCTCTCCTACATGGGGCATGCCAAGTTCTCGTTGCTCGCGGTGGGCGTGCTCGCCTCCGTCGCCGCCATCGCGAGCCTCGCCGGCACCTACATGGTGCGCCCCATCGTTAACGGTTTGGCCACGGGCGGGGAGGAACTGCTTGCCAAGCAGGTCATCCTGACGGCGATCATCTACGCTGCGGGCGTGCTCTCGGCCCTGGGCTACTCGCAGATTATGGTGCGCGCGGCCCAACGCGTGGTGTCCGATATTCGCCGCGACCTGTTCGCGCACATCCAGACGCTGCCGCTCAGTTATTTTGACAGCACGCGCTCGGGCGACATCATGAGTTTTTTCACCAACGACGTCGACACCGTCTCCGAGGCGCTTAACAACAGCTTTGCCAACGTGATTCAGGCCGCCATTCAGGTTGTGGGCACCACGGCTATGCTCATCATCCTTAACTGGCAGCTCACGATTATCACACTCGTGTGCGATGCGGCCATTGTGCTGTATGCGCGCTACTCGGGCGCGCGCTCTAAGCGTTTCTTTGCTGCCCAGCAGGCATCGCTTGGCGACCTGGACGGATATATCGAAGAAATGGTCTCGGGCCAAAAGGTCATCAAGGTCTTTAACCGCGAGGCGGCGAATGTTGCCGGCTTCACCTGCCGCAACGACGAGCTTCGCCGCACCGGCACCGCCGCCGTGAGCTATGCCAACTCCATGGTGCCCATGACCGTCGTGATTGGCTACGTCAACTATGCCATCGTCGCCGTGGCGGGCGGCATGCTCTGCATCAAAGGGCTCGCCGATGTGGGCGCACTTGCAAGCTACCTGGTCTTTGTGCGCCAGGCCGCCATGCCCATCAACCAGTTTACGCAGCTTGGCAACTTCTTGCTCAACGCGTTGGCCGGTGCCGAGCGCCTGTTTGCCGCCATGGACCTTAAGCCCGAGGTGGACGAGGGCTGCGTGGAGCTGGTGCAGACGGGCGACGCCGCGTGGGCATGGAAGATTCCCGAGGGCCAGGGCGTGGGCGCGTACGGGCATCTGCATAATGTGGCTGCCGTTGATGAGTCGGGCCGCGCGGTGGCCGCCGACGGCACCGAGCTCACGTGCGGCTTGGTCCCGCTTGCCGGCGACGTGCGCTTCCATGCCGTGGACTTTTCCTACGTGCCGGGCGCCCGCGTGCTCACGGACCTCAACCTGTTTGCCAAGCCGGGGCAAAAGATTGCGTTTGTGGGCTCCACGGGCGCCGGCAAGACGACCATCACCAACCTCATCAACCGCTTCTACGAGGTCGATGACGGCGAGATCACGTACGACGGCATCGACGTCAAGTACATTGCCAAGGCCAGCCTGCGCGGGTCGCTCGGCATTGTGCTGCAGGACACGCACCTGTTTAGCGGCACCATTGCGCAGAACATCCGCTTTGGCAAGCTCGACGCGACCGACGAGGAGGTGCGCGCCGCTGCCGAGGCCGCCTGCGCCGACTCGTTTATCCGCCGCCTGCCTAGAGGGTACGACACACCGGTCACGGCCGATGGCGCCAACCTGTCGCAGGGCCAGCGCCAGCTGCTCGCCATCGCGCGCGTGGCCGTCGCCGATCCGCCGGTGCTCATCCTGGACGAGGCCACTTCGAGCATCGACACGCGCACCGAAAAGCTCATCGAGCGCGGTATGGACCGCATCATGCGCGGTCGCACCACGTTTATGATCGCGCACCGCCTGTCCACTGTCCGCGACGCCGACGCCATCATGGTCCTCGAACACGGCCGCATCATCGAGCGCGGCACGAACGAAGAGCTACTCGCCCAGCACGGCGAGTACTGGCAGCTGGCGCATGGCTTAAAAGAGCTGGATTAACCCGTTCGAGCACGATGCTTTGATCCCTCTGTGCCCCTCACCTCAAACCATCACAACATTCGACATTTTTTGCCAAAATCGGGAAAAGCATCGAATGTTGTGATGGTTTTTCTGCCACTCGACCGGGTGGAATCGCTTTCTTGCGCATGAAGGTGTGCGGACCCGTGAGCAGGGGAATAAGGTTGGTTATCCGATTCCATTGGAGGGCTCATGGACCTGCCGATCGTCCTGTCCCATAAGACTGCCTGGCTGTACCACAACGTGGCGCGCCCGTCCGAGCCGCTCTCGCGAGCAAGCAGCCTATACGATGAGGACTCGCTTGCTAACGAGGCGGAACCGACCGCGAGCCTGCCCAAATTGGGACTCGATGTCAAAGGGCTGAGGGCTTCAACGGCAGTTGGGATCGTTGCTGACTATCTGGTTTCTCTTGGTATTCCACGAGAAGAGCTCGATCATATCGACACGCTCGTCAACTTCGATTTTGAGCGCTCGACGCCGGCTGGATTTAGGTGCCACGTGTTTGGAGCGCCGCTACCTCCAGGCCATCTTATCGAGGTGGCAGAGGACCTTCTGGTGGTTGATGAGGTCATGTGCTTTGTCCAAGCTGGTTCGTGGATGAGCGAGCCCGAGCAGCTGGAATATGGCTACGAAATCTGCGCCCGATACCATTTGAATCATCTGTCGACAGGCGATTATATCGAGATGGGGCAGAGGTATACCGTTGCCGACTTGATTGCTTATTGCAATGAGAACCGATCTCGTCAGGGGGCTATACGCGCGGTCGCCGTGCTCAAGCGCGTGCACGATGGCGCGCGGTCGCCCATGGAGACGGCTACCGCAATCATGGTCGTAGCAAAACGTTCTCAGGGCGGGCTGGGATACGCCAAGATCGAGCTCAACCATCGGGTCGATGTTCCCAACGAGTTCAAATATCTCGCAAAGGCCGGGTATTTCGAGATTGATGTATATGCGCCTGCGAGCGGTACGGGGATTGAATACAACGGCTCGGACCATCTTGATAAACAGCGCAGCGCGTCGGATGCGGAGCGTATGACCGTGCTGAGCGCGCTGGGCTTTAGGATGATCGTCCTCACCGGGACTCAGTTTGCCCACCAGCTGCAATTGCACCGGGCGATGAATGCCATCGCGCTCGCTATGGGCCTTAAGTGCGACCGAAGCGAGACATTCCAGAAACGTCAGAACGACCTGCGAGAGTTCGTGATTCGACACTGGGACGGCGGCCTTTAGGGACGCTTTGGCCCTTCTACGGGGTGCCGTGGGCAGGCAAACCATCACAACATTCGACGTTTTTTGCCAAAATCGGGAAAAGCATCGAATGCTGTGATGGTCTGTGCTGAGGATGGGCTTGGAAAGTCCGTTTTGCTCGAAGCGACCTGTCCTGTCGTACGGGTGTCGGCATGATTCTCTCGTGGGGTATTATGTTTTCCGAAGAATAAAACGCCGCGTGAGGGAGGGCTGCGTGGACGGGCACGTGCAACATGACGGTTTTGGCCGCGACATCAACTACCTGCGCATTGCCGTTACCGACAAGTGCAATTTCCGCTGCATCTATTGCATGCCGGCCGATGGCGTGGCACCCCGCGCGCACGACGAGCTGCTCAGCGCCGAGGAAATCGCCCGCTTTGTGCGCCTGGTGGCGGGGGAGGGCATTCGCCGCGTACGCCTGACGGGCGGCGAGCCGCTGGTCAGCCGCCGCATCATCCCGCTCATTCGCGACATCCGCGCGATTCCGCAGATCGAGGACATCTCGCTCACCACCAACGGCGCCCTGCTGCCCAAGCTGGCACCGCAGCTCAAAGATGCCGGGCTTAACCGCGTCAACATCTCACTCGATACGCTCGACCCCTCGCTGTTTGGAAAGATCACGCGCCTGGGTCGACTCGAGCAGACCATGGCTGGCATCGACGCGGCGCTGGCTTGGGGCTTTGAGCCCGTTAAGGTCAACTGCGTTGTTGTGCGCCGGCTCAACCAGGATGTGGCGGCCCTCGCGCGGCTCACGCTTGACCGCCCCATCCACCTGCGCTTTATCGAATACATGCCCATCGGCGACGAACATACGAGCTCGCATTGCGCTGTGGACCCGCATGCGCCCGCGCTCGATCCCGAGCTGTGGGACGCGAGCGATACCGTGCCGAGCGACGAGCTGCGGGCGCGCATCAATGCCGGGGCCGCCGCGGCGGGACTGGGCGAGCTCGAGCCGCTCGACATCAACGACGCTCCTGCCGGCGCGGGCCCTGCGCGCTACTGGCACTTTCCGGGCGCGGCGGGAACGGTTGGTTTCATCAGCGCCATGTCCAACCATTTTTGCGCGAACTGCAACCGTCTGCGCCTGACGGCTGATGGCAACGTGCGTCCGTGCCTGTTCAGCGATGCCGAGTATTCGGTGCGCGACGCCCTGCGCCGTGGTGATGATATGCAGGTGCTTTCGATTTGGCGCGATGCCGTGGCCCACAAACCGCAGGAACACGCGATAATTGAGGGCACGCAACGATTTATGTCCCAAATCGGAGGATGATCATATGGCCAAGAGCAGGTACGCCGATGCCACCAAGGCCGCTCGCAGGGCCGCGATGTCTGCCCACAAAGACGCGGCCGCGGCAAGCGATGCCGACACGTCCGTGCAGCCGTCTGTCAGCGCTGTCGTCGAGCCCGCCCGTGACGCCCGTCGCGATGAGCTGACGCATGTGGACGCCAAGGGTGAGGTGCGCATGGTCGACGTGTCCGACAAGGCCGAGACGCATCGCATCGCCATTGCTGAGGGCACCATCCTCATGCACCCCGAGACGCAGGCCATGGTGCTGCAGGACCGCGCCAAAAAGGGCGACGTGCTTGCCTGCGCGCGCGTGGCGGGCATTATGGCCATCAAACGCACGAGCGACATCATCCCCATGTGCCATCCGTTGCTCATTACCAAGAGTAAGTGCGACATTGCGCCCATTGCTTCGGCGGGGACGCCGGCCGAGGACGTGCCCGAGGGCTGGGCGCCGGCGCGCGCGGACGGGCAGGTTGGCTTTCACGTACTGGTTACGGCGGGCGTGACGGGCAAGACGGGTATCGAGATGGAGGCCCTGACCGGCGCGAGTGCCGCATGTCTGACCATCTACGACATGTGCAAGGCGGTCGATCGCGGCATGGAGATCGTCGACGTGCGCCTGCTGCACAAGGAGGGCGGCCGCTCGGGCGTGTGGGATCGCGCAGAGCGTCAGGCTGCTGCTGCCGAAGCCGCCGCTGCCGACGGCGCCGCGCCCGCGAACGGGCCTGTTGCTGCCCCCGCGCCCGTAGCTCCGACACCATCCGTCCCCGCGATCGCGTTTATCGGCTACCAAAACTCGGGCAAGACCACACTCGTCGAGAAGGTTATCGCCGAGCTTACTCGCCGCGGCCTGCGCGTGGGTTCGCTCAAGCATCACGGGCACCACGGCTTTGATATCGATGTGCCCGCTAAGGACACCTGGCGCCATCACCAGGCTGGATCCAAGCACGTGGGCCTCATCTGCGCCACGCGCTGGGCGGAGTACGCCGACACGCGCGAGGAGGACGAGATGCCCGCGCGCGAGTTGCTGTCACGCTACAACGATGTCGACGTGGTGATCATCGAGGGTTACAAGACCGAGGGCTTCGACAACATCGTGGTCGCGCGCTCCGGTGTCGACCGTCTGCGCGGCAAGAGCTCGCTCGACCTGGTCGACGGTCACACGCTGGCCCTTGCCTGCAACGAGGCCCTGGCGCGTCAGGCCTTCGACGCCGGCTTTGCGACCCGAGCCATCAACATCAACGATGCCCGAGCCATCTGCGATCTCATCCAAGACCACCTTCAGGCTTGACGCTGCGCCGGCCCCAAGCACCCCATCTCGCCCCTCAAGCCGTCGCTCGCGTACCAAAGTACGCGTCGCTCCTCTTTCGGGGCGACCTGGGGCACTTGGAACCGGCTCGCTGCGTTGCCATAACATGCCAAAAAGGGACAGGTTTATTTTGGCAGGTTTTATCTGGGCAAACGTCATTTCCACCACAAAGGGGACAGGCACCTTTGTGGTGGTTTTTGCTTTGGTAGATGTGTGGGACATGTCTTACAATCTACCAAGTAGTTCATGACGGGCGAAAAACGGAGAGAAGGGGCTTGATGTGTCCTTAATGTTTCATGCGGATAGATTGATTTGACAGACGGTGGCGAATGCCCACCGTCCGCATTCGTATGAAACAAGGAGTCTCCATGCTCGCCTCTCTTTTCTCAAAGCCTCAATCATCGCTGTCCGTGCAGGCCAAGCGCCTGGTGGCGATGCGCTTTCTCATCTACACCGGTTTTCAGACCAGCTACTTTATCGGCGTCATCGGAACGCTCACCTATGCAGACGATGCCTCGGTCGTGGCGACATCGCTGGCCGTCCTGTTTATGAACGTATTCGTGATCTTGGGATCCTTTGCGGGCGGCGCGGCGCTCGACGCTTGGGGCCCGCGCCGTCATTTCTTGCTGAGCATCGTGGGCACGCTGGCAACCGGCGCGGCAATCATCGCGTTTGGTAGCGCGACCGGCGTCGTCCTGCTCGGCGCGGTGTTTCTGGGCTTTGTGATGGGATTCGCCCAGCCCATTGCCACGTCCTATCCGGCCTACCTCACCGATGATCCCGTCGAGCTCAAAGACATCAACTCCGCCATCGCCATGTTCTCAAACGTGAGTATTATCGTCGGACCCACGTTGGGTGGCTTTCTCGCGGCGGCTGCGTCGTCGCGCGCGGTGTTTGTGCTCATGATGCTCTTTACCGTGCTGGCGTTCGTCGCCGGTTGGGGCCTTAGACCAAGTGCGGGTCAGGCCGCCGCGCACGAAGACAAAACCGCGATTGGTGACATCACATTGGACAAGGCCAGCCAATGCTCCGACCCCAACACGTCCTCCCGTGTCACCTTCGCGACAAGCATCAAGACGGTCTTTACCAACAGCGTTCTCGCCCTGCTGTTCTGCATTATTTTCCTTTCGAACTTTGGCTATGGCGCCTTCGACCCGCTGGAGTCGTTCTTCTACCGCGATGTTCTGCATGTCGGTGTTGAGTGGATGGGCTGGCTCTCGTCGGCCAGCGGTGTGGGCGCGGTGCTGGGCGCCGTCCTCGCGCTCCACTTGCCACCGCACCTGGTCAACCTTAAAACGCTGCTCGTGGCGCTCATGTCCGTGGGCCTGGGAAGCCTGCTCTACGTGGGAACGCCGTACGTAGGCGTAGCTCTTGTCGGCCAGATTGCCCTAGGCGTGGCCTGGGGCGTCGTCAACCCGCTCCACAACACGATCGTGCAAACGACGGCCCCGCTCGAGCAGCTCGGTCGCGTCAACTCGGTCATGGGTTTTGGCAACATGTTCGCCGGCGTGGCGCCGCTGGCGATTGCCCCGTGGCTGGCGGCGACGTTTGGCGTGCAGCAGACGCTCGTAGGGGCGGGCATGGTCGTGACGGCGGTTCCCACGGCGTTGCTGCTGTTTGGCCGCCGGCATTTTGATCGTGCCGCGAGGCGGTAAAAACCATCACAACATTCGATGAAAATCGCAATTATGCCGAAAAACGTCGAATGTTGTGATGGTTTGCGCTCCGGGCCAGGTCATCCTGCGAGTCCGGCCACCACAAAGGGGCCAGGCACCTTTGTGGTGGTTTTGCGCCAAAGCGCCCCGTGTGCGCTTTGGTATACCATGAACGCCACTTCCAGATACACCCCAAATCGCCGCACAACCCAGAAAGGCCCCCATGGACACCACCTTCAGCCACATCAAAGCCGTGCTCTGCGATCTTGACGGAACGTTGCTCACGAGCGAGCACGCGGTGTCCCCGCGCACCGTGGCGGCGATTCGCGCTCTGCGTGAGCGCGGCGTGCTGTTTGGTCTGTGCACCGGACGCGACGCCCAGGCGACCGAAGCCATGTTTGGGCTCTGGGGTATTGACGGCCTGGTAGACGTGCTGGTGGGCTGCGGCGGCGCCGAGGTCATCGACCGTGCGCACGGCATCAACGAGCTGAGCTACCCGCTGCCAGGCGAGACTATCGCGCGCATCTGCGAGCACATGGCAGGCCTGCCGGCAACGCCCGTTTGCCCTCGGGACGGCGTGCTCTATGTGCCCGAGAGCAATGCGTGCGTCGAACACCTGTCGCGTGTCGACGGCGTGCCCTACAAGGTGGTCGACTTTGCCGAGTTTTTGCGCGAGCCGCAGACTAAGGTGATGTTTACCATGGCGCCCGAGGCGATGCCGCGGGTGATTGAGCGGGCGTCGACATTTGCCGATGACACCGTTAAAGCGGCGGCTCTGCAAACCACGCAGCGACTCTACGAGTTCATGGATCCGCGCGTGTCCAAGACGCGCGGCCTTGTGCGCGTGGCGGAGCTCAATGACATGGAGCTCCAGAACATCTGCGTGTTTGGCGATGCCGACAACGATACCTGCATGGTGGCCGACGCCGGCGTGGGCATGGCTATGGCAAACGGCAGTGACGCCACCCGTGCCGCCGCCGATTTTGTAACCGCCAGCAACGACAAAGACGGCATCGCGATCTTTATCGAGGAACATCTGCTGTAGCGCCGGGGGAGAGTCACCGCAAAGGGAGCAGGCGCCTTTGCGGTGGCCTCAGGCGATTTGGTGAATTGATACCTAAAATCTGCGCGCAAATTCAAATATGGTTGTCTGAACATTACACTTCTAACCACCGATGGGTTAAAGATATTTCTCATCAGTTTAGTAGGGTATTCCTTCGGTTAATGACCTACCGTTCACGGTCGATTTTCGACTGTTCACAAGATGTTTGCTCTTGAGCAAAATGTTGTGCAAATAAATAAAATGCTATTAAAAAACTGATAACTAACTTAATTACCAGTAGAAACAGATATTTCAGAGCGAATAAACGAAGGTTAATCCGAGCAAATGTCAAGAGAATTGAGAATTCGCTACAAAACTATCGGTATTCTTGCTTAGATGTTCAAACAATTGCTACAATATGGATTACTAAGCGTGTGCAATTACAGATTGCGCAGATACGTTTGATAGTGAAAGAGCAAGATCGCGGTCTCTTGGGGAGGAGACATCGATGAAAGCGAATTCAGACAAATCTAAGCAGAGTAAAAAAGCGACGCGCCGTGTACTGGCAGGCGTTTTGTGCGGAGCCTCCGTTTTGAGCCTGGTACTGTCGCTCGTCATGCCCCCGATCTCGCAGGCCATCGCCAACGATGATCAGACAGTTTCTGCCGAGGAAACTGTGATGGGGGGGGGTTCCTCAAGTGAGTCTACTGATGTAGACAACACCAACAACGGGGATACCGAAAACCAGAATAGCGATGATTCCGAGGACGGCGCGAGCGAAGACGCCGCTGCTGCGGGCTCGACTGCCGATAGCGTGGAGGCCAAGGGTGTCGCGCTGCCTTCCGACGCACAGCTTTCCGATAATGAAAATAGCGACGAAAACGCTATCGCTCCCGTCAGTGACGATGGCTATATCGAGGTAAACGGTGACGTTGCTGGACGATTCACCGGTGGCGGTACGTTTCGACTGACGGGTTATGCCTATTCGAATCAGCAGATTGTCATCAACAAAGACACCACCATCGATCTTAACGGCAACATGCTCTGCCATGGTTCCGGCAACAAAGACTCCTTCTTTGTGGTCAAAGAAGGAGCCACACTCACTATCGAGGATTCAGGTAAAACTTCAGGTAAAACAATAGACAAACAGTCTCGGGTCGAAACGACGGCGGGTCAGCCTGCGACTATGACATGGGAAAAGGGAGACGGGTCTAGCTCTAATGGCGGCGCACCCAAGAGTCTTACTTACTATGAGACTAAGAGCACGCCCAATACAGATGGACTTTGCACCACCGAGACTACGTACAAGCATGACGTTACGGGCTTTGGCGCTATCGTTGCGGCATCGGACAGGGGTTCCGTAAAGCGAGTGGTCACCGTTAATGAGGACTGCACGCTCGATCTCAAGGGCGGCATGATTACCACGGCCGCCAATCTGAGCGATGACGGCCATGTGATTCTTTCTACGGGTAAGGTCAAAATCGAAGGCGGTTACGTCACCAACGGCAACGGCGGTGGCTGGGGCGGTGGTCTGTGCATAACGGGCGCGAATGCCAGCCTCGAAATGACAGGCGGTGTGGTCGCGGGAAACAAGGCAGCTTCTGGCGGCGGCGTCTACGCTGACAATGGAGCCACCTTGAAGCTTGCGGGTGGAATCATTTCTGGCAACGCTACGTATTCTGAATCGGTTGGTCTCGGTGGCGGCATCTTGGTTTCGGGCGGTAGTGTGACCGTTTCTGGTGGCTACATCACTAACAATAAATACGCCAAGTTTTGCGGCGAGGATGGCCAGGGTGGCCATGGCGGCGCTGGGCTTGCTGCCAATAACGGCGCCCATGTCACCATTTCTGGTGGCCAGATTACTGGCAACTATTCCGAGGAAGCTGGCGGCGGCGTTTAGGTTACCAATATTTTTCAACATGATAGGGCATGGCTCGACATTAAAGGAGGAATTATTGCCTCTAACGTGAGCTACCGATCTGAAGGTGCCGGCATCCGAGTGGGCCAGATGATTGACGCGATGATAAGTGGAGCGTCAAAAGATAGCCCAGTCTACATCACTAATAACCACTGCATGTCTCGCTTTGACTGGGGCGGCGGCGGCATCTTTGTTCAGGGTGATTCGAATGTTGCAGCATCTAATGCTGGCAGGCTCTTTGTGTACAACTCGTACATTAGCGCCAATACAGCTGGCGGCTACGGCGGCGGCGTTGCAGTCTGCCCCACGGGCAAGACGTTGGTAACGAACACTGAGGGCACGGCAATCTTTGGCAATTTGTCTGCCGGCGAAGAGCATGATGATAATCATTTTAATAATGAAAATGTTTACAACAAGGAGAAAAATACCGGCAATGAAGCTAAACCCCATCTTTCAGGTGGTGGTGGTGAAAAGACTGAAGATAGAGATGCATACGAATCGGAGGTGTTTCGCGAGCACGGTCATGCCGATTTCTTCCTTGCGGCAAAGAAGGGCCATACGGATCCGATTGCGGCAGTAATCGGCAAGATGCTCGGCGGCGGAGATGCCCAGTATTCGGGAAGTAAAGAGCTCAAGGAGGAGATTGATATTCCCGCCAATGGCGGTGTGCAGATTTATCAAAGCATAGGATTGACTTCGGGTGTTCAAGCCGGAAGCGATGAGGCGACGGCTGCGCAGAAAGCTGCGACAACCTTCATCACCGGAAATCATTCCTGGGATCATGGCGGTGGCATCATGTCGAATGGCGATCTGTACTTGGGTCAGCCTGCGGATACGTATGTCTACCCGAGCCTTAAGCTGAAGGCGACCAAGAAGCTAATCGATTCGCAGACTGATAAGAACAAAACGCTCACTGGGAATGAGTTCAACTTTACGGTTTACCGCAAGGATTCGAAAGATCCTTTCGTTAATGGGAAATTCAATCGCGACGCTTGCGCTGAGGTGGGAACTGCAAATAATGATGCAAGCGGCAACATCACGTTTAAGCTTGGTGAACAGTTCGCAGCGAGCGGTACGGCTGACAAAATCACATACTACTTGGTCGAAGATACCGGCGAGGACTCCGACATCACATACGACTCTGCTGTGTATGAGATTGTGGCATCGGTTAAGGATACAAAGACCGAGCTCATGACTGTTCCGACAAAAGAAAACCCGAACAACCAGATACCCCTCAACATCCATAACTACACGATTGAAAACGTCAGTGTGACCAAGCATGAACTCGACAAGTCATCTGGGGTGTGGAGTGTCACAAATTCATGGGACAATGTGCAGAATAGAGATGGCTATTATCCAATTGCCTGTGAAGATAGCTCGGTGACTTTCACTAACGAATACACTCAGTACAACTCGTACGGCTCCTGGACTCCTAAGGCGACTAAGGTCGTTAAGGGTGGCGAGATGAAGGAGTTTACGCTCGAGTTTGCGGATAACGCGGGCTTCAAAGAAGCCGAGACGGTTAAGACTGATGCCAAGAAGGTTATAACCACTGCTGACGGTGACAAACTCCAGAAGCTTGACTTCCCCACGATTGAGTACACGCTTGACAGCTTGAAGCAGAGTAATTCTGATGTTCCGGTCAGTGGCGCTTCCAAGACCTTCTATTACTATGTGCGCGAGAAGGACGAAAGATCGACCTATCCGCATTACAAGTTTGATCAGTCGGTCTATAGGTTCAAGGTTGTGGCAACGGATAACACCAAAGGAGGAATCGACTGTGCGGTGACCTACAAGAAGGGATCCGTTGGCTCCGATGGCGAGTGGAAACCAGACCCCGATGCCAAAGAACAGGACCTCACCGTCACCTCCACCTCCGCCCCCACCTTCACCAACACCTACTCAACCTCTTTGCCCCTTTCTGGTATGTCAGGCGTCACTCTGACGTACCTTGCCGGCGCGGCGGTGCTTTGCGCTGCTGCAGCCTGGATGTACA
>URNI01000056.1 GCA_900549135.1 uncultured Collinsella sp.
CGAGCGTAATATGGCAGGGCTGGCTCGAGGCGACCACGTTGAGCTTGCGCAGGCGGTCGATGTCCTCGGGCAGAAGGTTCTCTAGGTGCTCGAGCGTGTTATGGCCGTGCTGGGGCAGGCCGTACAGGTCGGCCGCTTCCTCGAAGATATCCAGCGCGGCATGAATCGCACCGTCACCAATAACGTGGATGCGTACGGTATGACCGCGCTCCGCGGCCGCCAGAACCAGTTTGCGCATGCGCTCAGCCGGGACCGTCAGACGACCCTGGTCGCCCGGGAAGCGCGGATTGGTATAGGGCTCGGTGAGATATGCCGTGTGTTCGCTCGACACGCCGTCGAAGAACTGCTTAAAACCTGGCGCCGAAAGCAGCGCGTTGTTCGCGTAACGTACCTGGAGCTCTTCTAGACGCGACTGGTCATCCAGCAGCGTGGGGAACAGATGGGCACGAATGCCCAGCTTGCCGGTCGTCTGCAGCTTGTCGTAGACATCGTCGCGGATAAAATCACAGCCCGGCATGGGCATGAGCGACATATCGCAGATCGAGGTGATGCCCTGCTCGGCCATGCGCCTCATTTGATCGGCGTAAGCGCTTGCGATGCGATCTTCGCCCAGCCACTCAAGACAGCGCGGCAACAGCTGCATGGCAGCCGCTTCGTGAGCAATGCCCGTGAGCTCGCCGTTTGCGTCCTTGTCGTAGCTGCCGCCCGCCGGCGGCTCGCTGTCGCGCGTGACGCCGAGCGCCTCGAGTGCGCGGCTGTTGAGCCACAGCGTGTGGCCGTCGCCCGAGTACATAACGCAGGGACGATCGGGGAATGCCGCATCGAGCGACGCCTTGGTAGGATGCTCGGGCGGGTCCCAACGGTAGTCGCGCCAGCCCTGCGTCACAACCCAAGCGTCGTCGGGCAGGTCCTGGGAAAACTCGAGCGCGTGCCGCACCAGCGCCGCCTCTGACGTGCCCATATCCATGAGCATGTACGGCGAGGAACCGACCGAGGTGTGGAAGAAGTGCAGATGAGCGTCATGGAAACCGGGACAGATGAACTGCTCGCCGTAATCGACCACCGGCGTGGCGGCAGGTGCGGCGGCAATCACGTCATCGGGCGCGCCGACTGCGACGATACGATCACCTGCGATGGCGATCGCCAGCTCGCGGGCGGTATCGATACCGTCTTGGGCGGTAAAAACGTTCTTGGAGCGGATAATCCGATCGATATGTTGCATGGGTATCCCCATCTCTGGCAGGAAATACAACACCCCCGAGTGTACTCCCCCGCCCTTGCAACAAAACCCCAAGCGGCAAACGGCAACTTTACCAGCCCTAGCGGCAGGTGGCATACTGGAGAGAGCCTGTACGATTTTGCGATCAACCCAGCAAGGAGCAAATCGACCATGACGAAGACCAAGGCACAGCAGATTATGGCGGCAACCGAGGTTCGCGCGGCAGACGACGTCACCGCGGCCATCCGAGATATCGCCGCCGAGTTTGAGCCCTACATCATCAAGCAGCGCCGGCACTTCCATAAGCACCCGGAGCTGAGCCTTGCCGAGGAGCGCACGACCTCCGACATCGCCAACCAGCTCGACGCCATGAATATCCCCTACGAGCGTCCGCTCAAGACCGGCTTGGTGGCAACGCTTCGCGGTACCGCGCCGGATGCCTACCGCGAGGACGGCACGCCGCGCCGCCGCATCCTGCTGCGCGCCGATATCGACGCCCTGCCCGTCACCGAGCAGACCGGCGAGGAGTTCGCCAGCGTCAATGAGGGTTGCATGCACGCCTGCGGTCACGACTGCCACATCGCCATGATGCTCGGCACGCTGCAAATCCTGCGCCACATGACCGATGACATCCACGGCGAGGTCCGCATCGTGTTCCAGCCCAGCGAGGAAAACGGCCAGGGTGCCAAGCTCATGATCGGCACCGGCGTGCTCGACGGCGTCGACGGCGCCTACGCCGCACATATCTGGAGCGAGGTCGACACCGGCACCGTAAGCTGCGAGCCCGGCCCGCGCATGGCCAATACCGACTGGTTCCGCATCGACGTCCGCGGCACCTCATGCCACGGCGCCATGCCCCAGCGCGGCCACGACGCCGTTATGGTGGCGGCAGAGATTGTCAACGCCCTGCAGACCATCGTCTCGCGCGAAATCAGCCCCTACGAGCCTGCTGTCATCACCGTCGGCGAGCTCCATGGCGGCACCGCGCGCAACGTTATCGCCGGCACCGCCTACCTCGCCGGCACGGTGCGCACCTATGGCGACAAGACGCACGAGGAAATGCCCGAGCTTATGCGCCGCATCGTGGAGCACACCGCGGCAGCCCTGGGCGCCGAGGCCGAACTTACCGACTACACCATCGCCAACTACAAGGTCGAAAACGATGCCGCCTCGAGCGAGCGTTGTCGTCAGGCCGTGGTCAAGTGCCTGGGTGCAGCCGGCGAAGGCCATTATCGCGGCACACTTTCGGGCGAGGACTTCTCGGAGTATCTGCGCCGCGTGCCGGGCGTGCTCGCCTTTGTTGGCACGCGCAACCCCCAGATTGGTGCCACGTACGCCCAACATTCTTGCTTCTACAAGATTGACGAGTCGGTGCTGGCCAAGGGTTCCATGGTAGCCGCCCAGTATGCCATCGACTTTTTGGCCGAGCCCACGCAAGAGGAGCTCGACGGCCCCACGATCGCCGCGGTTGCCGAGACCAACCCCGACTTGGCCGCCAAGCTGCGCTCTGCCAAGGCCACGGCTGCAGAAGCGCGCGACGCCATGCACGATGCTCGCACCGCCCGCCATGCTGCAATCAAGGGCATCCACGATGCGCGGGCTGCCGCTCGCCACGAGGAGAAGCGCGACGAGTAGCCGTCGCGCCCACCCATAACAACCTGGCTAGAGCAAAGCGGGGGCGAACGTTATCTCAACGTTCGCCCCCGCTTATGTGTCGACCGCTTTTCTAGCACGTCCTCCGTCACGACAGGTAAGAGCGAAGGATGGTGAGCCAGCGTGGGGCTTCGAGGTGGATGATGTCGTCGGGAACTCCGGCGGGCGCATGGCCGCCAAAGAGCAGGCCGGCATCTGCTGGATTGATGAGGCGCACGATCCATACGGCGACGACCAGCACGCACAACACGGTGACCGCAATGTCGATACCACGCTTTAGCTTGCTCGATACCACCTCCTCGCGCACGAACGCGAGCACAAACGCAATCGGCACCACCCAAAACAGCGGATGGTAGGCAAAGGCCGCCGCAAAATCGAGGCGCAGCGCCGCCAGCCACGCCCTCGTCATGCCGCATCCCGGACAAGGAATGCCCGTCATCAATCGAAAAATGCAGCCAATGTCGAGCAGATAGAGCGCGAGCCAGGCGACAAAGAGCGCCCCGATGCAAGAAAGGGCGCGGCGAAGGAGCTCCGCCGCGCCCTTATGTCCCTGAGTGTTACTCACAATGCCTTGACCGTTAGGCACGAGCGCCAAGACGGGTGTTGTACACCGTTGCCAGAGCGTTGGTGTTCTTGATGATGATGTTCATGGAAAAGATGGGGCCAAGGCCGCACAGCAGCACGCCGATAATCTGCCACATAAGAACGGTGGTACCGTTCCTGGAACATCAGGCCGTAGCGAGGAGCATTGGCCTGTAGGCGGTTGCCAATCTTGTAATACCAGTAGTACGCATAGAAACCGCAGGTCACGAACGACAGCAGGATGAATGCTGCCAGACCCGGTGTGGAATCGCCGTCATCCTGGCACATGACATTGATGTCGCGGGCGAGGCAATAGAGGAAGTAATACGAATAGATGCCGCAGGTCACGATGGAAAGCAGGAGCCAGCCGATCACGCTACGGTCGGTCTTAATCGGACCATAGCCCATCGGGGCAGGTGCAGGCTGCTGAGCATACTGTTGCTGTCCGGTGTACTGCTGCTGGCCGGTGTACTGCTGCTGAGGCTGGGGCGCAGGCTGAATAGCCTGGGCCGGAGCGGGCTGGGGTTGAGGCGCGGGCTGCGGCACCGGCTGCGGGGCCGGAGCGGCAGGAGCGGCACCAACGGCGGATCCGCAAACAGGGCAGAATTTGGCATCATCCGAAATGGGAGAACCACAAGTAGGACAGAACATAACCCTCTCCTTTTCCTAAGGCGTTGCACGCCTTCAAACCTTACACGTCTATGTTCTCAACAATAGCCGCGACGTTGTTGCGCAACATTGACCAATTTCCGAGAAATTTTGCTGCAACCGTTTTCCCAGGCATTTTCTTGCTTTCGCAGTAAAAAAGGCACCCCGGGCTCAGTTGCCCAGGGTGCCTCGACCGACTATTCGGTTTGATTGTTTTCGGCAGCAGGATTATCGCCCGGCTCATCCGCCGGCGTGGCAACAGCAGTCCAATCGGGTTCCACAGGCGTGGCCTCGGGCGCGGGGGCCGGTGCCGGAGCAGACGTGGGCGCGGGCGCCGGTGCAGACGTGGGCGCAGGTGCGGGTGCAGGCGCGGCGCCAGCGGCCATGGGATTGAAGCCCGCAGGCGTAGGCTTCTTCTCGCCCGGAAGCACAAACGTCAGAACATCGTCGGTATCCTCGTCGGACCACTCGCTGGCATGGCGTGCTGCCCAATAGCCAACGGCGCGATACTTGAGCATCTTGCCAAACACTTTCAGGAACACCGTGACAAAGGCAACAACCATCAAGAACAGAATGAGTGTGATGCCGCCGCCCGTGATGATTGCCTCGAGGCCCGAAGGACGAGAATAGTAGCCGTAGTAGCCATAGCTGCTAATGCCCAGCGCGGCAACAAAGCTAAAGATGGCGGTGAAGATCCACGTGATGATGTGCGACACGATGCCCGTCAAAAACTCGGGGAGAATCGATGCGCAGAACAACTTGCCCAGGTTGGCCTTATAGGACTTCCAGACCTTCTCAAGCGAAAAAGCGCTCTCGACGCGACCAGCGACCGCAAAGTGCATCACAGCGGCATCGCCAAACATCTTAAACAGAATGCCCAGCACCAGTGAAACGATCACAGCAAAGACGAGCAGGCCCATCGACCCAACAAGCGCGCCCTCGAGACCGCGCGACCCGTAAAAATAGTACGAACCGACAGTGCCGATCACAGCGCTCTCGATCGCCGAAAGCACCACGCCAATCACCGGGATTACGGCGATGAACTCGAGCACACCCGTAATGACAGACGAGAAAATGCCCAGGCCAAACGAGGTCGAGCGCAACAACGGGCGCTCCATACCGTTATCGTCCTTGAGCGACAGGTCGCGGCCCCACTCGATAGCAAAGCCCGCGCCGCACACGCTTGCCACGTATGCGAGCAAAAAGCCAATGGCCGCTGCGATACCGCCGATAACGGGGATAAACAGCACCAGCACCGAGACGACACAGATCAGCGCCGGTAAAAATGCAATCTGGCATACGCGAACCAAGGCGCCAGGAACCTTGAGCATGTCGTTGAAGGCCTGAGCCATGCAACCCTTGGGCACGTTCATCACCGGCTGGGGCGCAACGAACGGCTGAGGCTGAGGTTGGACAAACGGCTGGCCCTGCGGTTGGGGTTGGGGCTGAGGCTGGCCCTGCGGTTGGGGCTGAGGCTGGCCCTGCGGGGCAGAACCGGCAGCGGCATGGGGAGCCTCAGTATTAGGAGCACCGCACACGCCGCAGAACTTGTCGTTATCGCCCATAGGGGCGCCACACTGCGAACAGAACATCGAAATCATCCCTTCGTATCTAGAGCGAATCACCTGGATCGCAAACGATGTCTTTGGCATCATTATCGCCCAATGTGGGGACAAATACTCCAAGATGGCCGATCTGCAGCGTAGACAGCTTTATTCAATGATTCGAAGGGTGCATCTGCACTAGTTCGTGCCGCGGAAGCCCTTGCCCACGATCTCGGAGCTGTCAACAATCGTGATAAACGCACCCGGATCGATATCGCGGACATAACGGCGCAGCTGCACGGCTTCGCGACGGCTCAGCACGCTCATAATCACCGTAACGCACTTGCCGGAGAAGGCACCGTAGCCGCGGCTGATGGTCGCCGTACGGTTGAGATGCTTGACGATAAACTCCTCGACTTTGCGCGGCTCGGAACAAATGACGGTACAGACCTTGCGCAAGTGAATGCTCTCGATGGCCTTGTCGACCACGAGCGTCTTGGCAAACAGGCCGAGCACGCAGTACAGGCCAACACGCGGACCGTACAAAAAGGCCGCGATGGCCACGATGCCGATATCGACCAGCAGCAAGGCGCGTCCGATCTCGAGCGTCGTGCGGCGCTTAAGGATCATGGCGAGAATGTCGGTACCGCCCGTAGAGGCGCCAATGTCAAAGACGATGGCGCTGCCGAGTGCCGGCAAAATGACAGCGAAGCATAAGTCGAGCCACATATCGCCCGTCATCGAAACATCGGTCGGAATGAACAGCTCGAACAGCGAAACGTAGGCAGAAAGAGCAAAGGAGGCGAAGACGCTCCAAAGAATCGCCTTGCGATCCAAGAAGATGAAGCCCAGGACGACCAGGACCGCATTGATGATCCACATAAAGACGCCGACGGGCAGGGTCGGGAACAGCGTGGACAGAATGACCGACACGCCCGAGGTGCCGCCGAAAGCAAAGTGGTTGGGCGTTTTGAACGCCACGATGGCAAAGGCCGTAAGGATCAGGCCCAGGTTGAGTTCGCCAAAGAAGCGCAAGAAGCCCGGCTCCTGGCTACGCTTGCGACCGGCACGCTCGCCTTGCTCAATAACATCGCGATCGACCACGCTCTCCATCGGCACCACGGGAGGACGGTGCACCTCCTCGGCAGCGCGCGATGCCGCCTCCGCTGCAGCGGCCTCGATTGCCCATGCCTTACTTTCTGTCTCGTTGACGTCGGCCATTACGGCAACCCTTCGTTAACAATTTGGAAACAATTCGCCCATTAGGGTAACGCGGAACACAACGATTGCAACCCCTCATTTGATGAGCGGCATGCCTTCATCGGGGACATATAAAAAGGCCGGTCGCGCTTTTGCATGCGCGACCGGCCGTTAAACGTTTTCGCAGATAAAACCTGCCTAAATAACCATCCCTTTTTGGTAGGTTACTCGTGCTGGCTGGCGTGGTGCTCGTACTCCTCGGGGGTGATAACGTCCTCGATGCGCAGGTTGACGCCTGCAACCTCAAGGCCGGTCATTGCAGCCAAGCGCTCGGTGACGCGCGCCTTGACGTCATCGAAAATTGCGGGCGCATAGGCGCCGTACTCGATGATGACCGAAATGTTGACGACCACGCGGTTGTCATCGGTGACCTCGACCGTCACGCCCTTGGTCAGATTTTCGGCACCAAACTGCTCCTGCACAAAGTGCATGAGGTTGCCCTTCATGCCCAACACGTGCGGCACCTCGCGAGTGGCCATGGCGACAATCTTCTCGATCACGCCGTTGGAATAGGTCAGCGAGTCCTCAGACTCGTCCGCTTCCTCGTCGTCCTCGTCCGCTTCGTCTTCGGACTCTGCCTCGACGAGTGCCTCGTCCTCGAGCGTTACGTCCTCCGCCTCGGCGGCGACGGCCTCGTTCGCCTCGAACTCGGTATCGGCTACATCGACCTTCGTGTTAAAAGCCATGGTTCCTCCTTATGCCTGCCGCGGATGCGACAGTCGAATACATATTAGCGGCCGCTAAACAGGCGCCCGAAGAAGTTGACGATGCCGTTTTCGCCATCACGAATCTGGCCAATCACGGCACCGATCAGTACAAAGAACGCGATCACGAGCGTATCCCACAGGCCCAGCGTAAGCACCAGCACAGCGAGGATAAAGCCAGCGACGGCGCCGAGCGTAGTGTTGGGATGGTGTACGGCGTAGCTCCAGATGGCAGCACCCGTGCCCTTGATGAGACCCATGGCCTCGTCAAAGTCGTTAGCGGCGTTGTCGTGCTGCTCGCTGGCCTCGGGTTTGATGTCGACGGCGTCGCTTGCCGGCGCGGCACTCTGATCGATCGTTAAGCGCGGCGTGCGGGCGATCTTGTCTTGATTGGTATCACTCACCGGAAACCTCCACGGTCTGGACGGTAGTCTTGGACGGCAAAAAGCGAACGCGCGCGGTCGTGCCTGGCGTGCCGAGCATGGTGTCGCAGGCCTGCTCAATACGCTGCTGCATCGCGGTGGCAAGAGAAGCAACGTCTTTATCATCGAGCGCGATGGCTTCGACCTTAAAACGGACGCGCGATTCGTCGGAACCCTGAACACGCGCCTCGATATGCTCGACCATCACGCGGTCATCGCGTTCGGCAGCAGCGCGGGCACACGAGGAGAGAGCCGCGAGCGTGACCTCGATATTGCGCTCCCCTGCCGGGTGCACGCAGGACGGTTCGCGGTGGGCGAACATCAGGCGGAAAAAACTCACCAGTACGCCAAGCGCCACAACGCCGGCACACACTGTGACGACGATACGCGGCGCAGCGTCGCGCATCAGCAACATAAAGCGGTACGTATACGGTCCCCAAAACTGGCAGACAAGCGTACCCAGCGCCACGATGGCGGCGGTAAGGTACACGATTGCTAGGGCTCGTTTGAGCACGCGCATGCGGCGCTCCTTTCGGATCTCGGTCCACAGAATGCAAAACGGTTCGCATCATTATAAAAGAGCCGGGTCCGGTGCCATACGCACGCGGATCCGGCTCATCTATTCCACGAGGCTTGCATGCTCGCTTCATTATGCCCAGATATGCACGGCTTAACCCGTGCAGGCGCTACTCCTCCTCGAGGGCAGCGATGACCTCGTCGGTCATGTCCATGGTGCTGTAAACATCCTGGACGTCGTCGAGCTCCTCGAGACGGTCGATGAGGCGCTGAACCTTCTTGGCGTCGGTACCGGAGACCTCGGTCGGGGTGGTCGGGACCATAGTGGTCTCGGAACCCTTGACCTGGATGCCCTGCTCCTCGAGTGCCTTGGAAACAGCCATGACGTCGTTGGCAGCGGTCCAGACGATCCACTCCTCGCCGGCGTCCTCGTAGTCCTCGCCACCGGCCTCGGCGATCGCCATCATAAACTCATCCTCGTCACCGGCAGCACCGTTGGCGATCATGGTCTCCTTCTTGGCGTTCTCGTCCAGGACCTCCTTGGCAACGACGATCTGGCCCTTGCGCTCAAACTGGAAGGCGACGGAACCGGAGGTGCCCAGGTTGCCACCAGCGTGGGAGAAGGCGGAACGGACGTCGGCGGCGGTACGGTTGCGGTTATCGGTCAGGCAGTCGACGTAGACGGCGACACCGGCGGGACCGTAACCCTCGTACACGATGTTCTCGTAGACAGCGGCGTCGGCACCCGAACCAAATGCCTTGTCGATAGCGGACTTGATCTTGTCCTTAGGCATGGACTGAGCCTTGGCCTTGGCAACGGCAGCAGCGAGGCTGGCGTTGTTCTCGGGCAGCGGGTCGCCGCCGAGACGGGCAGCAACGGTGATGTTGCGGCTGAGCTTGGAGAAGAGGGCGGAACGCTTGGCGTCCTGCGCGCCCTTACGATGCTTGGTTGTGGCCCACTTAGAGTGTCCGGACATACGTGTCTCCTATCGGTTTCGACCTAAAGCCCAGCGCAGATGCTCGGGCAATATAAACAAACGTCGTTATGATATACCTACTAGCCTGCGAGATAAACCCCAAAATAAAGGCGTCGTGATGATGCAGCCCCTTGGTGCAAGGAGATCAGGCCTGTTTACGCCAATGTGGTGCAGATTAAGCTGACCCCAATGCACCAAGTTAGGACCAGAGGAGGTCGCTGCGGGTGATCGTGGCGCCGATGGCAAAGGGCATGCAGGCGATGACCGGGTACAGGTAGCGCATGTAGGTCGAGCCGTTGCAGGGGCCGATCAGGCACACGGCGAGCACGCCCAGCAGCGGTATCCAGATAGCCAGCGCGCGCCACGAATGGCGGCGCAACAGGTAGACCACCACGACGATCATGATCCACACGTAGGTGGCCGAGCTCATGGTGAGCGAGATAAACGGGACGCGCTGCACCGCCACGCGATACAGGTTAATCAGGTGGTCGCACCACCGCACCGCCTTGCTATCGACCGGATGGAAGTCAAAGTACTTGAGGTTATCGGGCTTCGCCATGATCTCGGCACTGCGCGCCGTGCTGTAGACCCATGCGTCGCTAGCGCTCGGATAAAAATACCCATAGTAGTTATTGATGAGCGCCGAGATATAGCACCCGGGGTCCTTTTTGAACATCTGCGCCCACACCTCAAAATAGGCCTTGATGTCCTCCTGCGAGGCGTACTCGTTAAAGCAATTTTTGACGGCATCCGACTTATCCGGGTTGTAACGGCGGCCCAGATTCTCGTACTTGAGCACACGGTCGATCACGGCACGCTCCTCGTCGGTCACCAGGCCGTCGCAGGGCGCCTCTACGATCGTGCCGTCCTCCTTAACCGTAGGATTCACGCCCGAGTTAAGACCGTCGTGCTTTTGCACAAAACGCGCCGTCTGCTGGAACGGAATCGAAAGCACCTCGCGCTTGGAGCCGGGCGTGATGTCGTGCGCCGGCATAAAGACCTTGGTGAAGTACATATTAGAGACAAGACAAAGTGCCAGTACCGCAAGGATGCCAACCCAGCGCAAGCGCGGCACGCGAATCGTGGGCGCAGCACTATCCTGCTTAGCTGCACGGCGAGCCGCATGCGTATCCCAGGCGCAAGACGCCGCCGCGATCACGCACGCCGCCAGCGGAAACACCAAGCCGCCGTTACGCAAAAACGTGGAACCCAGAGCACCCAGAACGAGCAGCAACCAGTCGTGGCGCGCAAAAAGAACGGGCCTGGGCTCGCCCACGCGCTCGGCGTTCGCATCACGACGGGGCAGGCCGCAGGCAACGAGCTTGACGGTCTGCACCAGCAAAACCAAAAATGCATCGGCAAAGAACACGTCTTTGGTAAGCAGTGCCGCGTAGTTAGAGAACATCGGCATAAACGCAAAGAACAGCAGCGCCACGCCACGAACGGGCATGCTGACGCCAAACTTTCGTAGCGACGAGATGGAATAGGCCATGCAGGCGGCCGTGATGACAAATTGGGCACAGGTGTAGATGGCAAGCCCCGCATTGGCGCTGTTGAATAGCGAAAGCCCCAGTTGCACACACGAGCCGATGATGGCCGTGTGCACCACCGGATGATGGCCGTTGAGCAGCACGTTGGGGTTAAGCAGGCGTAGGTAATCGCTCGTGCCGTTGGGGTAGTTGAACCATTGGCGGATCTGCGCGCCCGTATCTCCCATAAAGAGGCCGGGCAGCGAGGCGATAAGCGTGGGCGCCCAGACAATCATGAGCACAAGAAACGGCCCGACAAAGGGATGAACCGAGAGCACGGCGTGGGCAACACGCCACACGCGGCCAAAATGTGCCTCCGAAAACGGGATGCGGCGGGAGCTCAACCAATCCAAAAACTCAAAAGCCAGATAGAAGGCCACAATCGCCAGAAGCATCCAGCCCGCGCCGCCAATCCAGGCGCAGATAACGCGCGCTTTGTCGCCCAGCACAATCTCGGCCGAATCGGTAAGGTCGTAGCTACGGCCAAACACCATGCAAACGGCAAAGAACAGCGATGGCAGCACGACCGACGGGCGCCAAGCGTCACCGCGGCCAAAGAACACATAGCGAAACGGCAGCGTGAGCAAACAGGCAAGTGCGAGCAGCATCACTGCGTCGGTATGGCCGGCAAACGAGAGAAGTACCTCGTAGCACACATAGAGCGTGCCCGTCGCCTTGGGGTCGATCGCCAGGACCGCGTTGCTCGACACCGGAGCGGGATCGATGGAAAACGCCGTGGTCGCCAGCAGGGCGAGCAAAAATGCGACGAGCGTCTGCTTGGCGGGATAGCGCTTAAACCAAACGATGCGGGCAGCGTCGCGCGCAGCCGTTGCGGAGAGGTCGGGATCCTTCACAGTCCGAATAGCCTTTCTAGAAACCTGCCAAAAAGGGACAGGTTTATTTTGGCAGGTTTTATCTGGGGAAACGTTACGGTTCTGTCATCGTTGCCCGGCAAAACCACCACAAAGGTGCCTGTCCCCTTTGTGGTGGTATGTGGCGGCTAGGCGTCGAGGTAGATGCGCTGGGGACGGTTGCGGCGGAGGGCAAAGACGACGAGCGCCAGGCCCGCAATCACGAGTGGCAGAC
>URNI01000057.1 GCA_900549135.1 uncultured Collinsella sp.
AGCTCATCGCCGAGGGCAACCACCCGGATGTCTACGAGCTCGATGCCGCAAGCCGTACCGGCGTGGACAACGTGCGCGAGGAGATCATCAACTCCGTCAACTTTGCCCCAGTGCGCGGCAAGTACAAGATTTATATCATCGACGAGGTCCACATGCTCACGACGGCGGCGTTCAACGCGCTGCTCAAGACGCTTGAGGAGCCGCCGGCACACGTGATCTTTGTGCTGTGCACCACCGACCCGCAAAAGATTCTGGAGACCATCCTCTCGCGCTGCCAGCGTTTCGATTTCCATCGCATCGGCAACGAGGATATCGAGTATCGCCTGGCATACGTGTGCGAGCAGGAGGGCTTCGATTACGACGACGAGGCGCTGGCTATCGTGGCGCGCCATGCCAAGGGCGGCATGCGCGACGCGCTGTCCACGCTGGAGCAGCTGAGCGTCTTTGGCAACGGTTCTGTGCATGCGGACGACGCCCGCTCGCTTTTGGGCGAGGTTTCGGACCAGATCCTGGGCGAGTTTTCCCGCGCCATTGCCGATCGCGATGTTGCCGAGCTCTATGGACTGATTCGTGTGCAGGTCGAGGAGGGCAATGACCTGCTTGAGCTGACGCGCGACCTGGTGGCGCATGTGCGTGACGTGTACGTTGCCTGCGTTGCCGGTGCCCGTGCCGAGCTGTTTGAGGGCGGCTCGGAGCAGGCCGAGGCGCTTGCTGCCGAGGCCGCTGCCTTTGGCGAGCATCCTGCCGACCGCCTGGCCCGCGTGCTGACGGTGCTCGACGATGCCGCACTGGAGATGAGGGGCGCGAGCGACGTGCGCCTGGTGCTCGAGATTGCCTGCACGCGTCTGGCGCGTCCCGAGGCTGATTTAACGATTGAGGCATTGGCCGAGCGCGTGGCGCGTCTGGAGGCCATGGTTGCCAACGGCGCCGTGCCGGCGAGCGTGGCTGCTGCTCAGGCCGCCGCGCCTGCAGCATCCGTACCCGCTGCTGCCCAGCAGCCGACGCTCATTTCGGGCGCTCGTGCTGCTGCTCCGGCGGCATCCGCTGCCCCTGCTGCTACGTCCGCGCGCCAGGGTGGCATGCCTTGGGACCGCGGCGCTGCTGTTCCGACTGCCCAGCCTGCGCCCCGTTCTGCGTCCGTGTCAGCCTCCAAGCCTGCAGCGCCTGCGCCTCAGCCCGTTGCGGCCCCCGCGCCTGCCACCGCTCCGGCACCTAAGCCCCAGCCCAACAATGCCGCCCAGGTTGCCGCCGCCGGTGCTGCCGAGACGCCCGCGGTCGAGGATGCCGGAGAGCTGCAGCGCAAATGGGCCGAGGTCGTCGAGCGTGTCAAGGCGCGTCAGGCTTCCTACGCAGGGCTTTTGCTCAACGCCCGCGCCACGGCCGACGACGGCTCCAAGCTTACGGTCTCGTTCCCCGCGGGTTCGACTTTTGCCATTAAGATGCTCGGTCGCGCCGATACGCAGTCGGTGGTCCTGCCGACGGTCTGCGCGGTTTTCGGTCGTCGCACCGTCGACTATGTCCTGGATGGGGGTGGCACGCCGGCTCCTCAACATGAGGAGCATTCTCCATCTGCACGGGCTGCGGCATCTGCGGACCCGCAACCCGTGTCCTCGGTGGCCCCTGCATCCTCGAGCGCCAGCGCGACGCAGCCAAAAGCGGCACCGGTAGCGGCACCGACCCCGTCGGTGCCTGAACCCGCTGCGCCCAAACCGGCTGCTCCGGTCTCCGCCTCCAAGCCCGCCGCCGCGTCTGCGCCCAAGTCATCCGATCTGGCTAAGGCTCCCTGGCTGCGCTCCGACAACCCTGCCGGTGCTCCTGCCACGGGCAAGCTCCCGACCGAGCCCGCGCCCCGAGCGCCCGAGCGCACGTCCGCTCCCAAGGCTCAGCCGTCTGCGCAGGGTGCGCCGTGGGAATCCGAGCAGGTGCCCTACGACGATGCTATGGTCGGTGGTTTTGCTGCCGATGCCGGCGGGGACGATCTGCCCCCGTTCGACGTGCCGGGTGCGGCGTCCGCGACCAAGGCCGCTGCTGTGGCACCCGCAGCCTCTGCAAACGACGACGTCCCCGCCGCTCCCTGGGAATCCAATCCCGGTGCTGGCAGTCCCTTCGGCCATCAGGGCGCAGCCCCGAGCATCCCGCAGACCGAGGACGAGGCCAAGGCCCTCATCCGCAGCGTCTTTGGCCAGGCCACCATCTTCAAGCCGGTGGAGTAGCTGCGCAGGCGGGTATACTGCTCAAGAAGAGGACCCCTTGTCCGGGCGCATCTGTATTTCGGACATGTGTAGTGTGGTGCCGCGTATGTCGCATTTGAGCAGACAGGTGCGTGACGGTCGGCCTAGGATGCTGAGGTCGATACGATACGTCGCATGGCTGTCCGTGTACTCGACTTGCTCGGCGTTAATGGTTGCTCCGATTGCCAAATAAACGCCTAGCTCGGCATCGACAATCTTGAAGTCCTTTATCTTGACCTTGAACTCTTGATAGAGGGACGGGCTGTTGTAGTAGACGGTTCGGGTTCCGTCGGTGCACTCATCGGTCGTCTCCCATTTGACGACGGGCTGGTCCGAGCTGGCTATCAGCAGTTCTGCTCCAAAAGCTATGGCATGGGTGATGACAACCAGCAATGTCCAGCCGACAAAGAGATAGAGAACCACATATGCAACGGGGTGTTTTGAGCGGATGTTTTGGAGCGCGTTGGGGGCATTCATGGGGCACCTCCAAATTACTATCTATGGCAATCAAATTATACCCTGCCGCCATGTGCGCCGCCTCGAGCAGCGGTTCGGCATTTAGCTATTTAGTGGCGCACATGAAATGCCGGATTCGGCTCTACTAGATTGAGTGTGCGATATTATGCAACCTTGCATAATTCGACCTTGCATAATCTTTGAGTGCGGTTTGTATTGGAGGACATGTATATCGACTGAGGTAACACGTCCGCCCCGCTCTCTCGCCGCGCGCCGTGGTACGATTTTTGAGTTTGAAAGTCCCGCCGTGCTCCGGCTGCCCTTGCAGCTTGTCGCGCGGCCGCACGTAAAGGAGCCATCATGGCCGGTATGAACATGCAGCAGATGATGAAGCAGGCTCGCAAGATGCAGGAGCAGCTTGCCGCCGCGCAGGAGAACCTCAAGTCCCAGACCGTCGACGCCTCTGCCGGCGGCGGTATGGTCAAGGTGACCGTCAGCGGCGAGATGGAGCTCGTCAACCTCACCATCGACCCCGATGCCCTCGATCCCGAGGATGTCGATATGCTGCAGGACATGATCATGGCTGCCGTCAACGAGGCCGTCCGCGGCGTCAACGAGCTCGCCAACAAGCAGATGGGCGCCATCACCGGCGGCCTCAACATCCCGGGCATGCCGTTCTAAGACACGCATATATATGAGTGCGAATCACAGTCTGCAAAAACTGCTCGATGAGCTGGGCCGTCTGCCGGGCATTGGTCCCAAGTCGGCCCAGCGCATCGCCTATTACCTGCTCGAGGCCGATGCCGAGGAGGCCCGCCGCCTGGCCGAGGCCATCCTGGAGGTCAAGCAGGAGGTCCACTTTTGCAGTCGTTGCTTTAACTACGCCACGGCCGATGAGTGCTCCATCTGCCAGGACCCGATGCGCGACACCACTCGCATTTGCGTTGTGGGCGAGCCGCGCGACGTCCAGGCGATCGAGCGCACGGGCAGCTACCACGGCCTCTACCACGTATTGGGCGGTGTGATCAGCCCCATGGACAAGATTGGCCCCGAGCAGCTGCACATTCGAGAGCTGCTGGCACGCTTGGGCCACGAGGACATCCACGAGGTCATCATCGCCACCAACCCCAATATTGAGGGCGAGACCACGGCGAGCTACCTGGCCCGCACTATCAAGCCGCTGGGCGTCGAGGTATCGCGTCTGGCAAGCGGCCTTCCCGTGGGCGGCGACCTGGAGTATGCCGACGAGCTTACGCTTGGGCGCGCCATCGAGGCCCGTCGCGCGATTTAGGTGGCGAGCCTGCTCCTGCCGTATGTTTTCCTCGCGACGCACGGGGTAGTCATAATTTCCCCGTGCGACTGTGAGTTTGTTGTGCAACAAAGATGCTTCGTATCCGCTTATCGCATGGATGCTTCCGCTCGCATCCTTAATTTGCCCATTCGTTGCGCAACCTTTTGGGTTCGCTGATACACTCAAATATGGATTTGAATGAATGCGCCGCTCCCAAGCGGCGTGTTTTTGTTGGAGGAGAACGCATGCGGCCCGGTGGCACTCAGACAAAGCGCGGCGCCGCGGTGCGCATGCGGCGCCGACTGGGCTTGGCGCCGCGGGCGTACGCACTGCTGTCTTGCTCGCTGGTGCTGGTCATAGCTGGCGTTTCTGCCTATGGCATGACCGTGCCGTCCATGATGCAGGCGCATGCCGCACGCGAACCGCGCGTGGGGCATGAGGTCAAAAGTGATTTGGGTACCACGACTGGATATGCTTGGGCAAGTGTGGTCGCGCATATTGTGTTTGGCACCGACGATGCGGACGGCGCCGAGGCCCCGGACAACGAAGTCACGCTTGCCAATGGCAAAACCATCGTGCTCACCAACACCAAGATCATCGATCGGTTGTCCAACAATAGCGTGGCGGCAACGGTGAATAAGGTCGAGCAGCAGAAGGAGCAGGACGCCCAGCAGTCCGGAAAGCCCGGTAGCTCGGATACTTCTGGCTCCGGCTCGAATTCGTCGAGTTCGAGCGGCGGCTCTGGGTCGGGCTCCTCTACCGGAGGGTCTGGAAATGGCGGCTCGACGGGCGGCAACACTGACAACGATGCAAACTCCGGTGGCCTTTCCGCTGCTGAGGAAGAGAGCATTCACAGTTGGCTTGTGACCAAGTACAACATGCTCGACGGCTACGTTTCTCGTGCCAATGACGTGGTCTCGACCTATAACTCTACGGGAGATCCCAGGCCGTGCGACAGCCTGGTCGGGGAGATGTTTGTCATTCGAGCCGAGTTCGGTCGTCAGACATTCTCGCCCCGGTCAAAGTGGTATCAGCAGTATGCCAATCTGTGGGGCTGTTACACCAACCTATGTCAATGGGTCGGCCATTACGGCGATGATGACGTCGCACTCGGTAACTTCAACAATAACGTGGCGGCGCTTGCCCTATGATGACCGATCTTGCATCCACCACACCACAATCGCTCGGTCGCGATTCCATGGTCGGCCTGCGCCTGGCGCGTGTCGACGGGTTTGAGCCGGCCATTGCGCTCGGTCAGGACGAACTGCCTGCCTATCTGCGTCGTTTTACGATGCTGTTTGCCGACGAAGCCACCATGCGCCGTGGCGGTATCGGCCGCGTGACGCGTGCCGTCAACGCCCAAGGCGAGGCCGTGGCACTCAAGCAGCTCATCTTGCCGACGCGCGATGAGTTTGACGACGATGCAGCTCACGAGGCGCTGGTCGCCAAGTTCAAGGCGGCGTTTCGGGAGGAATACGAATGCCATCGCGCCCTTTCGGGTCTTAAGGGCTTTCCCCGCCTCTATGGCTGGGGCGAGGTCGACGGTGTGCCTGCAATTGTCATGGAATGGGTCGAGGGCGAGACGCTTGCCCGCTTGCGTTCGCGACTCGCCGTGGACGATGCCGGACGCCTGTCGCCGCTTGTGGCGGCGCGTCTGGGTCGCGACCTGTTTGATCTGCTCTGCCGTATGAGCCTGGTGGGTGAGGGCTTTGTCCATCGCGATATCTCGCCCGCTAATATTATGGTGCGTACGGCGCGTCTACCGCTTGACCGGCAGCTTGCCGAGGGCACCTTTGACCTGTGCCTGATCGACTTTGGCTCGTCGCTGGCGCTCGAGCCCGCCTCTGCGGTGGCGGGAACCGGCGGCAAGGAGTCCTTTACAGAGCGCTACGCCACGTTGCGCCGCGCGACGGTTGCCTACGCTCCGCCTGAGATGCTCACCGACGATATTCCCGATCTGCGCGCTTTGCGTATGTCGCCGGCGATTGACGTCTATGCCGCGGCAAGCACGGTTTACGAGCTCATTGCCGGCGTCGCGCCATACGAAGCCGCGCCGAGCACTTCGGGCACCTCGGGTTCGCGCAAAAAGACGCGCGACATCGCGAGCCCCTACCGTCTCAAGATGGACACGCGGCCCGACTATCCCATTGGTGCCCATGCGCCCGGTTGTGATTTGGCTCAGCTGCTTCGTCGTGAGCCCGATGTGGCGCTCGCCGCGGCCGAGCAGGCCCAGCAGCTAGGGCTTGAGCCGGATTCCGAAGAGCTACGCGATGCGCTGGCGTTTGTCGATGCCCAGCTGTTCGACGTGGTGATGGCCTGTCTGTCCAGCCATCAAAAAGATCGTCCCGAGCCGGCGGCGGTCGAGGCGGCGCTCTCGGCGTTTTGTGACCACTATGCGCAAAATGTCGGTCGTTCGCTCCGCGGCGAGCCGCTCACGCCGTGCCCCATGGATGCGTCTGGCCGTGCGGTTCGTCGCGCGCTGATGGTCGGCGCGACGGTCGTCTGTGGCGTGGTTTGGGCTGTGGTCGTGGTTTCGGCCGCGCTGCTGGCGTCGGGCGCTCGCGTGACGGCGACTTTGGGATCGCTCGTGTGGTCTGGGTCGCTACCGGGTATTATTGCCGCACTGGCGTTGGCGCTGCCAGGCATAGCCGGCGTTGCCGCGGGGGCACTTGCGCGCGATCGGCGCTTGGGGTTCCTGCAGGGCGTGCTTGCGCTTTCTGCCTGCGAGGTTCCGGTGCTGGTTGTGGCTGCATGTAGCGTATTTTCCCAACGCGCCATGATGGGCGGCCTTGTTGCCGCTCTGGTTGCAACCTATACGCTTACGTGGTTTTTGCTTGCGATGGGCTTTGCCTTTGAACTTCCCGTTTCGGCACCGCGACGCACAAAAGCCCAGATGGCGGCTCCGCTTGCCGGTGGAGCCGCAGCTGCCCGTACTTTTGGCGGACCTGTCGAAGTATCGTCCGATTCTATTTCTACGACCAAGGAGGCCTAGGTCATGGCATCTCAAGTTGAGCTCACCCCATGCGGGGCCATGTTTGACATCTTTAAGCGCGCGGCGCATCTGAGCCATATCGAGCTGTGCGGCTTGGTGCTTTCGTCCCGTCCGCTCGCCGACGGCCGCAGCCCGCAGAGCCGAGCCGCCGATCGCTCTTGGGTTTCCCGCTTTATCGTTCGCGCGCCGGTCGGCACGCTTCAGCAGCGCTACTTTGCCGAATACGGTACCTCGGCTGCGCGTATTATGTCGCAACTGGCCCTGCGCCAGCGAAATCCCATGGACTCCACGGCTGTGATCAATATGGTGTGCGGTCCTGCAGGTGAACCGATGGTACGCGCGCTCGAAGAGTGCCACCAGGACACGAATCTCTATCGCAACGCGCTCGATCGCCTGTCCCAGGCGGCGGAACTCATGCCCGCCGAGCGCGCCGAGGCCGTGCTGGTGCTGTTTGTCGCTGTCGGTTGTTCGGCGGATGTGCGGTCCTCGGTGAACTATGCCATCGACTACGCGCACGCGACCTGTGGCGGAGGAACATCCACGCCGCGTTCGCTTGGCATGTCGATGACCGCGGGCGAACGCGAACCCGCCCCGGGGCACCCCTTGGGCTTGCTGCGCGTGCAAAACAGTTTTGTCGTGAGCGCCCCGCGCTGGATTCAGCCGAGCGAGCAGGGTGTTGAGATTGGCGCACTGGCCACTGGTGAGGGCGATATTACCGACGTCGGCGACGATGTCTCGGCCCGCCATGCCCATATCTGGTGCGATGCTCAAAATATCTGGCACGTCGAGGACTTGTCGTCCACCAACGGAACCGTGGTGGTAAACGGGGCCACGCGCGTCTGCATTCAGGTCGAGCCCGGCCGTTCCGCCCAACTCAATCCCGGCGACGAACTCAAGCTCGGCGAATCCACTACCTACGCCATTCTCTTCGGTGCCCTCTAGCCAGTCCTGCCAAATGGTCCCTCCGTCCCCAAGGGATCATTTTGCTCCCGGCAGTCACCCGAGGTAAACCTTTACCGCCCGCCTATATTTGCCGAAATTACACTTAACGGCGGGGTACAATAAACCCGCATGCGGATTTCCGTTGCGGGCGCTTCCCATCGCCGGGGCGTGCCCGGGAGCATCCGGCATGCGGCCTTTGCGGCGCTCGGTCATGTGCAAGACGGGCGGTCGGGTCTGTGGGGCGCATCAGCTGGCCCTCGCCTCGGCATGTCTTCTCTCCACGCCACGTACCTGCTGCTGAGCCTGCCTGCCAGATGATTGGAAGCAACAGCGTAAATCCCATCACGCCAACATCCCGGCGATCGCCGGGGCCTGTATACCTATATGAGAGGAGAGGGGTATATGGCGCGTAAGTTTAAGTCTATGGACGGCAACGAGGCGGCCGCATATGTTTCGTATGCGTACACCGAGGTAGCGGGAATCTATCCCATTACGCCGTCCAGCCCGATGGCCGACCATGTCGACCAGTGGGCGGCCCAGGGTCGCAAGAACATCTTCGGCACCCCGGTCAAGGTCGTCGAGATGGAGTCCGAGGCAGGTGCAGCCGGTACCGTTCACGGTTCGCTGGGCGCCGGTGCTCTGACCACCACCTACACGGCTTCTCAGGGTCTGCTCCTGATGATCCCGAACATGTACAAGATCGCAGGCGAGCAGCTCCCGGGCGTTTTCCACGTCTCCGCGCGTTGCGTCGCTTCCCACGCCCTGAACATTTTTGGCGATCACTCCGACGTCATGGCCTGTCGTCAGACCGGCTTCGCCATGCTCGCCGAGGGCAACGTCCAGGAGGTCATGGACCTCTCGCCGGTGGCTCACCTTGCCGCCATCGAGGGTAAGACCCCGTTCCTTAACTTCTTCGACGGCTTCCGCACCAGCCACGAGATCCAGAAGGTCGCCATGTGGGACTACAAGGATCTGGCCGAGATGTGCGACATGGACGCCGTCCAGGCTTTCCGCGACCACGCGCTCAACCCTGAGCACCCGCACACCCGCGGCAGCCACGAGAACGGCGATATCTTCTTCCAGAACCGTGAGGCCTGCAACAAGGTCTACGACGAGCTTCCCGCCGTCGTCGAGGGCTACATGAAGAAGATCAACGAGAAGCTCGGCACCGATTACGGCCTGTTCAACTACTACGGCGCTCCCGATGCCGACCGCGTCGTCGTGTGCATGGGCTCCTTCTGCGACGTGCTCGAGGAAGTCATCGACTACCTCAACGCTCACGGCGAGAAGGTCGGCCTGGTCAAGGTTCGTCTGTTCCGTCCGTTCTCCATCAAGCACTTCGTCGACGTTCTCCCCGAGACCGTCCAGAAGATTGCCGTCATGGACCGTACCAAGGAGCCGGGTTCCATCGGCGAGCCGCTCTACCAGGACGTCGTCTCCGCTCTCTACGAGGCCGGCAAGACGGGCATCAAGGTCGTCGGCGGCCGTTATGGCCTGGGCAGCAAGGACACGCCTCCTGCGTCCGCGTTCGCTGTCTTCGAGGAGCTCAAGAAGGACGAGCCCAAGCGCGAGTTCACCATCGGCATTGTCGATGACGTGACCAACCTGAGCCTGCCCGAGGCCGAGGATGCGCCCAACACCGCAGCCCCCGGCACCATCGAGTGCAAGTTCTGGGGTCTGGGTGGCGACGGTACCGTCGGCGCCAACAAGAACTCGATCAAGATCATCGGCGACCACACCGACAAGTACGTCCAGGCCTACTTCCAGTACGACTCCAAGAAGACCGGCGGCGTCACCGTTTCGCACCTGCGCTTTGGTGATTCCCCGATCCGTTCGCCGTACTACGTGACCAAGGCCGACTTTGTCGCTTGCCATAACCCCAGCTACATCGTTAAGGGCTTCAAGATGGTCCGCGACGTCAAGCCGGGCGGCACCTTCCTGGTCAACTGCCAGTGGAGCGACGAGGAGTTCGCCGAGCACATGCCCGCCGTGGCCAAGCGCTACATCGCGAACAACAACGTCAACGTCTACCTGATCGACGCTATCGACCTGGCGGCCAAGGTCGGCATGGGCAAGCGCACCAACACGGTGCTCCAGTCTGCCTTCTTCGCGCTGGCCAAGGTTCTGCCCGCCGAGGACGCCCTGCAGTACATGAAGGACGCGGCTACCAAGTCTTACATGAAGAAGGGCCAGGCTATCGTCGACGCCAACCACAAGGCCATCGATGCCGGCGCTACCGCTTTCCGTAAGTTCGAGGTTCCGGCCGACTGGGCTACCGCCGAGGACGCCGCTCCCGTCGAGCTCTCCGAGGAGACCAAGTCCGCCATCGCCCAGCAGGTCAAGAACCTGCTCGAGCCCATCGATCGCATGGACGGCGACAGCCTGCCCGTTTCCGCCTTCGTCGGTTGCGCCGACGGCCAGTTTGAGCTGGGCGCCTCCGCATACGAGAAGCGCGGCGTCGCCGTGGTCGTTCCTCACTGGGACGAGACCAAGTGCATCCAGTGCAACCAGTGCGCCTATGTGTGCCCGCATGCCACCATCCGTCCGTTCGCGATGACCGAGGACGAGGCTGCCGCCGCGCCCGAGGCTACCCGCACGCTCGACGCCATGGGCCCCAAGGCCAAGGGCATGAAGTTCACCATGGCCGTGTCCCCGCTCGACTGCATGGGCTGCACCAACTGCGTCAAGGTTTGCCCCAAGGGCGCCCTCGAGATGGTTCCCACCGAGCAGGAGATGGACCAGCAGCCCGTTTGGGACTACATGGTCGAGAACGTCTCCGAGAAGAAGGAGCTCATCGCGGCCAACGTCAAGGGCAGCCAGTTTAAGCAGCCCTACCTGGAGTTCTCCGGCTCCTGCGCCGGCTGCGCCGAGACCGCCTATGCACGTCTGGTGACCCAGGTCGCCGGCGACCGCATGTTCATCTCCAACGCCACCGGCTGCTCCTCCATTTGGGGCAACCCCGCTGCCACCGCTCCTTACTGCAAGGACAAGGACGGTCACGGCCCGGCGTGGAACAACTCCCTGTTCGAGGACAATGCCGAGCACGGTCTGGGCATGGCCGTCGGTTACGAGGCCGTCCAGAAGAAGCTGATCGCCGCTACCCAGGACATCATCGCTGCCGATGGTCCGTCCGATGAGCTCAAGGCCGCCGGCCAGGCTTGGATCGACTCTGTCAACGACGCCGAGGCCTCCAAGACCGCTGCTGCTGCCTACGTCGCCGAGCTCGAGAAGTGCGGCTGCGACGCTTCCAAGGCGATCCTCGCCGACAAGGCTTACCTCACCAAGAAGTCCTTCTGGATCTTCGGCGGCGACGGCTGGGCCTACGACATCGGCTTCGGTGGCCTGGACCACGTCCTGGCTTCCGGCCACAACGTCAACGTCTTCGTCTTCGACACCGAGGTCTACTCCAACACCGGCGGTCAGGCCTCCAAGGCCTCGAACCTGGGCCAGGTCGCTCAGTTCGCCGCTGCCGGTAAGGTGACCAAGAAGAAGTCCCTGGCCGAGATCGCCATGAGCTACGGCTACGTCTACGTGGCGCAGGTCGCCATGGGCGCCAACCCGGCTCAGACCCTCAAGGCCATCCACGAGGCCGAGGCCTACGACGGCCCGTCCCTCATCATCGGCTACAGCCCCTGCGAGATGCACTCCATCAAGAAGGGTGGCATGCAGAACTGCCAGGCCGAGATGAAGAAGGCTGTCGAGTGCGGTTACTGGAACCTCTTCCGCTTCAACCCCGAGGCTGCTGCCGGCAAGAAGTTCTCGCTCGATTCCAAGGAGCCCGCGGGCGGTTATCAGGAGTTCCTGATGAACGAGGCCCGTTACGCTTCGCTGACGCGTTCCTTCCCCGAGCGCGCCGAGGAGCTCTTCAAGGAGAACGAGCAGGCCGCTATGGACCGCTACGCTCACCTGCTGAAGCTCAAGACGGTGTACAACGAGGCCTAGGTCTCCCACCGCAGGATCTGAGGGCTGACCTTCGCGGACGTCCTCGGACATGAAAGAACCCCCGCTGCGCACTTCGTGCGGCGGGGGTTCTTT
>URNI01000058.1 GCA_900549135.1 uncultured Collinsella sp.
TGATGGGATCGAAGGTGCCCGGGACGATCACGCGGTTGATGGTGTCATTCATGGGTGTCCTCCGAAGGCGCATCCTCGTCATTTTCGTTCTCGTCAGCATGGTCGTTCTCGTCCTCGGCGGCGCAGCGCAGCAAATCAACCGAGGTAATGCCGTAACGCTTCTCCCGCACGGTCTCAAAACCAGCTGGATGAGCGCCCGCATCGTATGCGGCATGCTCAAACAGGGCAAAGGCCCCGGGTGCCACCAGCCCCCGCTGGGAAAGATTTTGCAGCAGCTCCTCGACCGGCTCGGCGCCAAAGGCATACGGCGGATCGAGCAGGACCAGGTCAAAGGGGCCGCCCGGCACGCGACCACGCGAGGCACTCGCCAGCACATCGCCGGTAACGACACGCCAGCGCGAGCGGTCGCGGCACAGCGACTCGATATTCTTGGTGATCAGACGGGCGGCATTGCGATCGATCTCGAACGTGGTGAGCGAGCGGGCGCCACGCGAGAGCATCTCGATTCCCAGGGCACCGGAGCCGCCAAAGGCGTCCAGCACGCGGACCTCGTCCAGATCGAAGTCGAACGCTGACATGACCATGGATGCACATGCCTCGCGCACGCGATCGGTCGTGGGACGGGTAACATCGCGCCCGCGCGGCTCTTCGATCTTACGGCCGCGCCATTCACCGCCGATGATTCTCATCCTCCGCTAACCTCCTTAAAGATATGTCGATAGCGCGTGGCGACCGCATCGCGCAAGGGGCGCGTCGCCACGGAGTCAAGGTTGCAAGCATACCGCAAGAGCTCGACCGCGTCCAAATGGGCCCATTCGATAAGATCCTCGTCGGCGTCCAGGTCCACAAAGCGCAAGGTCACGCCGCCGTGCTGGCGATAACCCAGGATCTCGCCCTCGTGGCGCAGACGCAGGTCCATCTGGGCGAGCGTAAAGCCGTCCGAGGTCTTCTCGAGCGACTGGAGGCGGTCTTGTGCCGCCGAGGCGCCGCCATTGCCCTTGGAGTGCGTCATGACCAGGCACGTGCCCGACACGCTGCCGCGGCCCACGCGACCGCGTAGCTGATGCAGCGCCGCCAAGCCAAACCGCTCACCGTTCTCGATGACCATGACGGTGGCGTTGGGCACGTCGACGCCCACCTCGACCACCGTGGTCGATACGAGCACGTCGATCTCGCCACGCTTGAAGGCAGCAATCACGCGGTCCTTCTCCCCCGCCGGCATGCGGCCGTGAAGGCGTTCGATGGTAAGTCCCGGCAACGCCAGGCGCAGTCGGTCGAGCTCGGTTGCCGTATCGTGGAGCGGCACGGGCACGGTCACGCGGCCCTCGTCGTCGCGGGCGATACCGGGCACGTCTTCAAGCTCATCGGCCGAGTCACTCGGCTCCACGAGCGGGCAAATCACGTAGGCCTGCTGACCCTTTTCATGCGCCTCGCGAATGGCGCCGTAGGCCAGGTCGCGGCTCGACTCGGTGAGCACGCGTGTCGCAACGCCCGCCCCCGGAACAGGTCGATGGCGGATGATGCTCGTGTCCAGGTCGCCGTAGACCGAGAGCGCCAGCGTACGCGGGATGGGCGTCGCCGTCATGACGAGCAGGTCCGCACCAGGGCCTTTGGCACGCAGGGCATTGCGCTGGCCCACACCAAAGCGGTGCTGCTCGTCGATGACGACAAGCGAAAGATGCTTAAACGCCACGTCATCCGAAAGGACCGCGTGAGTGCCAAAGAGGACGTCGAGCTCGCCCGATTCCAACTGCGCATGGATCTGCTCGCGCTCGGCCGCCGGCGTGGCACCCGTCAGGAGCGCCCAGGACATGCCAGCCTGCGAGAGCAAGGGGCCGGTCTTATCGGCATATTGGCGCGCCAGCACTCCCGTAGGCGCCATAACGCAGGACTGAGTGCCCGAATCGGCCGCGACAGCCAGCGCGCAGGCGGCGACGGCCGTCTTGCCGGTACCGACGTCGCCAAGCAGCAGGCGGTTCATCACGCGCCCACCATCGCACATATCGCGCAGGATATCTTGGAACGCGGTCTCCTGCTCGTCGCTCAGCGAAAACGGCAGGGCTTGCTTAAGCGCGGCCAGGTGCTCGCCCGCGGTGTGGGCATAGGGAACCACATCGACCAGGCCGCCGACGTTGCGCAGGCGCAGCGCCAGCTGCAGGTAGAGGCACTCCTCGTAGGCAAGCCGTGCGCGCGCGATATCGCGCTCTGCCATACTCGATGGAAAGTGGATCGAACGCAACGCGCGGGCATTGCTCATGAGCTTCCGCTTTGCGCGCAGCGGCGCGGGAATCGGATCGAACGGATTGCCGACGACCTCGAGCGCGCCGCTTACGATGCGGCGCATCCACGCCTGGCTCACGCCATCGCTCACGTAATGGACCGGCAGGATGGTGCCCGCAGCACGCCCGTCATCGAGCTTTTCAAAGTGCGGCGAGGCCATCTGCTTAAAACCGTAGGCAAACTCAACCTTGCCCATCACGGCCAGGCGGTCGCCCTGTTTAAGCTGCTGGGCAATCCAGGGCTGGCGGAAAAAGGCGACCTGCAACACGCCCGTCTCGTCCACCAGCGATACCTCGGTCACCTGCATGCGCGGACGCGGCTGCTTTTGGACGATGCGGTCGACCGTGGCGATGATGGTGCACACGGTACCGATGGGCGCCATCTCGATGGACCACGAACGGGTAAAGTCGAGGTATCGATGAGGGATATGGAGAAGGAGGTCCCCCACCGTCCTAATTCCCAGACGGCGAAGGGCCTCCTCACGTTTACCCGAAACATATTTGAGTCGCGCGATATCCTCGTCGAGCGCATTGCTCTGGGCAAAGCGCTCCGAGACGCGCGGCACGGAGCACAGCTCGGACATGGGCAGTTGCCTACTCGATCGAGAAGATCACAGGATAGAGCGGCTGCTCGCCACGATGGGCATCAATCTCCAGGTCGGGTTGAGCCTCCTCGATGGCGTCGACGATCTCCTGGAAGGCCTCATCGGACAACTCCTCGCCGGCCAGAATCGTCAGCGCGTCACCCTCCTCTTCCTCCTGCATGCGGTTGATGCAGTCGAGCGTGACCTGCTTCACGTCGGAGCCGACCACGTCGATGGAGCCGGCAATAATGCCCATGACGTCACCGGAGTGAATCGGAGAGCCGTCGGAGGCGCTGGAATCACGCACGGCGCGGGTGACCTCGCCATCGCGAACTTCGCTGATGGCGTCGACCATGGCGGCAACAGCATCCTCGAGCTCGGAATCGGGCAGGACTGCGAACAGCGCGGAGAAGGCCTGCGGGACGGTCTTGGTGGGAACGACGGCGACCTTCTTGTCGGTGCAGGCTGAGGCAGCAGCCTCAGCGGCCATGCGGATGTTGCCGTTGTTGGGCAAGATGATGACCGAGGTCGCGTTGACCTGGTCCACCGCGCCCAGCAGGTCGGCGGTCGAGGGATTCATAGTCTGGCCACCGGAGACGACCACGTCGACGCCAAGGGACTTGAGGATGTCGGCCTCGCCGGAACCGGCGGCAACGGCGACAAAGCCCAGCGCCTTGGCGGGCTCGGCGGCCTTTTCCTGATCCTCGTGGATCTTAGCGGTACGGTCGTGGGCCTCCATCTCCATGTTGTGGATAAAGACCTCATAGATCTGACCGAGCTGCAGCATGTGCTCGAGCACCAGGTTGGGGGTATTGGAGTGCACATGGATCTTGTAGTCGGGATAGGCGCCCACGAGCAGCTCACAGTCGCCCATGGAGCCTAGGAACTTAAGGCATTCGTCCTCGTCAAACGGGGCGTCGGCCTTAAAGAGAAACTCGTTGCAGTAGCGGAACTCCGAGCCCTCCCAGTCGTCGTTAGCCTCGATCTCAACGCGGCCAAGAGCGGCATCGCGGGCAGAGCCGGCGGAGTCAAACGTAGCGGAGAAATCCTCGACAACGGTGCTGCGACCAAGCGCGGCGGCAACAAAGTTCTCCAGGAATATGGCAAAGCCGAAGGCGCCTGAGTCGACCACGCCGTTCTCTTTGAGGACGGGCAGCAAGTCGGGCGTGCGGGCGACGGACTGGTACGCCTCGACGACGATAGCATCGAGCGCATCCTCGGCCGAGAACTTCTTCTTCTCGCACTCATCGGCCTTGGTCGAGACATCGCGCAGGACCGTGAGGATCGTGCCCTCGATGGGCTTGCGGACAGCCTGGAAGGCGACCTTGACGGCACGACGGAAGGCGAAGGCAATGTTGGCGGACGTAATAGGCTCGTCGGCAGAGACAAGGCCCTCGGCCACGCCGCGAAGAATCTGCGAGGTAATAACGCCGGAGTTACCGCGAGCGCCCATGAGAGAGCCGTGGGTGATGGCACCGGCGATGGCCTCCATATCGGCATCGGCGGGAAGGGCAGAGAGCTCCTTGGTCACCGAGGCGAGCGTGAGCGACATGTTGGTGCCGGTATCGCCATCGGGTACGGGGAAGACGTTGAGCTTGTTGATCTCCTCGGCCTTGTCGGAAACGGCAGCCGCAGCGATCGGAAAACAGGTGCGAATGGTCTTTGCAATCATGGGTATTTGAATCTCCGTTTTCGGATGCTAGTTCAGACGGCTCTTGAGCGCGTCGATATGGATGCCGATCTTAAGGCTGGCGGGATCGATCTGGGCGATCTCCTGCAGAGTGAAGGCAACGGAGCTCGAAAGATTGTGGCAGACGGACTTCATGTTGACGCCGTTCTCGAGCACGACGTGAAGATCGACCGTAAGGCCGTTCTCGTCGGCGGAGACAAGCACGCCCTTGCGGAGGCGCTGACCGGCAAGCAGGCGCACGCTCTCGGCGCCCTGGAGCTGCTCAGCCATACCGACAACGCCATAGCACGTCATCGCGGCATAACCGGCAATATCGGCAATAACGTCGTTCGAGACGCTCAGACTGCCGTTAATGGTCTCAGACACAAGAATCTCCTTATCTGGTGCTCGCGGCACCATGTCGTGGGAGCAATCATCGTAATATTCTACAACGAGCGCGCCATGTTGAGGTGGTGGGTCACGGGATTACATCCTCGACACGAAATGTTGATATGGTAACGTTCGCGAACGGCGATCGCGGCATGAAAAAACCCGCCACATAAGCGACGGGTTTTACAACCTGGCTCCCCGGGTAGGACTCGAACCTACAACAGCGCGGTTAACAGCCGCGTGCTCTACCATTGAGCTACCGAGGAATAGGTGCGTGCTCTCAAGCAACGAAGTTTATTATACGGACGAATCAGCTCAGGGCAAGAACTTTTTTAAGAAATTTTCCGACCCAGTCATTGGGGACGTTCTTAAACGTCCAGTCATTCAAGAACGTCCCCAATGTCTACATGAAAGCGCCCCCAAGCGGATGTGCTTGAGGGCGCCTCTTGCTTGACTAGCTCTCGATATAGTCCTTCAGCTTACTGCTACGGCTCGGGTGGCGAAGCTTGGCCAGAGTCTTGGACTCGATCTGGCGGATGCGCTCGCGCGTGACGCCAAACTCACGACCGACTTCCTCGAGCGTGCGGGGATGTCCGTCGACAAGGCCAAAGCGCAGTTCGATAACCTTGCGCTCACGATCGGCAAGCGAGTCGAGCACCTGGGTGAGCTGCTCCTGCAGCATGGAGAAACTGGCGGCATCGGGCGGAACGATAGCCTGGGAGTCCTCGATGAAGTCGCCCAGCTGGGAATCCTCTTCCTCGCCGATGGGGGTCTCGAGTGACACGGGCTCCTGCGAAATCTTCTGGATCTCGCGGACGCGGTCGGCACTCATGTCCATCTCGGCACCGATCTCCTCGGGGGTCGGGTCGCGACCCAGGTCCTGGAGAAGTTGGCGCTGCACGCGGACGAGTTTGTTGATGGTCTCGACCATATGCACGGGAATACGGATGGTACGGGCCTGGTCGGCGATAGCGCGCGTAATGGCCTGACGGATCCACCACGTGGCGTACGTGGAGAACTTAAAGCCCTTCTGGTAGTCGAACTTCTCGACGGCGCGGATCAGACCGAGGTTGCCCTCCTGAATCAGGTCCAGGAACAGCATGCCGCGACCGACATAGCGCTTGGCGATGGAGACGACCAGACGAAGGTTTGCGCTGATGAGCGCCTGCTTGGCTTCGAGGCCCACGTTCTCAATGCGCGTAAGACGACGCATCTCGGCACGCGTGAGTTCGAGCTCACCAGCATCGGCAGCCTCGAGCTTCTCGGTAGCCTCGAGACCGGCCTCGATCTTCATAGCCAGATCGACCTCTTCGGAGGCGGTCAACAGGTCGACCTTGCCGATCTCCTTGAGGTACATACGGACCGGGTCGCCGGTCAGCATCACCGTGGAGGCATCGATGCCACGCACGCGCGAACGCGAACGGGACGTGCGCACGGTGCGCTTCTTCTTGCTCTTGGAAGAACCCATCTCGGCGTCGGCCTGGCGGGCCATCTTAAGCTCGTGATCGTCGAGCGAGCCGGAATCGTGCTCGTCGTCGTCATCGAAATCGTCGGTATCGGTATCGGTATCGGTATCGTCATCGTCGACACCCATGGGGGCGTCGTCGTTACCGCTCGCGGAGATAATCTGGATGCCGCTGTTGCGCAGCGCGGAATACACCGCGTTGAGCTGCTCGTCAGACACATCGATATCCTTCAGGGCGACCTGAATCTCGTCCTCGGTTACCGAAGTCCTGTTTGAGCCGTTGCCCATGAGCTTTGCAACGTAGGATTCCAGCCTAGTACCCGTGCTCTCAGTCTTTTTTGGCACAGATTCTCCCTTCATAGTCCACAGGACTCAATACTTTAGCACACACATTGACGTCTATACCCAAAAAGAAGACTGGATATAGGCGAGAATACGCTGGTTGACCACAACATCTAGGCTTGTTCGGTGCCCGCGGCCTCCAGGCCGATCAAACGGAACGGGTCCGCCACGCCGCCGATCGACTTTTGCAGTTCGCGTTGACGTTGCGAATCCTGCGCGGCCTGCACGGTCAGCGCGCGACGGGCCTCATCATCGAGTGAACGGTCCTGGCGCAGCTTGGCCTGTGCGGCACGCATGCGACGCTTGATGGTGTAGAGCTCAAGCGTATCAAGCATAAACACGATGTTCGTCTCGGTGGGGTGCTTGCTCGTCGCGGAGATGCGCCCGGCACTCACAAGCGTTGCCGCATCGGGACACACTGAGCGCGCCGCATCCATGCAGGCTGCAGGATCGGTTCCCGGCGGCGTTGCCAGAACGGCCCATGCAATGGACTCGTGACGCGGGTCAACCCACTCGATGGAGCAGATGCGGTCGGCATACGTGCGGAACAGGTCGGGGTAGCTCGTGAGCATCGTCAACAGCTCGCGCTCCCCTGCCAAGGACTTGCGTTCAAGATCGGTAAGAACCATCGGCGCCGCCGCAGCCGGTGCGCCCGAACCGTCAGCCACAGGCACAGCGCCCATACCATCAGGCACATCGATCGGCGGCAGGTCGTCGACGACCTCCACGGGCGCGGCGCCGTAGGCATCGAGCGGGACGTAGTCGTACGGCTCTTCTTCGACCGGCGCGGACACCGGCGGCGTCGCGCCCGATGCCCAAGCACCGCGACCGGCATCGCGAGAACCCGACGCCCGACCGCCCGCGCTACCGGACCGCTCAGTCTGTGCCCGCTGGCGCTCATAGTTCTGCTCACGACGTCGTTCTGCATCCTCGCGCTTGGCGACATCGCGAAACACACGACCCGAGCTCGCGCGCACCGTCTCCAGATCCAAACCCAGCAGATCGGCAATCTGGATAAAGTACGTGTCGATCATATAGCTGTTGCGCAACGGATAGATAAGCGTCAGCGCATCTTCCAGCGCCTTAGCGCGACCGCCCGGCGTGGTGATGTCGCTCGACTCCTGCAGCGACCGGTATACAAAGTCCATGAGGGGCTCGGCGGCGTCGATACGCGCCTGCAGTGCCTCGCCACCATGCGCGGTGATGAACTCCATGGGGTCGTTGCCGTCGGGAAGCACCACGCAGCGCAGGTCCATGGAATCCTGCTCGATAAACTGAATCGCGCGACGGGCGGCCTTCTGGCCCGCTGCATCGCCGTCGAACATATACACGATGCGCTTGGCAAAGCGGGTGAGCGTCTTTACATGATGTTCCGTCAGCGCCGTGCCCAGCGTGGCGACGACGTTTTTAATCCCCGCCTCCCAGCAGGCGATGCAATCGGTATAGCCCTCTACCACGATGGCGGTATCCTGCGCGACGATAAACTCCTTGGCCCAATTAAAGCCGTAGAGGTTTCGCTTTTTATGAAACACGCTCGTCTCGGCGGTGTTGAGATACTTAGGCTGGCCGTCGCCCATAATGCGACCGCCAAAAGCAATGTTGTGACCCTGCTCGTCAAAGATGGGGAACATCACGCGGTCGTAAAAGCGGTCGGCAAGCTGCCCGCGCCCGCGACTCACGGCAACGTTGGCGTCGATCATCTCCTGCGGGGTAAAACCCGCCTGGGACAGGTGCGACACCAGCGCGTTACGGCCCGGTGCAAAGCCCAGGCAGTAGCGGCGGCAGACGTCGCCGCCCATGCCGCGGCTGGCAAAGTACTCGCGCGGACGGCCGTCCTTACCGCGCATGAGCATGGTGTGGTAGAACTGGGCGGTCTCGGCGCACAGATCGTAGATGCGGGCACGCTTGGTGCCGCGCTCGCGGCGATCTCCGGTGTCATGCAGCTCAATACCCGCGCGATCGGCCAAGTAACGGATTGACTCGGGAAAGCTCAGGTTCTCGCGCTTCATGATATACGTGAAAACGTCGCCACCCTCGCCGCAACCAAAGCAATGCCACACCTGCGTGGCGGGGATAATGTGGAAGGACGGCGTCTTCTCGCCATGGAAGGGGCAGCATCCCCAAAACTCATGGCCGCGAGGCTTGAGCTCGACCGTTTCCTGCACGATGGCAACCAGGTCAGACGCAGCGCGTACCTGGTCTTTTTCCTCATCGCTAATCACGGATGCTCACCCCCTGATCGCCCAAGTTGTGACGAATATCCTCGATATTACCCTCGACGGTCGCGATCAACTCATCCAGCGAATCGAACACACGCGAGGGACGCAGCCAGCGCGTAAACGCCAGCGAAACGGAAGCGCCGTACAGGTCGCCCGTATAACCAATTAAATTAGCCTCGAGATGCGCAGATGCCGCATCGTCAGCATACGTTGGCGGCAGGCCGACGTTCACAGCAGCGGGCCACGCGGTGTCATCGACCAGCACCAGACCCTCATACACGCCATCGGCTGGCACCTGAATGCCGTCGGGAACCTGCAAGTTTGCCGTGGGAAAGCCCATGCCAGAACCCTCGTGACGGCCGCGAATAACACCGCCACGCACCATATACGGACGGCCGAGTAACCCAGCAGCAAGCTCCACATGGCCCTGTCCCAGCTCATGACGAATGCGGGTGGCGCAAATGGCCTCACCGCCCTCGCAAAGCAGGTCGTGACCATACACGTCAACGCCGTGCTCGGAACCCCAGGAGCGCATCTCGGCAACACCAGAAGCACCGCCACGACCCAGCCTAAAGTCACTGCCAACGCGAATCGATCGAATGTCGACCAGACGCGACACCAGCGAGAGAAAAGCAACATGGTCAAGCGCCGCAACCTCAGGCGTAAAGGGAACGGCCACCACCGCATCGACCCCGGTTTGAGCCAAGGCATGCAGACGGTCGGCCGTCGTCATCAATTTTTGAGCGGGCGAAGGGCTCACCACAACGTCCGGGTCGGGATCGAAGGTAACCACGACCGCCTTACAGCCATGGGCACGGGCATCACGGACAAGCGCTTCGATGAGTTCCTGGTGTCCACGGTGAACGCCGTCGAACACGCCAATGGCGATTGAAGCGGCACCCAAGTGCTCACACTCATCAAACGTATCGGCAGCAACGATGCGAGCCTCGTCCGACTCGCCCGCGAAAAAGACACGCGCGAGCTCGCGAGCGGACAACATCATCGAACACCGCCGATTGCCTGCGGAAACACGTGCTCCATGACAAAGCGGCCGTCCTCAATGCGGGCGAGAGCCTTGAGTCCCCCATCGAGCACCAACGCAAACGGCGCCTTCGAGGAATCGAAATCGGCAAGCGCACGCTCAACGGGAATGCGTCGGCCGCAGAGCAGGTCGTCGGCAAGATTGCCCGGCAAGTCAACACGTGTGGCGCCCAGGGCCGCAATGGGATCCAGGGCAAAGCCAGCCGCGGACTCGGGAGAAAGCTCCTCGACCGCATGACAAGCGCCAATGGAAACAACACCGGAAGCCGTGCGGCGCAGCGCGGAAATATGCGCGGCGCTATCGCAAGCGCGGCCCAGGTCGCGAGCGAGCGCACGGATATAGGTGCCCTTGCTCACCGAGAACGCCACGGTCCACACACACGTATCACCTTCGCCGCCCACGGCGATCAGGTCGGCGGCATAGACCTCGACGGGGCGCGGAGGTAGGTCCACCGCATTGCCCTCGCGAGCAGACTTGTAGGCGCGAACGCCATTGATCGAGATAGCAGAAAACGCCGGCGGCACCTGCATCTGCGGGCCCAGCATGGCGGCCAAGCGCTCACGAGCATAGGCAGGATCGCGGAGCTCGTTGGCAACAGCCACCGTGCGGACCGCCTCGCCCTCCGCATCATCGGTATTGGTCTCGACGCCAAACGAGATGTCGGCGACGTAGCTTTTGGTATCGAGTGTGAGCATGCCCAGCAGACGCGTTGCCTGGCCCACGCCCACCACCATGACACCCGATGCCATGGGGTCGAGCGTTCCGGCATGACCGACGCGCCGCTCATGGAGGGCGCGTCGGCATTGCGAAACCACGTCGTGGGACGTGCAGCCCACCGGCTTATCGACGGCGAGCAGCAGATTAAGTTGAGAAGGTGTACGACGAGCCATGTACCATCCAAAAAGTTAGAGCTCGACGGTCACCGAAGCGGGATCCTCCCCTACCAGCTCGGCCAGCATGGGAAGTGCCGCGGTGAGCGTCTCGGAAATCGTTCCGGCGTTGGTAAAGCCGGCGGCAGCGTGGTGCCCACCTCCGCCAAAGTTGGCCGCAATCTCGGAAACATCAAGTTCGCCCTTGGAGCGCAGGTTGCCGCGCACCTTGGTATCGCCCTCGATGCCCTTAAGGAACAGGCAGACCTCGACGCCCATCACCGCGCGCACCACATCGACCAGGCCGTCGCACTCGTCCGAGGTGACGCCGCAGTCCTTAAGGTCGCTCTCGTAGGCGTAGCTATACGCCACGCGCCCGTGCGCGACCGTCTTGATGCGACCCATGACGATGGACTTGAGGTGCAAGAACTCGACACGCATGCTCTGATAGACCTCGAGCGCGACGCGTGCCGGATCGGCACCGTGCGCCACCAGACGCGAGGCGGCATGAAACGCTGCGGCATCGGCGTTCTGATACTGAAAACGACCGGTGTCGGTGACCAGGCCGCACAGCAGGCAGGTAGCGATACTATCGCTTGCAGTAATGCCGCAATCGGCCAAAAAGCGGTCAATAATCATGGCGCAAGCAGCGGCATTGACACACCTAAGGCTGACCTCGGCAAACTCCTCGCGCGCCGGGTGATGGTCAAAGCACGCCACGTGGGCCGAACGACGCAGCACCTCGGCAGAATTATTGAGGCGCTCGACG
>URNI01000059.1 GCA_900549135.1 uncultured Collinsella sp.
GGGCCCGTGGGTTATACCCTAAGAGCAAACCACCCTTTTTAAGGGTGGTTCTGATTACAGGGGGCGATGCTATTCGCGTACCGTGGAATTAGACCAGGCGAGCGTTGATCGTCTTGGCGATCTTGGCGGCGTCGGTGGAACCCTTGACGGTGGCACGGAAGCCCTCGTCCATAAGCGCCTCGGCGACCTTGGAAAGGATCTTGAGATGCGTGGTGCCGGCCTGGGCACCGGGGATGAGCAGGGCGATAGCCACGTTGACGGGAGCGCCGTCCATGGTGTCCCAACCGGTCACGCCGGACTCGTCCTTGACGACGATGACGGCAGCCTCGGTAATGGCGTCGGACTTGGCATGCGGGATGGCGAAGCCCTCCATCATACCCGTGGTGCCCTCGGCCTCGCGGGCCAGGAAGGCATTCATCACGGCGTCGGCGTCGCTGGCGATACCGGCCTTGACAGCCTGGTTGGAAACGAAGCTCAGAGCCTCGTCACGAGAAGCGAAGTCCTCGGCGACAAAGACGTTCTCGACCTTCACGAAGTCGGCAGCCTCGGCCTTGGGAGCCTCGACGGCAGCGGCCTTGGGGGCCTCGACCGGCTTAGCGGAAGCGGCAGGAGCGGCCTTCTGGCTCTTCTCGAAGTCATACTTCTTGAAAGCGACGAACAGGATGCCACCGACCACAGCGCCGATGAGGATCGCGAGAACCCACAGCGGACCGTTCTCGACAACGGGCAGGACCAGGAAGCCACCGTGAGGCGCCGGATCGTGAACGTTGAACATAATAGTCAGGATCGAGGCGATGGAGGAACCGAGCATCATGATGGGCATGACGGGCCAGATGTTCTTGGTCATGAACGGAATGGCGCCCTCGGTGATGTGGGTGCAACCAAGGATGAGGTTGACGACACCGGCGTCATGGTCCTCCTGGCTGAAGTACTTCTTGCCGACAACGACGGCGAAGGTGGTGATCAGCGGCGGAACGATGCAGGCGGCGGAAACGGCAGCCATGAAGTTGGTGCCGAAGTTGTAGGTATCGGTGCCAACACCGGCGGCCAGTGCCTCGGTGAGCATAGCGGTACCGGTAACGTAAGCAGCCTTGTTGACCGGGCCGCCCATGTCAAAGGCGCACATGCAGCCGATGGCAAGACCCAGGACAACGGCGCCAGAGGCGGACAGGCCCTTGAGGAAGTCCATCATGGCGGTGTTGATGGCAGCCATGGGGCCGGAAATGCCGAGCATGACCAGGCCGACGATAGCCGTCGAGAACAGCGGGTACAGGAAGATAGCCTTGAGGCCGTCCAGGTTCTTGGGCAGACCGGCAAAGACCTTCTCGAGCAGCAGGATGACATAACCGGCGAGGAAGCCGCCGACGATGCCGCCCAGGAAGCCGAAGCCCACGCCGGTGCCACCGGCGTCGATCATGCCGGTCTCGGCGTTAACAGGCAGGCCCTGGATGGCGATCATACCGGCAACAAAGCCGGGGACGAGTGCCGGGCGCTTGCCGATGGACTCGGCGATGTAGGCGGAAAGCACGGGAACCATGAGGTTCATGGCAATGCCGCCGATGATCTTGAGCATAGCAGCAAAGCTGTTGTAGTCAGACGCCGTCGAATCGAAGGACGTAATGCCCCACAGGAACGAAACGGCGGTCAGAACACCACCAGCAACGACGAAGACCAGCATGTGGCTGACGCCGTTCATGAGGTGCTTGTAGATGATGTGGCCGATGGACTCCTTCTCCTCAACCTCGTCCTCGACATCGGCAGCGGCTGCAACCGTGCTGTCGCCCTTAGCGGCGAGCGCGCGGTCAATCAACTTACCGGCGGCCTCAACGGACAGGGCCTTGGAAACACCAACGGAAACCATGGGCTTGCCGGCGAAACGCTCGGCCTGGACATCCTTATCGGCTGCGACGACGACGGCCTTGGCGCCAGCGATCTCACTCTTGGTGAGCTCGTTCTCGACACCGACCTGGCCATGAGTCTCGACCTTAATGGTCAGACCGCGCTCGGCAGCTGCCTTCTCCAGCGCCTCCTTCGCCATGAAGGTGTGCGCAATGCCGGTCGGGCAACCGGTGGCGGCGATGATGTCAAACTTAGCCATGTGTCCCTCCTTCTTGAGTACAGCGCCCGCGGGCGCTCCCCTACACGCGCTTCGATGCGCGTTTTTCCACAACTGAAAGATACCAACCTACCGTCCGCGTGAGAAGAGCTAAGGTGCAAATCTCCGGTGAAAGGTTCTTTCATAACCGTAAACGGTAGGTGAAAGTTTACCATCAACACTTGAAACGGCAAGGTGTATCTTGTAATTGAAAATGCCCGTATACTATGGCATTGCAAATCAAGCTAGATTTTCATGCCAACCAGGAGCCATCCATGACCGATAGTAGCAAGAGCGCACTTTCCCTCATTAGCACCCATCAGGGATACAGCGAGTCCGAGCAGCGCATTGTCGACTATATATTGGAGCACCAGTCCGAGGCTCCACGCCTCACGGCGGCTCAGCTCTCACGCGCCGCCGCCACGTCCGAGGCGACCGTTTCGCGCTTCTGCCGCAAGCTTGGCTTTGGTAGCTTCCGCAGCTTTCAGTTTTCGTTGGCGAGGGATTTGGAAAGCCAGCGTAACGAGGGCCTGACTGACGAGGTCTCGCTCGACAATATGGAGCAGAGCCTTAAGAATATCCTGGCTGCCAAGGTGAGCGAGCTTAATGCGACCATCGACGGGATCGACCACGATACGCTGGCGGCTGTTGTGCATGCCCTTAAGCATGCAGGGGTTATTGAGTTTGCAGCTGTGGGCAATACGAACGCGGTCGCGCTCGATGCGACGTTTAAGTTTTCGCAGCTGGGCCTGCGCTGCATGGCGAGCACCATTAGCGAGACATCAATCGGTTTTGCGCTCACGTTACGCCCGGGTGACGTCATCGTGCTAATCTCAAACTCTGGCAAATCGCGCCGACTGAATCGCATGGCAAAAGCGGCTCGCAACTGCGGCGCAACCGTAGTCGTCATCAGCAGCGACAGCAAATCCCCGCTCGCGCGCCTGGCAGACTACACTTTTAATACCGTCAACCACGAAGCGCTGCTGACGACGGGCGACTTTGCGTTCTCTAAGATCAGCGCCACGATGATCATCGAAGTCATCTACAACTTCCTGCTGCCCGAGATTGAAGACGCACGTGAGCATATCAGCTACTACGAGGAGCTCATCCAGCCGGATAAGGTCGTTGAGTAGGTAGATTGGGGAGCCGATAGACGCCTCTCGTCACGAAACCCGCCCATCTACTACGTTTTAACCGCAACTGCCAACCATACACCCAAAATAGAGAAAACCGCAGGTGTTCTACCTGCGGTTTTCTTTTTGCAATTCTTGGCATGGTTGCCGATGCCCTACCAAACGTAGTAGATGGACCCGTTTCGTGGCGGCCGGGTTGGACATGCTTGTGGCGGCTCGACCTAGGCACGCGCCTCCGCAAGCATCTGCCTGGCGTGCGCCAGGCTTGCCTCGGACTGATCGCCGCTCAACATGCGGGCGATCTCGGCGGTACGCGCTTCGCCGGTTACCTCGTCCAAATGCGTCTGGGGAACATCGCCCGGTTCCTTGCTGACGACATAATGCTTGTCAGCCATGACGGCGACCTGCGCCAAGTGGGTTACGACAATCACCTGATGCGTAGCGGCGAGATCTGCCAGCACGCCCGCGAGCGCACGCGCCGTGGAGCCACCGACGCCAGCATCGACCTCGTCAAACACCAGCGTATCGACACCGTCCGCGTTACCGAGGACAACCTTACTTGCCAACATGACGCGGCTGAGCTCGCCGCCCGACGCAATGCGGCGCAGGGGACGTGGAGTCAAACCGGCACCGCTGCGGTATAGCAGCTCGTAGCTCGAAGGACCAACGGGCGTCCACTCAGCACGGGGAAGATCGCGCGACTCCCAGACGAGCTCGGCGCCGCCCATCTCCAGGCGAGCCATCTGGCGGCCAACCTCGTGACAGAAGCGCGGGGCCGCCGTATTGCGGGCGCGCTTAAGTGCCTTGGCAGCGGCAAACAACTCGCGCTCAGCGCTCCCGAGTGCCTCACGCGCCTTTTTGATCTGTTCATCGCCATCATCGACCAGGGACAGCAGCTCTTGCGAGCGATCGCGCATGGCAAAAACATCGTCCATGGTGGGGCCCCACTGACGCAACAGGCCCTTGAGGTCGGAATACCGCTCACGCATGCGAGCGAGCTCGCGCGGGTCGAAGGCGATGCCATCGCGATAGGCACGAAGCTCATTCGCGCAATCCTCAAGGGAGATACAGGTATCCGAAAGTGCATCGGTAATGTCGCCGAGTTTGCGATCGACGGTAGCCATTCGGGAAAGCTCTGCCACGGCGCTGTTCACGGCATCGAGCGCTCCCCCTTCAGAGGCAAGCGATGCATGGGCATCGTTAGCCGTGGCAACCAGTACCTCGGCATGTTCGGAGCGCGGCAGCAGCTCCTCGAGTTCCTCATACTCACCCGGCTTGGGGTCGACCTCGCCGATGCGCTCGAGGGCAAAGCGCGCCTCCTCGACGCGGCTCCCCTGCGCACGCGAGGCCTCTTCGACACGTCGAACCTCCTTGGCGGCAGCGCGCGATGCTTTAAAGCAGACGCGGTACGCATCCAGCGCCTCGAGTGCCGGGCGCCCTGCCCATGCATCGACCATCGCAACGTGATGCGCCGGATCGAGCAAGCGCTGGTGCTCGTGCTGGCCGCACAGATCCATCATCACACCAACGCGCTCCGAAAGCTCGCGCACACTGGCGATGCGGCCGTCAATCTTCACGCGGCTGCGGCCCTCGGCAGAAAGGCTGCGCTGGACCGTGAAGCCCTCCGTGTCGTGCGGGCCGTCAAACAGCCGCGCCTCGACGCTCGCCAGCGCCTCGCCCTCGCGCACCGTCGACGAATCCGCGCGCTCACCCAAAATAAGCTTGAGGGCCGAGAGCAGCGCGGTCTTGCCGGCGCCGGTCTCGCCGGTCAGGACAGTCAGACCGGCACTCGGCACCAGCGTCGCCTCGCGAATGAGTGCAATGTTAGAAACCTGCAGCTCATCGATCATGACGGACTCCGTAGAAAACGCGGCTCACCGAGTTATAGAAGCTCTCGGGGCCGTAATCGAGGAGCAGCACATCTCCGGGCCCGCGGCGCACAGCCACGCTCTCAACGGTGCCATCGCAGGTAATAAACTGTCCATCGATAGCAATCGCCGGAACACTCGGGCGATCATCGGACATAAAGATTTCGACGACATCGCTCGGCGAAGTCAAGAAGGCACGGGCCTGAATGGTGTGCGGCGCAATGGGTACGCAGACCATGCCCGTATAGTCGGGGCTCACGATGGGGCCACCGGCGCTGAGCGCGTAACCCGTAGAACCAGTCGCCGTGGACACGACCACGCCGTCGCCACGCAGTCGGTCGATATGGTGACCGGACACCGTGATGTCGAACTCGACCATATCGGACAACGGACCGCGGGTAAGCGCCATGTCGTTGAGGGCGAAGGTGCGCACGACATCCTTCGTACCGTCTTCGCGCACGGACACGATATCCGCGGCGATGGTAGCGCGACGGCTCACATGCAGCTCGCCGGACAGGGCGTCGCTCACGACTTGCAGAATGTCGCGCTCCTCGGGACTCGCAGCAGTTAAAAAGCCCAGGTGACCATAGGAAAGACCGAGGATAGGAATCTCGCGATGGTTGAGGATGCGGGCAGCGCGCAGCAACGTACCGTCGCCGCCGAGCGTAATGACCAGATCGGAGCCGTCAATATCAGGCGTGCTCTGAATCTTGGATCGCTGGTCGGCAGCCCATGCCACCTCATAGCCCTGGCGCGTCAGCCAAAGCTCGAGCATCAGGCCGCTCTCGACCGCCTCTTGCTTGTAATAATTGGGAACCAGAAAGACCTTCATAGCATTGCAGCTTTCTCGCTCATAACCGATACCTGGGATTGCAGCTCGTCTTGCGAGCGGTCGCCAGGGTCAAATCTCGTGCCGTACAGGAAAAACTCAACGTTGCCCTTGGCACCATGAATGGGTGACACGCACACATCGACCGGAAAGAGGCCCTTGGCAGCAAAGAGTTTAACCGCCGCCACGAGTGTATCGCGGCGCACGGCGGGATCGGTCACAATGCCGCCCTCGCCCACCAGCGCCGCCGGAGCCTCAAACTGCGGCTTTACGAGCGTGCAGAATGCACCCGTAGGCGCCAGGCACGCCAGCACCGCATCGATAATGTTCGCGATGCTGGTAAACGAGACATCACACACTGCCAGGTCGATGGCGCCGGCATAGCCAAGCTCAGGCAGCTGCGTCACGTTGGTGCGCTCATGCAGCATCACGCGATCGTCCTGACGCAACGACCAATCAAACTGGGCGCGACCCACGTCCACCGAGACAACGGTCGCAGCTCCGCGCTTGAGCAGGCAATCGGTAAAACCGCCGGTAGAGCAGCCCACATCCAGACAGGCAAGGCCCGTCGGATTGATGCCAAACGCATCAAGCGCGCCTTCGAGCTTAAGACCGCCGCGGCCAACATAGGGAATGCGCCCCTTCACGTGCAGCGGCAGCCCCGGGATCACCTTAAGGCCCGGCGAAGTCAAGCGCTCGCCGCCACTCGAGACCAAGCCGGCCATAAGAGTGCGAAGGGCATCCGCGCGATCGGCGCAGATGCCCTGTGAAATCAGTTCGTCATCAAGACGCACGCGTTTCATGAATGCCATCAACCATTCGTATCCGGAGATGCGGCCTAGCTATCCTGGGATTCGTTTGCCGCATCCTCATCGTATTCCTGCTCGAGCTTGTCGGCCTCACGCGGCGTCAACTCAAACTTGTCGACCATATCGACCGCGCGGGAGCCAAGCTCAATCGCTTCGTCAAACAGATCGAGTGAACGCTCCAAGGACGTATCCTTGGAGCGAACGGTAGCGATGATCTGGTCCAGACGGTCCGAGATCTCGTCGAAGTTGCGGACGGAACCCTCTGGCATGGCTACTCCTCGACGGAGTCGACAACAGCCTCGGCGGCGTCCGCATCCTCGGCCAGCACGCCAGCCTCAGCCTGAGCAACCGCAACCTTTGCGGCAGCCTCGGCAGCCTGTGCCTCCTCGCGAGCGCGATCTTCGGCCAGCAGCTCCTGGTACAGGTCCTCGCCCGGCAGCTCCTCGCTGCGAGCGATCTTGCCCAGCACGCCGTTGACGAACGACGCGGACTGGTCGGTGCCATAGGCCTTGGCAAGCTCGACGGCCTCGTTGATTACGATGGCGTCCGAAACCTCCTCGTCGGTGAGGAAGCGCATCTCATAGACGGCGATGCGCAGCAGATTGCGGTCGGCACCGGGCATGCGCATAAGATCCCAGTTCTTGGCAACGGAACGCAGAGCGCAGTCGATGCGGTCGATATGCTCGTAGGCACCGCGGCACAGCTCCAGCGCATAGGGGTCGAGGGGACCCTTCGAGATCAGGAAATCACCCTCGAGGACGCGCTCGAGCGGGCTGTCCGTGGCCTCGGCCTGGAACAGCAGCTGCAGCGCCTGACTGCGGGCAAGCGTACGCCCGCGATAAACCTTAAGGCTCAAAGGTTACTCCTTGGGGAAAACGAGGCCGTCGATGCAAACGTCAACGCGCTCGACCTCGACGCCCACCTGGGCATCGATGGCGGCGACCACGGCGGCGCGAACGGCCTCGGCGAGTTTCTTGAACGGATAGCCAAAGAACACCACGACACGCACGGTGAGTGCGAGCTTGTCGCCGACGACCTCGGCCTCGACCGCCGGCTCGGAAGCCGGGGCCTTGGACGAAAGCATCATAGAGACAAGGTTGGTGGCAAGGTCCTTGACGCCCACGGAGGCGATGCCCTCGACATCCGTGACGGCGCGCGAGACGATGGCGGTCAGAACATCGGGCGAAATGCCGATGCCGTCAATCTTGATTTCCTGGGGCATGAGTCCTCCTAGAAGAGTTGGTTGCTAGACGCGGGAGACGAACTTGCCGTCGCGGGTGTCAACCTTGATGACCTCGCCCTCGTTGAGGTACATGGGGACCTGGATGACAGCGCCGGTGTCGATCGTGGCCGGCTTGGTGGAACCCTGGACGGTGTCGCCCTTAAAGCCCGGGTCGGTCTGGACGATGGTGGTCTCGATGAACATCGGCGGAGTCACGCCCATGAGCTCATCGTCGGCGAAGAGCAGCTGGCAGATGTCGTTCTCGCGCAGCCACTTGGAGTTCTCGCCCACCATGTCCTCGGGAACGGGAACCTGCTCATAGGTCTCATTGTCCATGAAGATGTAGTCGGCGCCATCGTTGTAGAGGTACTGGAACTCACGGGTGGTGAGCATGACGCTCTCGAACTTGGTGCCGGCGTTGCAGGTGTTCTCGACGACGCGGCCGCTCTTGATGTCGCGGGTCTTGTAGCGCACAAACGCGCCGCCCTTGCCCGGCTTGACATGCTGGAACTCGACGATGGTATAGACCTTGTCCTTAATACGGAGACCGAGGCCGTTCTTGAAGTCGGCGGTAGAAATGGTAGGCATAGCGACCTTTCTTGTTATTGGCGAGACGCACATGCGTCCAAATTACATACGAGCGAAATTATACACTTGCAGGCGGCGCCTACGGCGTGCGCATAAAAAGAGAACGCGGGGTGCCCGAATCAATCCGGACGCCCCGCCTCCAAAAACCCAGCTGGATGGTTTAGCAATCGATAATGTGCAGGTCGTGCGGGGTCTTGGTGAAGGGCTCATAGCCGTTCTCGGTGACCACGCCGTAGTCCTCCAGGCGTACGCCGCCCACGCCGGGCAGGTACACGCCGGGCTCCATGGTGATAACCGAGCCGACCTCGATGATGTTCTTGCTGAGGTTGAAGTTGGGCAGCTCGTGGATGTCGATGCCCACGCCGTGGCCCAGACCATGGTTGTAGTAATCGCCATAGCCGGCATCGCCGATGATCTTCTTGGAAAGCTTGAAAATGTCGTTGCCCTCGACGCCCGGATGGATGGCGGCGACGCATTCCTCGTGCGTGCGGCGCACGAGTGCGTACAGGTCGAGCTGCTCTTGCGTGGGCTCGCCCATCACGACGGTGCGCGTCATGTCGGAGCGGTAATCACAGTAGCCCGCGCCGTAATCCATGAGGACGAAATCGCCCTTCTCAATCACGCGGTCGCTCGGCACGGCATGCGGGTTGGCGGTGTTGGGGCCGCTCGCCACGATGGAGCCGAAGGCCAGGCTGTCGGCGCCGTTGGCGAACATAAAGTTCTCGAGCTCGTTGCGAACCTGCTTCTCGGTCATACCAGGCTTAATAAAGCCGAGCATGTGCTGGAAGGCGGCGTCGGTGATCGACTGTGCGTGGCGCATGAGCTCAATCTCCTCGGCATCCTTGATGGCGCGCATCTTGCGGATGTCGTCGTGCATCAGCGGCAGCATGCAGGCGACGGAGCGGTCCTCCAGGCCGCGCTGAATGCCCTGGTAGAAATTAATATGCATATCATCATCGACAGCGCAGACGCGGCACTTGTTGGCCGCGATCTTGCCGGCGACCCAACCGGGGATGGTGCCCTCATCCATGTCGTAGACCCAGGGGCTGCCGGCGGGCGTGTTCTCCTCAAAGCTGTTGAGATAGCGCGAGTCGGTGTGGAACAGGCACTGATCGGCCGTAATAAACGCGGCGTGCGGGAACTCGAAGGTGTAGTCGAAGACGCCCTTCACGCCCGTGAGCCAACGGAGGTTGGCCTCGTCGCGCACGACGATGGCGTCGTAGCCGCGCTCGGCCATCAGGGCACGGACACGCTCGATACGACCGGCAGGACCGGCAGCAAACTCAGACATGCAGATTCCTTTCTTGTTGTCTCAATATAGACGGGACGGGTCTCAACCGAACGACGGAATCGCATGCGATCCGCAACCGATTGGAAACCCGCCCCTCAACATGATACGAAAGACGATGGATGTCAATAAATCTTAGAGAAGTTCTTTGCGAGCAGCCAAGTAGGCGTGAGCATGGCGCTCAAGAACCTCGTCCTCAACGCTCGTTAGACGAATGGCGCCGAGTGCAGCGGGCAGCGGCAACATACTGCGGTTCGAGCGAACAAACTGCTGCCTACGGAACTCCTCGATATAAACGGCAGGCTCCAGATCGAAGGCAAGCTCCTCGATGCCAAAGTCCTCCAGGCAGTCATCGACCTCAAAGACGTAATCGATATCGAAATCGCAGGCATCATGTGCTAGGCGCGCCTCAAAGCGCATGCCCTCGGACAACAGCTGGTAGGCAGGGACCTGCGAAGCGGCATCGCCCAAGCAGGCGCGCAGGGTACGCTCCCCCGTTTTGCCAAAATCGAGAGCATGGCGGGCGCTCGGGTTCGTTGCCGTCAGCACGTCTTTACGGGCAGTCTGAGACCATTGAACGGCATTGACGAGTGCGACCTCTTCGCCCGCGAGAATCTCGGGGACGGTCTCAGTAAACTGATTCCAGCGGGACTTACTGCTCGAAAGCATGGTGCCAACAAGTACCACATAGCCGAGCTTGAGGTCCTCGGGGTCCGTCTCGCGAACAAGGTCGAGGTCACACACGACCAAGCCCGGTTCGGGACGGAACGCGATGGCGGGAAGCGCATTCGCCGACGAGGCGACGAGCGGCTTCATGGTCGTCGCGACCGTGAGCATGGCGTCGAAGGTCGTCGGCAACAGCGCGCACTCGGTTCGGCCGCACCACTGGTTGGCGCACCAGCTAACAACCGAGCAGGTTGCGGCATCGCCAACGGCGACAACCAGATCGTCGCAGGTAACGCCGTTGGCAGACAGGGCGCCAAAGACGGTATCGGCATCGGCGAGCGTGGCACCGGCAGGCGAAACATCGAGGACGAGCAGCGACACGGCAAAGCCGGCGTCGACCAGCGCATGCTCGACGACCTCACCAAAACGCTCTGACGTGTCGTCGTTCCAAACGACCATCGCGCGCTTAGGCTTGCCCACAGCCGAGGAAAACATGCGCGACAGCTCATCGAACGCGCCCAATCCGACGCGGACATCGACGCTGCGGTTTTGGAAATTGATCAGTTGACGGCGAATCATAGCAGCCCACGCTCCAAAAGCATCTCGGCACAAAGGTAGGAAACGTCCTCGAAGGACTTGTTGCGAATATCAAGGGTAAGGTCGGCGGCCTGGCGATACAGCGGACGGCGATGCTCAAACAGGCGCGCGGCATGCTCGGGAGAGCGAAAATCGGGGCGCGTGTCGGACCGACGAATCTGGCGAATCGAATCCTCAAAGTCGCCCTCGAGGTACACGCACGTACCCATTTCGTGCATCAGCTCAATATTCACCGGCGTTTCGACGATACCGCCCCCGCACGAAACCAACAGGCTGCGCTCGCTTTGGAGCGAACGGAGCGCCGAGGTCTCGAGCTCGCGAAAACGACCCTCACCCTCAGTCTCAAAAATCTCGGTTACCGACTTGCCGCAACGGCGCACTACCAGGCGGTCGGTATCGATAAAACGCCGCTTG
>URNI01000060.1 GCA_900549135.1 uncultured Collinsella sp.
GCCAAAACGAGGCTGCTCGCTCTCTGGGCATGAATGCCTTCCAGACGCTGCTCTACGTTATGATTCCGCAGACATTCCGCAATGTTTTGCCTACGCTGACCAGCGAGTTTATCTTGCTTTACAAGGATACGTCGCTGCTTGCCGCCGTGGGTGTGGTCGAGATCGTCATGAACGCCCGTACCATCGTGGCCACGACGGGCTCCATCACGCCGTATGTGGTTGCCGCCCTGTTCTATCTGGTCATCACCCTGCCGCTCGCTCGCTTGGTGAGCGGTCTTGAGGCGAGGCTTTTGGGCACGGCCGAGACCAAGAAGAAGCGTCCCGCCAAGAGCGCCGGACAGGTTGTCGCGACGCCTGCCGATCACATCGCCGGTCTGTAAGGAGGTCCTATCATGAGCGAAACCAATAACTCGAACGAGGTCGTCGTCAGTATCAAGAACCTCCAGAAGGCCTTTGGCGACAACGTGGTCTTGCGCGATATCGATCTGGATGTGCACAAGGGTGAGGTCGTTGTGGTCTTGGGCCCCTCGGGCTCGGGCAAGTCGACGATGCTTCGCTGCATCAATCGTCTGGAGCATCCCACGAGCGGCTCGATTATCGTTGAGGGCGTGGATGTGTGCGCCAAGGGTGTCGACCTCAACAAAGTGCGTACGCATCTGGGTATGGTGTTCCAGCAGTTCAATTTGTTCCCGCACCTGTCGGTCAAAAAGAACGTCATGCTTGCGCAACAAAAGGTGCTCAAGCGCAGCAAGGAAGAGGCCGAGAAGATCGCCGTCGAGGAGCTGACCAAGGTCGGTCTTGCTGAGCGCATCGATTTTATGCCGAGTCAGCTTTCGGGCGGTCAACAGCAGCGCGTGGCCATCGCCCGCGCTCTGTCGATGAATCCGCACGTGATGCTCTTTGACGAGGCCACCTCGGCGCTCGACCCTGAGCTCGTGCGCGACGTCCTGGGCGTCATGCGCGACCTGGCGCACGACGGTATGACCATGATCGTCGTGACGCACGAGATGGGCTTTGCCCGCGATGTCGCCGATCGCGTCGTCTTTATGGACGGTGGCGTCATTGTGGAAGAGGGTACGCCGAGCGAGGTCTTCGACCATCCTAAGAGCGAGCGCACCAAGGCGTTCTTGGGCAATATCTCGTAGCCGGTTGATGTAACTGCCGTTACAAAAGAGCGGGGGCTGGACTTGAATCCAGCCCCCGCTCTTTTGTAGGGATGGGGATGTGCTTTGATGCAGGCTCTTTTGGAAGCCCTGGGTTCGTTACGCGAGCTCGGCTCCGAGGGCCTTGCAAGCGGTCTCGCCCTCGTCGTCGGGCGCGTCGTAGCAGATGGTGGAGTCCACGACGTTGACGCCGGCATCGTCGGCGTCGGCCTTCCAGTTGTCCATCCACTCGCCCTCGGCCCATGAATAGGAGCCAAAGAGGACGACCTTCTTGTCGCCGAGAGTCTCCTTGACCTCGTCCCACATCGGCTGGAACTCATCGTACTCGAGTTCCTCGGAGCCCATGGCGGGGCAGCCGAAGGCGATGGCGTCATAGCCTTCGGCCTTGTCTGCGGAGAAGTCGGCGCAGGAGATGACCTCTGCCTCGGCACCCGCGGACGTGGCGCCTTCGGCGACGAGGTTTGCCATGGCCTCGGTGTTGCCCGTGCCGCTCCAGTAGACGACGGCGATCTTGCTCATGTTGAGTCCTTTCAGTTGTGCGGCAGCTTGCCGCGGCTTCTATGTTCTATCGGGTTGCCTGGGCAAGTTGCGCCAAGCTGCAGCCCTGCTGATAGATGTAGGTAAGGTATTGCGTGCATGCACGATAGGAATCGAAGGTCGTGAGCGCCTGTTCGACGTTTGTGTATACCTTCCAGGCGCCAAAGACCTTATAGTTTTCGCCGTGCTGGACGATAAACTGATGGACATCTTCGTAGGGATAGCCCAAAAAATAGCCAATTTCGTGGGGGAACTCGCACATGCACCCCGTATCGCAGTGCCTATTTCGCGCGAGTGCGCAGACACTGCCGTCATAGGCGCTTTCTGCGGCATTGCTGCTTGCCAGCGTGATGCGCGCGGCGAGATGCACCAGGGATACGGGCAGGTTGTGGACATCGTAACCTTCGGCGACAAGCGCCGTCGTGGCGCGGGGGTCGGAGAGGTATCGCATGAGGTCCGCAGGGCGGTACACATAGATGAGCGCTCCGCAGGGGCGCCAGACCAAAACGCTCATATGGATTCCGAGTGGCTGGAGTTCGCGGTTGCATTGGGCTATGACGGCGAGCAGGCGAGAGCGTCGCTCTTCGATATGGACGGCGTTGGGTTTTCCGTTTTGGTTGGCGTAAACGCCGGGATAGGTAAAGAGCGAAGCCGGCTTGATACCTGCGAGCGTAGGGGAGCAGTTGCGCACGACAGCCGTTTGGTATGTTGGGATGTCAATGGTTCGAGTCACGTTGCCCCTTTCGAGCCCTCACTTGTTAGCCTAGGAAAACTTATACACGAAAGTAAGCCATGGTCAACAAAAAAGTTTGAAGAGGGAAACTAATTGACCGAACGGACATGATTTTGGGTTAAGATGGGGACACCCCATGGGGGTATCTAGATAGGGCTACTTGAAAGGGGAACGCATGAGTGACTTGCTCAACCCTGCGAATCTCATCGTGCTGGCCGTCATTGCCGTCGGCATGTTTTTTGGACTGCGTCGTATTGCCGCTTCGACACACGGGAAGAGTTGCTGCAGCGATGGCGCGAGCGGTAAGAAGGCCAAAAAGGTTGTTGTGGTGGATACCGATGCGTCACACTACCCCTATAGCGATGAGCTGCTCATCGGCGGCATGAGCTGTGACGGCTGCGCTCAGAATGTAGCCAATGCCCTGAATGCGCTGGATGGCGTGTGGGCAACGGTGACGTATGCGGACCACACGGCACGCGTGCGCTCTAAGCAGCCGGTTGATCGCGGTGTCCTCGAGACGGCCGTGAAAGACGCGGGCTACTACGTCATGACGCTGTAAGCGCCGCCCTGGATGCGCTTCCTTGGCTAGGCTCGTCCGCGCAGCTCGATGTCTTGGATATCGTCGAAGTCGATGGCGATATCTTTGAGCTTGAGGAGCCTGAAGGCAGGGAGTACCTCGTCAAGGATGCCGGTGCGGGAGCGATAGCCGTACGTATCGTAATAGGTGACGCGGACCAGGTCGCCACGTTTGAGACCCTCGAGCTTTTTAGAAAGCACGAGGGCTTTTTCTTCCGTGAGCTCACGTTTTGGCTCGACGGTGATTTCCTGCTTGCGCACGAGTTCGTAGTATCCCGTGAGGGCGGCAAAGGGCATAAACTGTGCGGCGCGGTTGGCGCGCACGGCACCGTTGGCTGTGAGGTTGGGGTCGGCGGCGCGGCGTCTGCCCTCGGGGTCCGCCAGGCGCTCGAAGGCGGTCGGCGGGCGCACGGGCTGTTGTTTGGGTTTAGGCACGGTGTCCTCCAACTTGGTCGTTGCGTTCGCGCGCGGTGGCGCCGGCGGTAAAGCTTAATCCCTTGACGAGCGCGTTCTTGCCGTACTTGCCTTTCACAGCCAGGACGGCGCGCGCCAGGTCGCGCTCGCGCTCATCGGCCTCGACATCGCTAAACAGATCGATAGTGGCAAATTCCTCGGGCATGAGGTTGCCAAAGCCCAGGTTGATTCGCTTGACCGGTCGTTTAGGGTCGACCGTTTGCGCCCAAAGGTCATCGAAATAGCCCATGATCTTCTTAAACGAATTGGTGCGCTCGGGCAGCTTGCGCGAGGCGTTGGAGTGTGCAAAGAGCGCGGCATAGCCACCACGCGGTTTGCCGCCATGCTCTCCCACAAAGATGCCATCGATTGCCTGCGCCTCGCGCACCAGGCGGCGCCGTTCGTCATCGCGCTGGACGGGCTTGGGCGCACGGGGTGCGAGCTCGGGGCCGGTGGTTGCGGTGGGCTCGATGCTCGACGTGCTCGAGCGCAGGTGCCCGCATCCGTCCACATATTGCGCTGTGCCGCTGGCGTCGAGGCGGCGTATGTCGGCTCGTTCGCTCGCATAACCCACAAAGAGCGAGATGCTGTCACATACCACGTGCTTATCGACCAAGTCCAGCACGGCACTGTCGACCATCTCGCGCAAGACGGTGTAGGCCTGCTCGTAGGCATAGCCCTTCGAGAGCACCTGTCCTGTAGTGGTCGAAGTTGCTTGCGGGCGATAGGCTTGGATATCGGCGATGGTTGTCGGCTCGCGTCCGAAGGCGTGGTCGATGAGATACTCGGCATTGACGCCGAGCTCGTCGTAAAGCAGGTTTTCGTCGAGCGCCGCGACGCCCATCAGATCGTAGACGCCGTATTTTTCGAGTCGTGCTGCCACGCCGGGGCCGATGCCCCAGATATCGGTGATGGGACGATGGGGCCAGATTTCCTTGCGAAAGGTCTCGTCGTCGAGTATGCCGATGCGGCTGGGTACGTGCTTGGCGGTGATATCGAGTGCAACCTTGGCCTGGAATAGGTTGGGGCCGATGCCGACCGTCGCCGTGATGCCGGTGCGCGCCAGGACCTCGTCGCGCAACATGCAGGCGAGCCCTTCCGCATCGGTGTGATAAAGGTCCAGATAGGGTGTCACGTCGATAAAGCACTCGTCAATTGAGTAGACGTGAACGTCTTGCGGACTGACGTATTCCAGGTAGATACCGTAGATCTGCGCCGACACCTCCATGTAGTGCTGCATGCGCGGTACGGCCTTGATGTAGTCGATGCTATCGGGAATCTCAAATAGGCGGCAGCGATTGTGAATCCCTAAGTCCTTCATGGCCTGCGTGATGGCGAGGCAGATGGTCGTGCGTCCGCGCGATTCGTCGGCAACGACCAGGTTGGTGGTGAGCGGATCGAGCCCACGGTCGACGCACTCGACGCTAGCGTAAAACGTCTTGAGGTCGATGCAGATGTAGGTGTGCTGCCCGCCCGCCATCCGAGCCCTCCCATCAAACACATGTTCTTATCGAATACTTGTTCGATAATACCCGCTCGTCCGGACGTCGTCAAAACCTGTCAAAAAGGGACTGGTTTGTTTTGGTAGGTATGGTCGTGCGGTTGGATCGGGTTTTAACGCAGCTCTAAAGAGTGCGAAACAGCTCGGAAAACCTCGCTTCGTAGCATGAGCCTAACGATTGATACCGCCTACGCGCACGGAAGGGTTGTGGGAAAGATGGTCAATTATGGGTTTGGTATGCCGACGCGCCTTGTTGCGGATGGAGACGTGGCTCGCTGGTGCGGACGATTGGTCGCTCACTACGGTGGCACCAAGGCGCTGGTCGTGTTGGGCGGTGACAAGCATACGCGCGATGAGCTTGTCTCGGCGGCACTTGGCTCGCTTGATCGAGCCCTGCTCGAGCGCGTGCTTTTTCGCTGCGGCTCGTTTGAGGGCGACGGGGGAGACGAGCTGATCGACGAAGCCGTGGCCCTGGCGACCGACGAAGGCGTGGACTTTGTCCTGGCGATTGGCGATGCCGATACTGCCGGCTTTGCGCGTGAGCTCGCGCGTCGCATGGCGGCGCTCGATGCCGTCGAAGACGGTTTTGTCCCTTATGGATGCATTCTCTCGGAGGGCAAGGTGCCTGCTGTCGTGGGCACCGGTGAGGTTCCCGTTTTTGCCATTATCGCGCCCGAACTGCTGGAGGGCATCGGGTCTCCTCTGCGTGAGTTGCTCGGTAGCGTCTGCGCCGCGGCCTAATATTTGCCATAAAAGGACGGGTTATTTTTGGTTGGTAAAGCGTTTGACCTGCCAAAATAAGCCTGTCCCTATTTGGTCGGTTGCCGTTTGGGGGCCGATTGGCAACGCTCGCTGATTGTGGTCTTGACCTGCGCTAGAATAGTGGCATCTGAATGTCCGGGCGCATGGAGGCGTGCGCCCGTATGCTGAGGAGGACTCTATGGCAACTGTTGCCGCACCTATCGACGCTACGTCGACCGCCGCTTGGAAGGCGCTCGAGGCCCATCAGGAGAAGCTCGAGGCCGAAGGTATCGACCTCAAGGCCTGGTTCGCTGCTGACGCCGACCGCGTGAACAAGCTGAGCTTTGACGCCGGTGACCTGCACTTCGATCTGTCGAAGAACCTGGTGACCGATGAGACCGTCAAGCTGCTGTGCGATCTTGCCCGCGAGGTGAAGCTCGAGGAGCGCCGCGACGCCATGTTCTCCGGCGAGCACATCAACACCACCGAGGACCGCGCCGTCCTGCACACCGCGCTGCGCCGCCCGGCAACCGAGAAGGGCCAGCTCATCGTCGACGGCCAGGACGTCGTCGCCGACGTGCACGAGGTCCTCGACCGCATGTATGCCTTCGCCGAGCGCGTGCGCTCCGGTGAGTGGAAGGGTGTTACCGGCAAAAAGATCGAGCACCTGGTGTCCATCGGCATCGGCGGCTCCGATCTGGGCCCGGTCATGGCCTACGAGGCTCTGCGTCCCTATGCCGACGCCGGTATCGACTGCCGCTACATCTCCAACATCGACCCCAACGACCAGGCCGAGAAGCTCAAGGGCTTGGATCCCGAGACCACGCTCGTGATCATCGTCTCCAAGACCTTCACCACGCTCGAGACCCTCACCAACGCCCGCGAGGTCAAGACCTGGATGCTCGAGCAGCTCAAGGCTCAGGGCGCCATCGACGGCTCCGATGAGCAGAACGCCGAGGCCGTGGCAAAGCATTTTGTCGCCGTCTCCACTGCACTCGAGAAGGTCGAGGCCTTCGGCATCGACCCTGCCAACGCCTTCGGCTTCTGGAACTGGGTCGGTGGCCGCTACTCCGTCGACTCCGCCGTGGGCCTGTCGCTGATCGTCGTGCTCGGCCCCGAGCGTTTCCAGCAGTTCCTCGAGGGCTTCCACGCCATCGACGAGTACTTCTGCAACACCCCGCTCGAGAACAACGCCGTCGCGCTGATGGGCCTGCTCAATGTCTGGTACGTCAACTTCTTCGGTTCCAAGAGCCACGCCGTGCTGCCGTACTGCCAGTACCTGCACCGCTTCCCGGCCTACCTGCAGCAGCTCACCATGGAGTCCAATGGCAAGCATGTCCGTTGGGACGGCAGCGCCGTGACCTCCGACACCGGTGAGATCTTCTGGGGCGAGCCCGGCACCAACGGCCAGCATGCCTTCTACCAGCTGCTGCACCAGGGTACCGTGGTGGTTCCGGCCGATTTCATCGCCTTTGCCAATACCGCCAACCCTGCGACCGATAGCGGCCAGGACGTGCATGAGCTGTTCCTGGGCAACTTCCTGGCCCAGACCAAGGCGCTCGCCTTTGGCAAGACGGCCGACGAGGTTCGTGCCGAGGGCACGCCCGAGCAGATCGTCCCGGCCCGTTGCTTTGAGGGCAATCGCCCGACGACCTCGATCTTCGGCGACACGTTGACTCCGTTTGCGCTCGGCGAGCTCATCGCCCTGTACGAGCACATCGTATTTGTCGAGGGCACGGTCTGGGGCATCGACTCCTACGACCAGTGGGGCGTCGAGCTGGGCAAGCAGCTTGCCAAGCAGATTACCCCGGCCTTCCGCGACGACGCCGCCAAGGCCGAGCAGGACGCTTCGACCCAGGCGCTCATTGAGTTCTACCGCGCGCATCGCAAGTAGTCTCTGTTGTTAACGCATCGCGCCTTATAGTCAGGGGCCCGTATCCTATCGGATGCGGGCCCCTTTGCTTTGCCGTGGTCCCGGGGCGCGCGGCCTTTGTGGAACATCGCCGGGGCGCCGCGCGCTGCGAGAACCCTGCGTCTAGATCTCGGCCTCCGCATGGCCTCGCTGCGCCTCGGGCAGCTCCCCGTAGAGCGGATGGTCTTCGAGCCTAAAGCGCTCGACCTGTTCGGGAGTGCGACCGCGTACAAAGAGCCACGAGCAATCAATCGGCGTCGCCATGAGTGTGCTGGGCAGCGCGTCGGCGCGGTCGGAAAACACCCGGGCGCTCTCGGGATCCTGGAACGCCAGCACCAGATGCGTGTCGCAGTTGCCCATGATGGAGCGTGCGCGTGCCTCGCCATAGAGCGCATCGAGCTGGTTGGTCGACTGCAGCAGCAGCGTTGCCCAGATGTTGCGGCTTCGGATAATCGAGAGCACGTTGTCGATCTGGGGGATCTGCAGATTTGCGAAGTCATCGAGCATAAAGCGCACGGGCACGGGCAGGCTGCCGTCGGGCTGCCTATCGGCCTCACGAATGAGGCCCATAAACGCCTGCGAAATAAAGAGGCCGGTCAGCGGATCGAGATTGCGGTCAATATCGCTCACGGTTACAAACAGGGCGCAGGGGGTGTGTCCCATGGAAGCGAAGTCCACCTGATGGCACTCACGATAGAGCTGTGCCGCACCGTCGAATCCCAGACACATGACCTTTTCGGCAAGGATGCCGACGATGCTCGCGTGCATGCGCTCGGCATTTTGCGTAATGGCGTAGCGCCGCCATAGCGAGAGGGCATAGCTTTGGGGGTCGGTCGTGATCAGGTCGTCAAACAATCGACCCGTGGCACCGTCCTGCAGGTGCTCGATCAGCTTGATGACCGAGCTGATCGTCTGCTCGTCGGCGGGTAGCTGTTCGGTGACGTAGGCGATAAGACACGACAGCAGGTTTGCCGCCGCATGATCCCAAAAAGGCTGGTTGTTGTCCTCGATGGGGCAGATGGCCTTTGCCACCGAGAGGATGTCCTGCTGGTTGGGCCTGCCGTCCGCCTTGCGGCGAATGTGCCTCAGGGGGTTGTAGCCACAGCGCTCGATGTCGGGCGCAAGGGCCGGGACGGTGTTGAGGTCGGCGAAGTTGAGACATTGCACGCGGTAACCGTGGGCTGCCAGCACGGGTCCCACTTCGCGACAGAGCGTGCCTTTGGTGTCGAGCACGATGTAGCTTGCGTTCATTTGCAGCAGGTTGGGCTTGAGGACGTTTCGGGTCTTGCCGGCTCCCGAGGGGCCGATCACAAGTGCGTTGTTGTTGAGTCCCGTTTGGCGGGTGTCGCAGGAAAGCGTTCGATCCTTGGCGAGGATGGTGGACGATGCGGACTCTGATGCGGCGAGGCGGCTGGCGAGGTTAGACATGGGCGACCTCCTTGGTGGTCGAGAGGATTTCGTGGGCAAAGCCGAGCTCGACGGCGCGCTCGGCCGAAAGGTAGGTGTCTTTTGCGGTGAGGGACTGGATGCGCTTGGGCGTGAGGCCGCTGCGGTCCGAGAGGATTTGCGTGAGGGTCTTGCGGGTCTGCATGAGACGCCGGCTGGTTTCCTGCAGCGCAAGTGCCGAGCCGCCTGCCCCCTGGGGGATCAGCGGGTCGTGAATCATGAGCTCTGCATGGGGCGCCATACGGCGATCGTCGCCGCCCATAAAGATCACGGCGCCCATGGACGCGGCGAATTCCAGACAAACGGTGCGGATGGGGCACGATGCGAGGCGCATGGCGTCGTAGATCGCAAGACCCGATCGCACGCTTCCGCCGGCGCTGGCGACAAATATGGTGATGGGGCGGCTGGGGTCGGTGGCATCGAGCAGGCGGATCTGCTGGCATAGGTCGTGGGCCATCGGGGTTTCGATGTTTCCCATGACGGAGAGCTCGCGACGGGCGAGCATCTCATCGTAAATGCTGGTGAGCGTGATACCTCGGGCGGATTCACGCATGGTGAGGGGGCTGATGATGGGGGAATGATTGGTGTCCATGAGGACTCCTTTCTGTTGGTTGTGTTGTGGAATAGGATTGTTGCCCGCGGAGGGGCTGGCGGGCTACAGGGTTCGTCCGAGCCTGAGATCGAGCTCGGTTGTGGGGCAGGCTGCCTGTTCGTGCGGCTCGCAAGCGCCAAGGGCTCCAAAGCGATGGAGCGTTGCGACGGGCGTGGTGTAGGCGAGCCGCAGCTGATGCTCGGCAGGGGCACATCCGTCATTTTTGTAATGAGCCGCGTAGTACTGCGCGATGCTGGCGTTCATCTCGCTGCCATTGCGATGGCGCTCAAACTGGCGTCTGCAGGTCTCGATGATCTTTGCTACCGACTTGGGTGCCGTCGCGGGAACAAGGGCGAGATAGCCCTCAAATAGCTCGTTGATGCTCAGGAGGCACAGCAGGTCGATCAGCGTCCTTATGGCTGCTCCCTCGGCGGAAAAGTGTGCAGTCATGCGGTTATATCGGTTGCGGTCGACGATGGCCGCATGGGGTCTTGGAGTTTTCTGCCCCGTGGTCCCGGGCTTTTGCCGCGCCTGTGTATTGAGCTCGACGTTGCAGCGCTTGAGGCCGTCCAACGGAAGGAACAGTGCGGTGCGCAGGGTGTTCCGCTTGCTTTCGAGTTCATGGCGCTCGTCGGGTTCCCATTCGAGCTTGAGTTTCGTGTCGAGCGCCGTAAGCATATGGGCTAGGCAGCCTACGGTAAGGATGCACGAATCGTTGTCGCGTTTTGGGGCATAGGGGTCTGTCAGCTTGCGAATGTCGGGGTCGCCCATGATCTTTGTGCAGCGCTTCAGCAGTTGAGGGTGGTCGGCCAAGATCGTCGCGAGCGGTAGCGACGCGTAGTTCTTGATGGTCGCGGCGGCAAAGGCGGCGTCATATTCGTTTGCATATGCTCGCTCAATGCGGGCATCCAGAATGCTTTTCTTATCGCCGTCTTCAGCGTGGTGGTTTGCCATAGCTTCTCCAATCGGTTGATGTTCGTGCTGTTTGTTGATGTGTTGGTTGTCGTGAGTGATGTGCTTGCCGTGGGTGATGTGCTGACGTTGGGGTGCTATGCGGTTTTCAATGAGCCCGTGAGGCAGTTGCTGCAGGGGTGGGATGGAACGGCCCATGCAAGGCGGAAGGCATCGTGCTCAAAATCGAGACAGCAATGCCCTGGGTGCCTCACATGTGGCAGTTACCTCATTAAGTTGTCATTGCGTTTGGGGTTGTACTTTGCCGATCTTCCTTTTCTTACACGCTAAAACTCAAACTTCATATGCTCGATCTACTTAAAACCGCAACGGCGGTCTTTTATCAACTTATATGTCGGAACGCGTCTTTGCAAGTACTTTTTTGCCTTTGTTTCAAATGCCTTGATTATCAACTTCATCCGAACACCTCCCACATTCATCCGCACATGTGCGGATGAATGTGGGAACCCGATACCCTGAGGGCCGGACCGGCCGGCCCCGGGAGATCGGAGGACGGCATGTC
>URNI01000061.1 GCA_900549135.1 uncultured Collinsella sp.
ACGAGCGCCTACAACCGCGACGGCGACGAGATCTACACCGTTATTTTGAACTCCACCACCACCGATCAGCGCTTTACCGATACCGCCACCCTTGCCAATTGGTACTACGGTCACAAGGTGACGGTCGCAATCGCCAACACGCAGGAAAAGACCGCCAACGGCAACCCGCTTATGGCACGCATTAGCCAGACAGATTGGACGGACAAGACGATCGACGCCACGCTCGCCGACCCCGCCGCACAGACAACGGTGTTCTCACTCGCCGGCAAAGTGACCGAAAAAGTTAGCTACGATGACCTTTCGGGCACGGTGCATGTTGGCGACAAGGTAGGCAGCGTTACGCTCAAGCAGGACGGCACCAAGGTCGCCGTCATGGACCTAGTTGCCGACGAGGAAGGCACAGGGCCGAATCCCATTGAATGGCTCCTTGTGAAGCTCGACCGCCTGGGCCGCCGCATCGACAACCGCCCACTTGCGGCAGAGAGCGAGACCGTCGCCAAGGCTCCTGAGATGTAGAGTGCAAGAATAATCAGCCCACTGAAAGGAGGCGTCCGAAAGGATGCCTCCTTTTTTGAGGGTTCGAATCCCCAGTCGCCTTTCTCCGCACAAAAAAAGGGCCCCAAATGGGACCCTTCTTCAAATTCGTACTGGCGGAGAGCTGGGGATTCGAACCCCAGATGCCCTTTTGGGGCATACTCGCTTAGCAGGCGAGCACCTTCGGCCTCTCGGTCAGCTCTCCGTAACAGCCGTTTTATAGTAACCAAACAGTCGAAGATGGGCAAGGGGAATTTTGGAGCGATTCCAATTTGCCAGTAGACGTCTCAGTCAATCATCTCAATCTGTAACAGTTACAGGCCGAATCTTCGTCCAGATGTGGCAGATTTAGACAAACAGTCAGCGCCATCCGCAAATGTCTCAATCTGAAACACCTGCATACCGTAATCCCCTCTAGATGTTACAGATTGAGACAAAGATACGGGGGTAACCCCAGCGGCGGCGTCGATGCCTCCAGTCTTTATTAGTCCGCTCGAACGGTCTCCAACAGATAATCGCGCATGTACGGAATTGCAAACGAAACATAGCCGTAGCCAGCAGGCTCAATCAGCCCCGTATCGATCAGACGTTTGCGATACGACCCGACTTTATTCGCCGGCAATCCCATCTTTTTGGCAATATCGCCGTTCGCGATCTCTTCGCCTTCGCATTGTGCCATCGCCGCGAGATATTGAAACTGCCGCTCCGACACCCTGCGCAGCGCTGGGGCAATCACCATAGCATTAAAGCTATCAAGAGCCGCCTGGATACCCTTACGAGCCGCCTCTTCGCTCACGCTCTCCGCCCCACTGCGCGCAGCAACCTGCCAAGCGTAATATCCGACCAGCTGGACCATAAAGGGATAGCCTGCCGAAGCTTTTGTTAATAGCTCAGCGGCACCTTTGTCGAGCTCCTTGCCCGCTCGTCTCATCGTATCCTCAAACGATCCGCCAACTTCAAAATCGGAAAGCCGAGTAAGTTCAACATGTTTGGCTCGCTGAAGGAACGTCAACGTATCATCCACCACCACGCCATCTACCGATGTCGGCAGCCCGGCGAAAGCGAAAGCGACATTCGCTCCTTGGCGGATCAAGAGCTGCATCTCATTGCCTAGCTCGCGCATTTCCTCAGTTGAGGCATCCTGGATCTCGTCGAGCGTAATGAGCAGACCACCGCGCTTCGCAGCATCGTACATCGCCTCGCCCAGATGAGAGGCCGACTTCGACATCTCCATGGAGCCAAGGCTGACCCCTAAAATCGATGGGGAAATCGAGATTGATTCAAGACGAACGTTTCGCTGCAGAGCCTCGAGGATTCTATTGCAAAAACCAGCATTGGAGGCAACGTCAACGACCTCGAATCCTTTTTTGCGTGCAAGGTCACCCAATGCATTAAGGAGCACCGTTTTACCTGTGCCTCGGACGCCCGAGATGCGCATGAGTCGATCGGGGGCACCAGGACCATTCTCAAGAGCCTCGGCAAAGTCATCCAAAACAGTGTCCCGTCCGATAAGCTCAGGCGGATTCATGCCCGCCGTTGGCTTAAAGGGGTTAACAGCTTTCGTCATTCTGCCCTCCTCTGCTAGTTTTAACAACTTTAACAAAGTTTAGCAACTTTAGCAGAGTTTAACAGTTTTAGCAGGCTCGGCGGCTTTATGCCTTACCGATCCTGCCGGGTCCTCCCGCCCGCGCCGATACAAATAGCGCGGTGCGGCCCCTCTATATCGCCCCTACCCCAGCGAACGGTTGAGGGAGCCGAGCTCGTCGTTGCCCATGGTGCGCCACATTTGGAAGATGCAACCGCGTGCCAGGAAAAAGAAGCCGTTGTCGACCAGTTGAACAGCGGCATCTGCCAGCTGATTCGTTACGGCGGACACTGGCGGCAGCTCGAGTCCAGCCTTGCGGATGGTCTCGACCGCTTCCTCGAACGTCGGAGGCTCGCTGACGCCCATCTTGTTCATAAGGCCCTGCATTTCTTCCAGCGCGCTACTGCCCGACTCCTCGCCGCGCGGCACCAGACGGTAACAAGCCAGCGCCAGGTCGAGCTGATCGCAATTCCAATAGGCAAACGCCAAGCGATAGAACAGGTAGCCGATTGCAGAACGATCGCTGGCAATACGTAGGCCGTGGCGCGCCACCTCGATAATCTCGTCAAAGCGCTCCAGACGCGCAAGCACGTTGATGAGCGCAAAGTGCGATTGCATGGACGAGCGCGCCAGATCGTAAAGATGGCGCACCTCGGGCAGCGCTCGTTCAAAGTCCTCTTGCTCGGCGTAAAAGCTGCAGATCTCGTGCTGGGCAAAGTACAGCGCATCGGGCGCACGAAGGATTCGCACAGAGCGGTCTTCTTCCAACACCGGTAGCACCATGCGCACCAGCTGGTTATCGCAAAACTGCGTTTGAACCGGACCTGTCGCCAAAAGCTCGGCGACGGCGCACTTAGCCTCCAACTCCTCGACAAGACGAGAAAAGCCTTCAAAAGCACCTGTACGGTCGACTTTTGCCTGCTCGCGCAATTCAACAACACGGGCCACGTATGGGTCGTCGTCCTCTTCCATGACCTCCAACTCGTCAGCCGTATCGGCAAGCAGCAGATCGCGCAGCGCCGGCGGCAGCGTGCGATGGTCATCACGCGGACGAGCATGAACCTCCGCAGGCTCAATCGTCTCCGGAGCGGTTGACTCATACGCCTCAAGTACACGCTTGCACGGCATATCGTCCATGTCCATGCTCTCAAGATCCTTGGCGACAGGCACGCAATCGGCCAGATAGGCCGCGCGCCCAAAGAAATACGTTGCAACAACGCGCTCGCCCTGCTCACTGTCGGGAGCAGCAATCTGCACATAGCAGCGCGTGATGCAGGCGCCCGCGGCAAAGCAAGCCGCCGCAAGCGTGAGTGCCACACGTGCATCGTGCTCCGCGGCCCAGATCGCGCGCGTGTCCTCGTCCAGCTCGCGCCAGGCGTCATCCTGAGCGTCGTATTCACGTTGCGGCATGGCATCAACGACAGACTGCCCAAACCGAACGAGCATAATCCCCTCGGCAACGTTTACTCGATAGGTATAGTCGAGCCGCGTGACCACGTTGAGCGCCTCAACGATTCGCGCAAAACGGGTGCGCACGTCCCACTCGCCGCCCGGCTGGCAAGCCACCGTACCCGGTTTGCCCCACGGGTTATCGCTCGAGGCCGTATCGAGCAGTCGGGGAACATCGTTGGTCGTCTTGGCGATATGCCACGAATCAAAGAGCGCGCAGCCCTCAAGGCTCGGCGAGGATGCCGCAGGGACCAATCCGGCCCCGATGCGCTCAAGGATGCCGGAGAGGCGGTTGAGACGGCACTCGATGGCAAGCAGCATGTCAATCTCGTCCTGGTCCAGCAGGCTACGATCAAAATTGAGATAAAACAGCTTTGACCGGTCGATGCGCGCCAGGCTCATTTCGGACTTGGCGGCAATGGTGCGCAGACGGGGCAAGTCAATTTCGCTCATAAGGGTGGCGGCATAGCGCTCGATACCGCTCGGATTCTCGGCATGGTCAACGCGGTAAAGCAGCGTCTCGATAGCATCGGGGAGCGGTGACGTGTTAAAGCCCAAAAACACCTCGACCGGCTCGGGCAACTTTACGAGCTTGATCTTGTCGACAACGTTTTGCATGTCCGCATCGAGACCGTCGACGCCCGCCGTGTTCGCAATAGCGCTTTCGGAGTTGGCGAATATCACGTAGCGCAGGAACATCGATGCCATGAACTCGCCGTAAGGAAGGGAGCGGGCCGAATTCCATGTCTCGTGATCGGACTGCTCGCGCATGGGGCCTTCGGGAGAGCCGACGGTTCGCGCGCACGCGCGCATTGCACCGCTGGCTTCCCTTACCATAATCTCACCAATACTGGAATCCGACTCGTCAAGAACCAGTTCCATGTCGGGATCGTTGGACAGCGATACTTCGTTAACGGGACGGTCCACCTTATAGACCTCACCCGAAACGCTCACGTAGCCCAAAAGCGACACATGGCTTTTGCCGACGAATTCGACGGCATAGCATGATTCATGCGGGTCCTCGCCAAAGAGTTTCCAGACCACGCCATATGAGCGTCCCGCAGGCTGCTCGGGCATCACCGGAAAGCGCTTCTTGGGATCGAGAAACCTGAGCTTGTATGTCGGACGCTCTGCCACGAAGTATCACCCTGATCGGTCGTTGAGAGAAGGAGTGATCGCGGATGGGCCGCGACACCTACTCGGAATCTTACACGAGTCGACAGGAAATAGTCCGCTTTACGCCCGCGCCTCGACCGAGGTTCGAATCCATGCAGTGTTTACGTAAAAGAAAAGCCCCCGTTGCCGGAGGCTTTCAATTTCGGTTGGTGCGGCGTATAGGATTCCGCGCATCCGCTGCGCGGATCCGCACCGGCTTCGCCCGCCTGCCGGCGTGCTCGCCCGCTCGCTACGGACGCTCCGCGTCCGCTTCACGCTCGCGCCTCGACCGAGGTTCGAATCCATGCAGTGCTTACGTAAAAGAAAAGCCCCCGTTGCCGGGAGCTTTAATCTCAAATGGTGCGGCGTATAGGATTCGAACCTATGACGTTCTGATTCGTAGTCAGACCCTCTATCCAGCTGAGGTAACGCCGCAGCGCAAGACATATAAAACCACTTTAGCTTATTGGAGTCAAGCATAATCTCAAACTTTTTTGTGGAACGCAGTTTTGTCATGCTGCTCCGCATATACCGCCGTTCCCCGTACGATCGATTGGCTTTTCGATCACGTCAAACTTGGCATCAAGTTCCCTCAGGAGCGATCTCACCCGCTGGGCACAGTCATAATCGGCAAACGAGATGCTCAGCATGCGCGCGACCTGGTTGGAAGTCCCAACTCCATAGAAGTGCTCCAGCGCCACAAGCCCCTCGTGCGTCACAAAGGTCTCGACCACATGCGGCGACTCCTCAAAGCACCATTGTGTCAACGGACCCTCACTCGTCTGCCGAACCACCAGGCCGCCCATGCCAGACGGCTCACACGTTACAAGCAGGTACTCCCCGCCCTCGTCGCTCTCAAACAAAACCACCCGATCATCAAACAGCTCCATCGCGTCCCCTTTCTCTCGCTCTTATTTAGCAAAAGCATAGCAGGTAGATGGCTGTATACAGAACAGTTGTTCGTGTGTTTTCTATTGAGCTGTCCGCACAGCATGGTATGGACCTGCGCACGAAATAGGGCGCCCCCGAAGGAGCGCCCTTGCATATCCCCTATGCAGCCAACTTACGCGACCGGCTCGATCTTCTCGAGACCACCCATGTAAGGACGCAGAACCTCGGGGATCGTGATGGTACCGTCGGCGTTCTGGTAGTTCTCCAGAATGGCGGCCATGGTGCGGCCGGCCGGCAGGCCGGAACCGTTGAGAGTGTGCAGGTAGCGCGAACCCTTGAAGTTCTCGGGGTCGCGATACTTGATGTTGGCGCGGCGAGCCTGGAAGTCACCGCAGTTGGAGCAGGAGCTGATCTCCTTGTAGGCGTTGTAGCTCGGCAGCCAGACCTCGACGTCGTAGGTCTGACGGGCAGAGAAGCCCAAGTCGCCGGTGCACAGGCTAATCACGCGATACGGAAGGCCCAGCTGCTGCAGCAGGTACTCGGCCTCGGCGGTCATGCTCTCGAGCTCATCGTCGGACTCCTCCGGCTTAGCGAACTTGACCATCTCGACCTTGTCGAACTCGTGCTGACGGATGATGCCGCGGGTGTCGCGACCGGCGGAACCGGCCTCCTCACGGAAGCAGGGGGTGAAGGCGGTGTAGCGGCGCGGCAGGGTGTCGGCATCGAGGACCTCGCCGGCGTGCAGGTTGGTGAGCACGACCTCGGCGGTGGGGATCAGGAAGTTGTCACCCGAGACGTGATAGGCGTCGTCCTCGAACTTGGGCAGCTGACCCGTGCCGAACATGGTCTGACGCTTGACGACGATGGGCGGCCACCACTCCTTGAAGCCACGGCTGGTGTGCGTATCGAGGAAGAAGTTGATGAGGGCACGCTCCAGGCGGGCACCGGTGCCACCGAGAACGGTGAAACGGCTGCCGGAGAGCTTGTTGCCGCGCTCGAAGTCAAGAATGTCGAGGTCGGTGCCCAGATCCCAGTGCGGCTTAAAGTCGAAGTCGAACTCGCGCGGGGTGCCCCAGCGGCGACGCTCGATGTTCTCGTCCTCGTCCTTGCCGTACGGCGTGGCCTCGCAAGGAATGTTGGGCAGGTGAGCCATGAAGTCGTACTGCTCCTGCTCGAGGGCAGTACGACGCTCGGCCAGACCGTCAATCTTCTCGTTGACGGCGCGCACGGCCTCCTTGGCAGCCTCGGCCTCGTCCTTCTTGCCCTCCTTCATCAGGGCGCCGATCTTCTTGGACTCGGCATTACGCGTAGCCTGGAGCTCCTCGACCTCGGTGATGACGGCACGGCGCTCGTCGTCGAGCTCAAAGAACTTCTCGCGATCCCAAGACGTCTGGCGGTTAGCCATGGCGACATCGATGGCATCGGGATTCTCGCGAACAAACTTGATATCAAGCATTAGATCCTCCGGCGATATACATTCCATTTAGGTTGCAACCTTGTACATGTATGGGCAAGTATATACTTATGAGCGTTTACGACCCAACTCAACTACGCAAGAAGGCACCCAATGGACGCAGTTTTTTCCTTTTTGTTTGGCACCCGCACCGGTTTTGCCATCCTTTTCGCCGGCGGCATCCTGTTATTTGCGATTCTTGCCTTTGTAATGGAGAAGCGTACCCATAAGATGTACGTCGACCGCGGCCCCAAGTCCGAGGATGAGGAAGACAGCTTCTGGGACTAACCTGCCAAAAAGGGCCAGGTTTATTTTGGTCGGTTTTATCTGGGCAAACGCAAGCGCTCCGCAACCGGTAACGATCCGGTTGCGGGGCGCTTTTCGCACATACGACAAAACCGCAGGAAAAACCTGCCAAAATAAACCTGTCCCTAAATGGCAGGTTTTACTGGAGGGTTGCGTCGATTGCCTTGACCAGGGCGCTGCGCATGCCGGCGTCCTCGAGCGCAACGACGCCCTTGATGGTGGCACCACCGGGCGAGCATACGGCATCCTTCATCGCCGCAGGATGCTGGTCAGTTGCAAGCTGCAGCTTTGCCGTACCCAGCACCATCTGGCTCACAATGCGATAGGCATCGGCACGCGGGATACCGTGCTTGACCGCCGCATCGCCCAGGGCCTCGATTGCCATAGCGACAAATGCCGGAGCGCAACCACCCACCGTGCCGCCCACAAACAGTAGGCTCGTATCGAGCTCGACCACCGCACCGAGCTTGCCAAGCAGATCAAGCACCACTGCGCTCTGCTCATCACTAAGCGTGGAAGCCTTCTCGCAAGCGATGACGCCCTCGCCCACCGAAACCGGTGTGTTGGGCACCGTCGAGACATGCGCGACGCCCGGCAGGACCTGCTCCCACTTGGCACTGTCCCAGGTCCAGGCAACCGACAGAACGACCTTTTTGGCAAGAGCATCCTTGAGCGGGGCGAATACCTTCTCGATCATGTACGGTTTGACCGCAGCGACCACGATATCGGATGCGGCGACAACCTCGGCGGCATCGTGGCAGGCGACCATGCCGCGCGCCTCGCAGCGCTCAACCAGTGCGTCGTAGCGACCCGCGCAGGCGCACATGTCGCTCGCAGCTACACCGGCAGCGATCCAGCCATCGGCCATAGCGCTCGCCATATTGCCAAAACCGACAAATCCAATCTTCATATCTCATAGTCCTTTCAGACACATTCCTCAAAACGAAAGGTATTGTCCCACGCCATTGTTTCGTATTGCCGACCTATTTGTGATACGGCTCGCCACGACTGATCTTGCAGGCACGGTAAATCTGCTCTAGCAGCACCACGCGCGCCAGGTTATGCGGCAAGGTAATGCGTCCAAAGCTGAGCATCTCGTCGGCTCGTGCGCGTACCTCATCACTCACGCCGTCCGAACCGCCGATTACAAAGGCGATGTCGCTGCTGCCTCGCAGCATAAGATCGTCGAGCCTCGCCGAAAACTCCTCGCTCGAGCGCTCTTTGCCCTCAATGGCCAGCAGGATCACATGCGCTCGAGACGGCAGGGCAGCAAGAATCGCCGCCCCCTCCTTGTCGCGCGCGGCATCCACGCCGCCCGCCTTAGCCGGGTCGATATCGGCCACCTCGCGGATATCAACCTTGGCATAGGCGCCCAGGCGCTTGGTGTACTCGGCACACGCGTCCTTCCAAAAGCGCTCCTTGAGCTTACCGACGCAAACGACGGTGTATTTCACGCGCGTCTACTCCTTCGAATCGTTTTGAACTTTGCTGGCGGTCAGCATCTGCTCGAACATCGAGGCCGACTGCGAAAAGTCGCTCGGCAGCACGACCGTCGAGGTTTTACCCGTGCGAGCGAACTCCGTCATCATCTCGGACCACTGCGTAAACATGAACAGTTGGTTGGCCTCGTCATTGCCGACACCCGTCTCCTGGATGATCTCGAGCGAATCTTTGATACCCAGCGCGATGGCCTTGCGCTGGTTAGCGATGCCCTCGCCCGCCTTTTCCATTGCCTCAGCCTCGGCGGTCGCCTCGGTGACACGTTTGATGCGGTCAGCCTCGGCGAGCTCCTGCGCAGCAGCGCGCTTGCGCTGGGCGGCGTTGATGTCATTCATGGAGTTCTCAACCTCGGTCGGCAGTGCGATTTTGGTGATGAGCGTCGACACGAGGGTGAAGCCGTAGGCGGCCATCTGCTCGGAAACGGTAGCGTTGACATCCTTGGCGATGTCATCCTTCTTGGCAAAGACCTCATCGAGTGTGTAGACGGGGATCGAAGAGCGCAGGGCGTCGGTGATGAAGTCACGCATCTGGTCGACGGGCTCCTGCAGCATGTAGTAGCTCTTGTAGATACCCGAATCTGCCGGGCCGGCGCCCATGTCATAGCTCACGTGGTACTGAGCAGAGACCTCAAGGCCGATGGTCACGTTGTCCTGGGTCTTAACGTCGATGCCAAAACCGTTTTTCATGGTGCGTAGACTCACCGTGGCGGCTTTGCGGTCGATTACGGGCACCTTCATGTGGAAGCCCGCGTTGACGATGCGGTTAAACTTGCCCAGGCGCTCGATGATTACGGCATGCTGCTGTTCAACGACATAGCAGGCGTTGGGGAGCAGCAGCAGCAAAATGATGATGGGAAGCAGAAGACTCGTAAGGGCGGCAATGATTCCGGACAACAGCATGGTCTCTCCTCTGATAGGCACACGTTGGCACTAGGATACCCGTCCAAGGAGATCGTGCATATCAAAAAAGCTCCCATTGCTGGGAGCTCTTCCATTTAATGGTGCGGGCGAAAGGACGTCCGCGTATCCGCTTCGCGGATCCGCACCGGCTTCGGCCGCCTGCCGGCGTCCTCGCCAGCTCGCTAAAAACGCTCCGCGTTTTCTTTACGCTCGCTCCTTCACAGGTTCAAGTCCCTGCGATGGGCCCATAACAAAAAAGCTCCCATTACTGGGAGCTCTTTCATTTAATGGTGCGGGCGAAAGGACTTGAACCTTCATGGGGTTGCCCCCATACGGACCTGAACCGTACGCGTCTGCCAATTCCGCCACGCCCGCGTGCAGGAATTAGAATAACGGAGCGCCACCACGAACGCAAGAACTATTTTTGAAAAAGTTTGCAGGCATTCTCCCAAGCGGCTTGCGCGATTGTTTCGGCGTCCTCACCAGTGCGATCGACACGGTCGTTAACCAGCGCGTTTGCCGTAATGGAGATCATTGCGGGTTCGCATTCAAGACCGCGGATGGGCTCCGGAGCCATATACGGGCAATCCGTCTCGAACAAAATTCGATCGAGTGGGGTTGCCGCAAATGCCTCGCGCACGTCGTCGTTGCGCTTAAAGGTGGCCGCACCACCATAGGCGATATAGCAGCCCAGCTCCACAAAGCGCTCCATCGTGGCGCGGTCCTCGCCAAAACAGTGCAGCACACAACCGGCCTGGGGCACACCCACCTCGCGCAGTACGTTGTACGCATCAACGTGCGAGGTGCGCTCCCCATCCGAGTCCTCGTGCCGCAGGTGTAGCTCCACCGGCACATTGCGGCGCACGGCAACTTCGAGCTGACGTGCCATACAGTCAATCTGCACGCTATGGGGCGCCGGCGCGACGTCATCGTCGTAATCCATGTGGTAGTCCAGACCGATCTCGCCGATACCGGCGCACAAAGGGTCATCGAGTGCGGCAACGACCTGTGCGTGAACGTCGTCGGTATAGTCCGGCGCGCCATACGGATGCACACCGGCAAGATACTTGATCTGCGGGATATCCTGCATCGGCAGAATTTCGCGCACGAGCCAGTCGCTATAGTCCGTCACGCTGCGTTTGTCAGCGATGGGGTCGAACATCG
>URNI01000062.1 GCA_900549135.1 uncultured Collinsella sp.
TGGCCGAGTCCGCTGTCGAGGTGCCTTTTATCCAGGAGTCCACGCCCATGCTCGGTGTGGTGGCGGCAACCGATAAGACGTATCTGCTCGAGACGCTTGCCCGCTGGATTCTCGATCGCACCGATAAGGAAACGTCTTTTGCGGCGAACTTTGCCTTCATGCGCATCGCGGCCGCCAATCGTATCATCACCTCGTGCGCGCTCACCAATATGGCGACCGGTGCACTGGTGTTTTTGCCGGGCGCCGATTATCCCGTTATGGCGCTGGCGCAGGTGGGCATGCTCTTTGAGCTCGCTGCCGTCTTTGGACGCGGCATTAAGCCCGAGCGCGGCTACGAGGTCGCGGGCGTGCTTGCCGGCGGTCTTGTGATCCGCGCGGTTACCCGCGCGCTCGTCAAGCAGACGCCGCATATTGGGTTTGCCGTCAAGGCGCTCACTGCTGCCGCGGGCACCTATGGCATGGGCCGTGCGCTCGTTTCGCTCTACGAGCGCGATGTCGACTGCAGCCGTGCCAACGAGGTGGTCACTGCCACGTTCTCCCGCGTTCGCGATCTGGTGACCACGGTCGCGGGCGCTACTCGTCCCATGGCGTCCTATCAGGACGCATCAGATCTCGCTGCTTAGGGGTTTTCCGTTGCGCGTTGCATACCAAGATTGTTTTCATTTAATTGAGCCGTTGCTCGCCAAGGTCGAGAAGCCGAGCCGCTATATCGATCACGAGTGGGGCACGCTTTCCAAGGCCGATGCCGACTACCGTTGCTGCCTGATCTACCCGGATGTGTACGAGGTTGGTCTGCCCAACCAGGGCATCGCCATCCTCTACAACATCCTTAACCAGGCCGAGGGCATCTCCTGCGAGCGTGGCTATGTGCCGTGGCCCGATATGGGTGACGCCATGCGCGAGGCGGGTATTCCGCTGCTCTCGCTCGAGGGTGCAGCGCCGGTCGCTTCGTTTGATATCGTCGGCCTGCATGTGCCGCACGAGATGGCGGTGACGAACTTCCTCGAGGCTCTCGACCTCGCTGGCATTCCGCTGTTAGCGGCCGACCGCACCGAGGACGACCCCATTATCATCGCCGGTGGTCCCTCGGTGTACAACCCCGAGCCGTACGCGGCCTTCTTCGATGCCATCCTCATCGGTGAGGGCGAGGAATCGCTGCTCGAGACCTGCCAGCTGCATCGCCGCCTGCGTGACGAAGGGGTCCCGCGCGCGCAGATTGTTGAGCAGCTTGCATCCATTGCCGGCAACTACGTGCCGTCGCTCTATGAGGTTCGTCACGACGAGCCCTGCTCGCCGCATGGCTACACCGTGCCGCGTGAAGGCAAGGATGCGCCGGCCGTGGTCTACAAGCGCGTCGTCGAGGATTTCGGCGCCACGAATCCGCTGTCGCAGTCGTGCGTGCCCTATGCGCAGCTGGTCCACGACCGCCTGTCTATCGAGATCCTGCGCGGCTGCGCCCGCGGCTGTCGTTTTTGCCAGGCCGGCATGACGTATCGCCCGGTGCGTGAGCGCTCGGCCGACCAGATCGTCTCGTCGGTGATTCAGGGTCTGGAAAAGACCGGCTATGACGAGGTGTCGCTGACCTCGCTCTCCACGACCGACCACTCCTGCATTCGCGACGTGCTCGGCAGGCTCAACCGCCGCCTGGAGGATACGGGTATTCGCGTGTCTATTCCGTCGCAGCGCCTGGATTCGTTTGGCGTGGATATGGCCGAGTCGGTTGCTGGCGAAAAGAAGGGCGGACTGACGTTCGCGCCCGAGGCCGGCAGCCAGCGCATGCGCGACATCATTAACAAGAACGTGACCGAGGAGGACCTGGACCGTGCGGCCAAGGCGGCCTTCGAGGCCGGCTGGAACCGCATGAAGCTCTACTTTATGATGGGCCTTCCCGGCGAGCGCGACGAGGACATCGTGGCCATCGCCAATCTGGCCGATCACGTGCTGGAGCTCGGTCGTTCCGTGGTGCCCAAGGCTCGTCGCGGCTCGATCTCGGTGTCGATCTCGGTTTCGGTCTTTATCCCCAAGGCTGCCACGCCGTTCCAGTGGTGCCCGCAGCTCGACTACGACGACGTCAAGCGTCGCCAGAAGCTGCTCGTCACGAGCGTTCGCAACCGTGCCGTCCGCGTTCATTACCACGATGCCGAGACCTCGCTCATCGAGGCCGCGCTGTCCCGCGCCGGTCGTGACATGACGCCCGTCATCATCGACGCTTGGCGCTCGGGCTCTCGCTTTGACGCCTGGGTAGAGCATTTCTCGCTCGATAACTGGAAGGAAGCTGCTGCCAAAAACGGCATCGACCTCAATGAACTCGTGCACCTGCCCTACGAGTTGGATTGGCGTTTGCCGTGGGAGCATGTGAGCCCCGGCTGCACGCGCGGTTTCCTCGAGCGCGAGTACCGTCGCTCGCTCGAGGGCGTCACGACTCCCGACTGCACCCGTACGTCGTGCACCGGCTGCGGGATCTGCCCCACGCTCCACGCCAAGAATGTATTGATGGGTGATCGCGCATGAGTGAGCGCCTGACCGACAACCCCTCGCTCTTTAGACTTCGTGTTCGCTATGGCAAGCGCGATCGCCTTAAGTACCTGGGCCATCTCGAAGTAATCCATACCATTGAGCGCATCGTGCGCCGTGCGGGACTTCCCTATGCCGTCACGCAGGGCTTCTCCCCGCACATGCGCGTGGGCTTCTCTTCGGCGCTACCGGTGGGTACGTCGTCGACCTGCGAGTGGTATGACCTGTTTATGACCGAGTTCGTGGCGCTCGACGAGGCGTTTGGGCGCCTGGCTGCGGCGTCTCCGGCCGATCTGGCGCCCATCGAGGCGGCGTACATCGACGTGCGCACGCCGGCATTGACGGCGCAGCTCACGCGCCTGTCGTATCGCATCGACTTACACCTGGATCCCGAGGCGCCCGTAAGCGCCGACGAGGTGCGTCGTGCGATCGACACGCTGCGCGCGGGCCATGGCATCGACTACGCGCGCGGAAAAAAGAGCAAGCGCTTGGATTTGGATCACACACTCGTGGGCTATGAGCTCACGGCGGGGGAGCGCCCGGACCATTTGATGCTCATGCTCGACACCCATGCCGACAACGAGGGCTCCATGCGTCCGGAAATTTTGCTTTCTGCGGCTGATGTTTTGTTGCAGGGCTTGACCCCGGGCGTGGATGCACCTATTGTTTCCACCGGTATGCAAGACCTCGTGACCATCTGCTCCTACGATGTCGAGCGTCAGAATCAAGCATGCGAGGACGACGAGGGCCGACTCGTCAGCCCCATACCTGTGCGAACTTGTGGATTTGCTCCACATACTCGTTGACGGGGGTATTATCGCCTGCTACTATATTCGGCTGTTGCACTAACTGATGCATGAAGGGCAAGTAAACATGTACGCAATCGTTAACACGGGCGGCAAGCAGTACAAGGTCGCCACCGACGATGTCATCACCGTCGAGAAGATCGAGGGCAATGAGGGCGACAAGGTCACCCTGCCGGTTATCTTCCTCAACGATGGTAAGAAGATCGTCACCGATCCCGACAAGCTGGCCAAGGCCAAGGTTACCGCTCAGATCGTTGAGCAGTTCAAGGGCGAGAAGCAGCTGGTCTTCAAGTTCCACAAGCGTAAGCGCTATCGTCGTCTGAAGGGTCACCGTCAGCAGCTCACCAAGCTGAAGATCGTGAAGGTCCAGGCTACGTCCCGCGCCAAGAAGGCTGTCAAGGCAGAGGCTGAGGCTGTTGCCGAGGCTCCCGTCGCCGAGTAGATTACACTCGTAACGAAAGAGTAGGTATACACAATGGCACACAAAAAAGGACTCGGTTCCTCCCGTAATGGCCGTGACTCCCGCGGTCAGCGCCTTGGCACGAAGCGCTATGCCGGCCAGACGGTAACCACGGGCACGATTCTCGTCCGTCAGCACGGCACGCACATCCACCCGGGTGAGAACGTTGGCCGTGGCAAGGACGACACGCTGTTCGCGCTGGTCGACGGTACCGTTGAGTTCCACAAGGGTATCAAGCACAGGGTCAGCGTACGCCCGCTCGCGAACGCGTAATTCACCCTTCATAGAGCACATATGTGGGAGGCACTTGAGTTTTAGGATTCAAGGGTCTCCCTCTTTTTTGTAGGAGGCGATTCTGTTGTCACAGTTCACCGATATCAGCCGCATTAACGTGTGCGGCGGCGACGGCGGAGCCGGATGCATGTCGTTTAGGCGCGAGGCATTTGTCCCCAAGGGCGGCCCCGATGGCGGCGACGGCGGTCGTGGCGGCAATGTCGTCATCCAGGCCGATGCTCAGCTGTCTTCGCTGATCGATTACCGCTTTAAGCATCACTTCCGCGCCGAGCGCGGCACGCACGGGCAGGGTGCCCGTCGTAACGGTAAGAGCGGCGAGGACCTGATTCTCAAGGTCCCTATGGGTACCGTGGTGCGCGAGCTCGATCCCGAGACGCAGACCCCGATGTTCGAGATTGCCGACCTGGTGCACGACGGCGAGCGCGTTGTCGTGGCGCCCGGTGGTGCCGGCGGTCTGGGCAACACTCACTTTGTGACGTCGGTGCGTCGCGCTCCGGCCTTTGCCCAGCTCGGCGAGCCTGCCGAGGAACACTGGATCGAGCTCGAGATGAAGCTTATGGCCGATGCCGCGCTTGTGGGCTTTCCCTCGGTGGGTAAGTCATCGCTCATTGCGCGCATGAGTGCCGCCCGCCCCAAGATTGCCGACTACCCGTTTACCACGCTCGTGCCCAATCTGGGCATGGTGCGTGCCGGCGAGTACTCCTATGTCGTTGCCGACGTCCCCGGTCTCATCGAGGGTGCGAGCGAGGGCAAGGGCCTGGGCCATCAGTTCCTGCGCCACATCGAGCGCACGGCACTCATCATGCACGTCGTCGATATGACGGGTGGTTTTGAGGATCGCGATCCGGTCGAGGACTATCGCATCATCAACCGTGAGCTTGAGCAGTATGGTGCCGAGCTTTCGGAGCGTCCGCAGATCGTCGTCGCTAACAAGTGCGATGCGCCGGGCACGGCTGACAAGATTGCCGACCTTAAGCGTGCGGCGCTCGACGATGGCCATATGTTCTTTGCCGTGTCTGCTGTTACGGGCGCCGGCCTCAACACGCTGATGCTTGCCGTGGGCGAGCAGGTGGCTAAGCTTCGCGCCGAGCTGGCGGTTGCTGATGAGCCGGTCGATCTGCGCGACGAGGAGTGGGAGCGCCGCCGTCTGCAGCGCGAGAAGCGTTTCCGTATTGTCCAGGAAGAGCCCGGTGCCTTCCGTGTGGTCGGTCGTGCCATCGAGCGCATGGTCATTCAGACCGACTGGGAAAACGAGGAAGCCGTCATTTACCTGCAGCATAAGTTTGCGCGTATGGGTGTTGACGACGCGCTCGAGAAGGCCGGTTGCCGTGCGGGCGACGAGGTCCGCATTTGCCAGCGCGCCTTTGACTTTGAGGGCGCCGAGGACTTCTCGGAGTTTGAGGACGAGCTCGAGGATGCGGGCGTTGAGGTTATTGACGTTGCGGCCGAGGGTGCGGACGTGGCTGATGCCACCGAGGGCTCCGAAGGCACTACCGAAGTCGACGTTGTTGAGACCCCGGAGGGCGAGTAAGCCATGTCGCTGCGCGGTGGAATCGGATTGCCTGAGCTGCCTATCAAGGATGGGCAGGAGTTTAGGCTCGGCATTATGGGCGGCACCTTTGACCCGATTCATTACGGGCACTTGGTTACTGCCGAGCAGGCTCGCGAGTCGCTCGACTTGGACGCCGTGCTCTTTATGCCGGCCGGCTCTCCTGCCTTTAAGCTCGACAAACCGGTGACGCCTGCTGAGGACCGTTATGCCATGACGGTCCTCGCGACCGCCGCGAACCCGGCCTTTTTGGCAAGCCGCTTCGAGATCGATCGTACCGGTGTCACCTACACAGCCGATACGCTGCGTGCCCTTCGCGAGTTTTACCCGTCACAGGTGAAGCTTTACTTTATTACGGGTGCCGATGCGATTATCGATATTGTGACCTGGCACAATGCAGATGAGATTGCCGAACTGGCAACCTTTATTGCTGCGACGCGTCCCGGCTTTGACATCGATACGGCCCGGGCGCGGATTAAGGAATCGGGATTGCCATTCGACGTGCGCTATATCCAGATTCCGGCGCTGGCGATTAGCTCTACCAACATTCGCAAGCGGGTTGCCCGCGGTATGAGCGTGCGCTATCTTACGAGCGAGTCAGTGCTCGGCTATATCCGTAAACGCGGCCTGTATGCCGATCTTGGGCAAGACGATTTTGATTGATGGGGGAGAACGTTGTCGGTAGAAGATCAGTTTGAGGGCGACGAGCGCGCGCTCTTGACGCGTATCCACGAGTTGCTCGATGTGCGCATGAAGGATAAGCGTAAGCGCTACGTGCATTCGCTCGGGGTTGCCGAGACTGCGCTGCATCTAGCCGAGGTGTACGGTGTCAACCGCTTTGATGCCGCTGCCGCCGGCCTGATCCATGACTGGGACAAGGTGCTCTCCGACGACGAGCTGGTCACGCGCGCTCTGCATTATGGCATTAAGATTGCCGGCTCTCCGTCTGCCGCGACGCCGCTTTTGCATGGCCCGGTTGCCGCCTATGAGCTTCCGCAGCTTTTTCCCGAGCTGTCGCCGGCAGTCTTTCAGGCTGTCGACCGTCACACCGTGGGCGCTTGCGACATGACGCCGCTCGATATGGTGGTCTTTGTGGCCGATGCCATCGAACCCAACCGCCACGGCGATTATGCCCATGCGCTGCGCAAGATGGTGGGGAAGTCCTCGCTCGACGAGTTGTTCTTCTCCTGTTTTGCGCAGGGTCTGGTCTATGTGATCCAGTCCGGGCGCTATCTTTATCCCACGGCTATTACGATTTACAACCATTACGCCCAGCTGCGCTAGCTCGGGCTGTCTAGAAAGAGGTATTCCATGGCCGACGAGACCATGACCGACGAGCAGATTCTTGAACATGTGGAGCACAAGAGCTTCGCTGCCACGTCCGACCGCACTGCCGCCTCGCTGTCCGCGAGCGGTGTCGCCGCCGAGGATGTCGCCCGCGCCGCCGCGCAGGCCGCCTATGACAAGAAGGGCGAGGACGTTCAGGTGCTCGACCTGACCGAGCTTTCCGACGTATGCGACTACTTTGTGCTTGCCACCGGTACCAACAACCGCCAGGTCGATTCTATCGTCGACGAGATCGAGGAGAAGGTCGCCGAGGCTTGCGGCGAGCACCCGTTCTCCATCGAGGGTCGCGAGCAGAAGACCTGGATGCTCATGGACTATGGTTCGGTTGTCGTCCACGTCTTCACTCCCGAAGCCCGCGACTTCTACCGCCTCGAGAAACTCTGGGGAGACGCCCCCCAGCTCCCCCTCAACCTCCTCTAGTAGCTCATTTAAGACGGGGTTTAGCTACCCTCACGCATATCGCCGGGCAGTTGCGATTTTCCGCACCTGCCCGGCTTTCTTTTTGCCAAAAGGCGGTTAATCGTTGAAGCGGGATTGGCGGCCGAAGGATAGGGCGGTGTCGCCGAACTTGTCTCGGACGGCGTCGATAGCGACTGAGAGGTCGCGACGGTCGCTCGATTGGGCCCCGCGGTCGTCGACTTCGCAGAACAGGTCAGTCTGGATGCCGCCTTGGTGGTCGAAGTCGCTCATACCGATGCCTGCTAAGCGAACATGCATGCCTTCCTGCCAGATGTTGTCGAGCAGTTCGAGTGCAACCGCCACGAAGATGTTCTCATCGTCGGTCGGATGAGGCAGCCGGCGCTGTGCCGTACGCCCGCTTCCATACGAATACTTGAGCTTGAGCGTCACCGTGGCGCCCGTTAGTCCCTGACGGCGCAGGCGGCGTCCCACTGACTCTCCCAACAGCGCAATCGCCGCCTCAATATCCCCACGCTCAGTTAAATCTTTCGCAAAGGTGCGTTCATTGCTGACCGACTTGACCTCGCGCTCTTCATCGAGACTCGTGACTTCGGAGATTTCGAGTCCCAGCGCACGCTGGCGCATGCGTTCGCCGTTGACGCCAAAAATAGAGGCCAGTGTGGACTCAGGCGCGCGCGAAAGCTCGCCGAGGGTGTAGATGCGCATGCGGCGCAGTCGCTCCTCGGCCGAGCGTCCGATGCCGCTCATGGCAGATACCGGCAGCGCGGCCAAAAAGCGCTGCTCGGTTCCGGGGCGCACAATCGTCAATCCAAACGGCTTGTCACGTTCGCTTGCGATCTTTGCGACCGTCTTGTTGCAGCCCACGCCAATGGAACAGGTCACTCCCAGTCCTGCCACGCGGTCGCTTATACGTCGCGCAACCAGCAGCGGGTCTTCGGGCGCAAAGCGACCCGGTGTGATATCGATAAAGGCTTCGTCGATGGATACGCGCTCCACGCGCGGGGTCTCGTCGGCGAGAATCGCCATGACCTGCGCGCTCACCTCGCGGTAGCGGTCGAAGTGCCCGTGTGTCCAAATGGCCTGAGGACACAGACGCCGTGCCTCGGCCGAGGGCATGGCGGAGTGCACGCCAAAGCGACGTGCCTCATATGAACACGTGGACACGACGCCACGCGAATCGGCGTCTCCGCCCACGATGAGCGGCTTTCCTCGCCATTCGGGATGATCGAGCATTTCCACGCTCGCAAAAAACGCATCAAGGTCCATCAGGCCAACCGCCGGACCCGTCCAGGGAGGCGGCGTGACGCCCATGGCATCCTCATAACCGTATGTATGTTCGCGTCTTTCCATGTCATGAGTATACCGCGCAGCTCATGTGGGGTGCGTGTATGTGCTTGCAAATCCCGAATTCTTGTCTAAGATATGGATTTGCCCTCGACTACACCGAAGAAGTTGGTCTCACGGACTTCACCTGCCCGCGTCGATGGCGTATTATGTTCAACTGTTTGTTTGTAGTTGCAGCCTAAAGCTGCTTGGTTGGAGGAGTTTCCTTTGGCAGTCAAGATTCGCCTTGCTCGTCACGGCGCTAAGAAGCGTCCGTACTACCGTGTCGTCGTCGCCGATTCCCGCGCCCCGCGTGACGGTCGTATCATCGAGGAGGTTGGCCGCTACAACCCGATGACCGCCCCCAAGACCATCAACCTCGACCTCGAGAAGATTGCTGACTGGCAGTCCAAGGGCGCTCAGCTCACCGACGCCGTCGCCGCTCTGGTCAAGGCCGCCAACGAGGGTGAGAAGACCGAGACCGTCGTCAAGAAGTCCAAGAAGCAGCTCGCCAAAGAGGCCGAGGCCGCTAAGGCTGCCGCTGAGGCCGCTGAGGGCGCCGAGGAGTAAATCGTGCCTGAGGTTGACGCTGCACAGCTCGAGGGTGAGGCAATGCTCTCAGATCGCATCGCCGATCTCGTCGAATATCTCGTTGTTCAGATCGTCGACGACCCGGATTCCGTGAGCCTCGAGGTCATTGATGGTGACGACGCCTCTACGATTGAGGTTTCGGTCGCCGAGGATGACGTCGCTAAGGTCATCGGCCGTCGTGGCCGTACCATCAAGGCCATTCGCACGCTCGCCCGTGCACTGGCCGCTCGCCTCGACACTGCTGTCGAGGTAGAGGTTCTGGGCTAGGACCTTGAGGTCCCAGTACAAAAACATCGCCCGTGTTGTCAAGCCGCACGGAAGGAAGGGGGAGGTCCTCGCGCAGCCGCTGCGGGGGCTTCCTTCTGTATTGGAGCCGGGTATGCGTGTCGCCTTGACGCCGCCGGCGCTCAAGCGCGACCGTTTTTGCACGGTCGTGTCCGTCACCGATACGGGCGATGGCGATCTGGTCTCGTTTGAGGGCATTGACGACTTGACGGCCGCCGAGGGCATCACCGGATGCTATGTGCTGGCCAATCGTGACGACTTCGAGCTCGATTCGCTCGACGCCGCCTATACCGACCTCATGGGTCGCGAGGTGGTCGACGAGCGCTTTGGGTCGCTCGGCACGATTGTCGAGATCATGTCGACGCCCGCCAACGATGTTTGGGTTGTCGAGGGCGATCGGTACGGCGAGGTGCTGATTCCCGTGATCGAGCAGGTTGTGCTCGATCTTCCCGACACAGGAACAATTTCCGTCCACGTTATGGACGGCCTGATCGATATGGACAAGTAGGGAGGACAACATGCTGATCGAGACCCTTTCGGTCTTTCCCGAGATGTTTGAGCCCGTCATGTCCACATCGATTTTGGGCCGCGCCCGCAAGGCCGGCCTTTTTGATTTTAAGGCCTATAACCTGCGTGACTGGACGCACGACCGCCATCGTACCGTCGATGACGAGCCGTATGGCGGCGGGCAGGGCATGCTCATGAAGGTCGAGCCCATTGCCGAGGCAATCGAGGCCATCAGCTCCGAGGGTCCCAAGCCTACCGTGGTGTTCTTCACCCCCTGCGGCGAGCCCTTTACGCAGCATGTGGCCGAGCGCCTGCTCAAAAGCGAGCGCCTGCTGTTTGTGTGCAGCCGTTACGAGGGCGTCGACGAGCGCGCATATGCGTATGCCGATGAGCGTCTGTCGATCGGCGACTACGTGCTTACGGGCGGCGAGCTGCCCGCTATGGTCGTGGCCGATGCCGTCGTACGGCTCATTCCCGGAGCCTTGGGCGACGAGATGAGCAATGTGGACGAGTCCTTCTCGACCGCCGAGGACGGTGGCCTGCTTGAGTACGCGCAGTACACCCGTCCCGCCGAGTTCAACGGCGAGGGCGTGCCGCCGGTGCTTGTGAGCGGCGATCACGCCAAGGTCGATGCCTGGCGTCGTAAGAACGCCATCGAGCGTACCTGTCGTTGGCGTCCCGATCTTATCGAGACGGCTCACCTTACGCCCGAGGAGCGCGCGTACGCGCAAGAGATTCTGGACGCATCG
>URNI01000063.1 GCA_900549135.1 uncultured Collinsella sp.
GACGGAAAGCACATTAAGTGCTTTCCTTTGCGTGCGGAACTCGCGATAAACTTAATTACGCGCCGCTCCCCGCCCACGCCGGGCAAACATCGTTGGACTTATCACTGACACGAAATGGGCGCTTGCATATCGTCCGCTAGCTTGGCACGGTACAATGCTTTCAGATTTCAATTTGTAAATTAGTGGGGTTAATTCATGGCAGAATCTCGTGCGGAGCGTAAGGCTCGTCGTGCTTTGATCGAAGCAGCTGAGGGGTCGGAGGAGAAATCTTCTACGAAATCCAAGTCTTCTAAAGCTGCAAAAAGCAAATCGGCCAAGAGCGGGGCTAAGGCCAAGCGTTCTGACTCTCGTCGAGGCGGGGATAAAGCGCCTCAGACTCGTTCCAAGCGTTCGCATAAAGATCAGGTTTCGTCTGCGCGTAAGGCTGTTGACCCCAAGTCTCCCTGTTCGATCATGAAAGCTTGCGGTGGGTGCACGGCGCTCAATCGTCCTTATAAAAAGCAGTTGGCAGCTAAGCAGGCTGCTATGGAGGAGCTTTTTGCTGCTCTTTGCGAGCGCGAGGGTATTAGCGTCGACCCCATTCGCGGTATGGGCGTCACCCTGGGCGATCCGGGCAAATATCCTGCACCGCGCGGTTTTCGCCATAAGGCCGCCACTCCCTTTGCCCCCGGCAAAGAGGGCGCTGTCCGCTGCGGCTTTTTTGAACGTGGCACGCACAGAATCGTTGCTGTTCCCGAATGCCCCGTCGAGGCACCGGGCGCCCGACAGATTCTTAACGGCATCGCGCGTGAGGCTGAGCGCCTGCGCATTCCTGCCTTTAACGAAGACAAGCATCTGGGGCTGCTTCGCTATGCTGTCCTTCGCTGCGGTTGGCGTACCGACCAGGTCATGGTTACGCTCGTGACCGCCCAGCGTGACTTACCGCATGCGCAGGAGTTCTTTGACGCTGTCGCCGCACTCGATCCGCATATCGTCACCGTTGCCCAAAACATCAACGGACGCCCCGGCAACGCCATCCTCGGCGAGGAAACCCGCATCGTGTATGGCGCCGAATGCATGCGCGACCAGCTGCTCGGCTGCGAATTCGACATCTCCCCCACCGCGTTTTATCAGACCAACCCGCAACAGACCGAGCTGCTCTATCAGCTCGCTATCGACGGCATGGATTTGCACCAGGGCGATGTGCTCATGGATGCCTATTGCGGTAGCGGAACTATCGGCCTGTGCGCAGCCAAAGCCGCCCAGGACAAGGGCGTCGGCATTATGCTGCTCGGCGTGGAGCGCAACCCGGCGGGCATTGCCGACGCACGTCGCAATGCCGAGCTCAACGGCCTCACCCGCAGCGCTTGGTTTATGGCCGACGATGCCACCGACTACATCCTAGATGCCGCCGACAACAACGAGCGGGTCGATGTCCTTTCCATCGATCCGCCGCGCGCCGGCTCCACGCCCGAGTTCCTCGAAGCTGCCTGCGCGCTTAAGCCGCGCCGCATCACCTATATCAGCTGCAACCCCGTAACTCAAGAGCGCGACCTGCATCAGCTCCTCGACGGAGGCTATTGCCTGCTCAAGATCACGCCCGTCGACATGTTCCCTCACACCGACCACACCGAAACCGTAGCGGTCCTCGAACGCCGCTAACCAACCTCAGTAGATTTTTGGGACAAGAAAGGGGGCGACCCGCCTGGGCCGCCCCCTTCGCTTGGTTTATAAACTCCGCTACATCCCATTGCGCAGATCGCACACGCCGGCTGCCGCCATCTCGCGCAGCAGCGTCTCGCGGTCGCGCGTCACGATCAAATCCAGCGGGAAGTGAATCTCGTCGAGCATCTTGCGCGCGTGATCGAGCTTGCCAATGGCCATGCCAATGTGGGCATCGGTTGACACGCCAATGCCCACGCCCAGCTCGGCGCAGCGCTCGGCGATCTTGCGGCATACGGCCCAATGCTCAGTGTCGACACCGTGTTCAAGACTATGGTTGTTGATCTCGATAATCTTGTGCTTGGCCTTAGCTGCCAACAGCACCTCGTCGATATCGAACGGCACGCCCGAGCGCCCCGCGTGGCCCAGCATGAACACCTTGGGGTGCTCCAGGGCATTGATATACATCTCGGTCGTCTGGGCCAGCGTCGCGCCTTCAGCAATCTGCGGATTATGCACGCTCGCAACCAAATAATCCAAATTTCGCGTAACCAAATCGAACAGCGAATGCTGACGGCTGTACGAATCGCCGGCAATATCGAGCGTGACAGGAGTGTCCTCGCCAAACAGGCTTCCGTCCAGCGAAACGATATCGGCCTCGGCACCACGCAGCACCAGCACGCCGCTCCAAATGCGCGGCCAGATATCCTGGTTGATAAAGAATTGGTAACTGCGCAGGTCATTGGGGCAAGCCGTAACCATAGAGCTCAGATGGTCGGCAGATCCAAGTACCTGCAGACCACGCTCTGCCGCCCAGTACACATTCTCCTCAATGGTCGAATATGCATGCGCAGAGAATATCGTATGGGTATGAATGTCACAAGAAAGCAGGTAGGGCATCAGGTCTCCTTATCTGGCACGGCCGTCGCTTATATTCATTGTACGCATAGCCTTCGATAGTCGTAAAACCACTCCATCCCAAAGACACAACGTCCATGACAACGGGGTCTGGCTTAACACCAAACCCCGTTTCACGTAAAACATTGTAGGCAGAGCGCTTTACTTTTAACGATACTTGTCCGCCAACTGTTTCCAAGCGGGTAGCGAATTGATAATCGTTTCGTAACTCACGCAATAGCCCAGGCGGAACCAACCCGGCATACCAAAGCTGTCCGAGGGAACCGCAAGCAGCTCATACTTCTTTGCGCGCTCACAAAACGCATTCGCATCGGGCTCGAGTGCCTTCACCCACAGGTAGAAAGCACCGTCCGGCTCAACATAGGTATAGCCGTAGTCCGTCAAAGCATCAGTGAGCGCCGTGCGATTGCGAGCATAGGCCTCGATATCACTCGGCTCATCGATGCAATCGATAATCACGCGCTGGAAGAGCGCCGGTGCACATACAAAACCCAGCGTACGGGCAGCACCCGCAACAGCCGGCATCAGACGCGCAGCCTGCGGATTGGTGTTGGGAACCAAGATCCAGCCCACGCGCTCACCAGGCAGCGACAGCGACTTAGAATACGAGTAGCACACCACGGTGTTCTCGTAGATCGAGGGCACCCAAGGCACCTCGGCGCCGTACACGATCTCGCGGTACGGCTCATCCGAGATGAGCATAATCGGATTCTCGGGATCGCGCTGAGCGTTGGCCTCGCGCAGAACATTGGCCAGTCGCGTCAGCGTGTCGTATGTATATACGGCACCGGTCGGATTGTTGGGAGAGTCGATGATGACGGCCGCCGTCTTATCGCTGATCGCCTTGAGCACGTTGTCCACGCTCAGCTGGAACGTATCTTCATCGGCGAGCGCCTCAACACACGTACAGCCGGCCTTCTCAATCCAAACGCGATACTCCGGAAAGTACGGGGCGATAACAATAACCTCGTCGCCCGGGTTCGTAACGGCGTTGAGCGTGCAGGTGAGCGAAGCCGCGGCACCCACCGTCATAAAGACATCCTTGCCCTCATAGCTCGTGCCAAAACGGCGGTTGAGCGATTCGGCCACAGCGGCACGACATTGCGGCAGGCCCGGTGCGGGCGTGTAGCCGTGCAGCTGATCGCTCGGCAGCTCCAGGGCCTTCTTAATGGACTCCGCCACAGCAGCGGGTGCCGGAACGCTCGGATTGCCCAGCGAAAAATCGAATACGTTTTCCGCACCGATCTGCGCCTTGCGCTCAAGGCCATAGCTAAAAATCTCACGGATGATGGAGCTTTCCGCACCGCGAGCATACATAGTTTCGTTGATCATCTGTTCCCCTTTCGCATAGGCGCTATTGTACGCTTTAGCCGAGCAAAGTGCCGCAGCAATGTTGATTGGGGACAGACTTAAATGCGTGGAAACGCTCATTTAAGTCTGTCCCCAATCAACAGACGGCCCCATATCGCTCAAAAGAAAAAGCCTCCGCAGGTTTCCCCGCGGAGGCTTTCGCCATAAAGACTATTTGTCGGCGTCGGTGTCGGCATCGACGACGGCATGGTCATCGTCAGCATCATCGGATGCGGCTTCGGCATCCTCCTGCATGGCCGCCTGCGCAAAGGCCGCGGCATCAGCCGCCAGCTCTTCCTCGCTCATACGAGGCGCGCGCTTCTTGGTCGGCATGCCGGCCGCCTTGGCATTGCGCTCCTCCTTGGCCGCCAGGATATCGTCCTCGCGCTCAAGGTAGGCGTCCCACTCGTTGTCGAGCAGGGCGTTCACGGCGTCACCTTCGACGGTCTCGCGCTCAAGCAGCACCTTCGCCATCAGATCGAGCTGATCGCGACGGGCGTCCAGGATCTCGACCGCACGACGATGGGCCTCACGCATGATGCGCTGAACCTCGATATCGATGCGGCGCGCCGTCTCCTCGGAGTAATCCTGATGATCGGCGTAATCGCGACCGAGGAACACCTGATGTTGCGCCTCGCCAAACACTTGCGTGCCCAGCTCCTCGCTCATGCCCAGGCGCGTGACCATCTCGCGCGCCATCTTGGTTGCGCGCTCCAGATCGTTGCTCGCGCCCGACGTAATGTCATCGCACATGAGCTCCTCGGAAACGCGACCGCCCAAGAACACGGCGAGCTCGTCGAGCATCTCGTTCTTGGTCTTGAGGAAGTGGTCCTCCTGCGGAAGCTGCAGCGTGTAGCCCAGCGCCTGACCGCGGCTGACGATCGAGATCTTATGAACCGGATCGGAGTGCTCCAGGATGTGGCCCACCAGGGCATGACCGCTCTCGTGGTAGGCAATTGTGGTGCGCTCGGCCTCGGTCATCACGCGACCCTTGCGCTGCGGTCCGGCAATCACGCGCTCCATCGATTCCTCGACCTCGTCCATCGAGATCACGGAACGATGACGGCGAGCGGCCAGCAGCGCAGACTCGTTGAGCAGATTTGCCAGATCGGCGCCGGTGAAGCCAACGGTCATCTGGGCGAGCTTCTCAAACTTAACGTCCTCGTCCATCGGCTTGTTCTCGGCATGCACGCGCAAGATCTGCTCGCGGCCCTTCACGTCCGGACGGTCGACCGTAACTTGACGGTCAAAACGACCGGGACGCAGCAGCGCCGGATCCAGAATGTCGGGGCGGTTGGTGGCGGCGATCAGGATGACCGACTCGCTTTCCTCAAAGCCGTCCATCTCGACCAGCAGCTGGTTGAGCGTCTGCTCGCGCTCGTCGTGGCCGCCGCCCAAGCCGGCTCCGCGCTGACGTCCCACGGCATCGATCTCATCGATGAAGATGATCGACGGGGCCTGGGACTTGGCCTCCTTAAAGAGGTCACGCACACGGCTGGCGCCGACACCTACGAACATCTCGACAAAGTCGGAACCCGAGATGCTAAAGAACGGCACGCCCGCCTCGCCGGCAACGGCCTTGGCCAGCAGCGTCTTACCGGTACCCGGAGGGCCAACCAGCAACACGCCACGCGGGATCTTGGCGCCCAGCTTGCGATAGCGATCCGGATCGCTCAAAAAGTCACGGATCTCCTCGAGCTCCTCGACTGCCTCGTCCACTCCGGCAACGTCTTCAAACTTGACCTTGGGGCGTGTGGCCTCGTTGGTCTTGGCGTTGGTCTTGCCAAACTGCATGTTCCTATTATTGGCGCCCATCATCTGGCGCATAAAGTAGAACATGATGGCGATAAGGGCGATCGTCGGAAGCACACTCATCGCCAAGTCGCCCCAAAAATCGGGATCGTTGGTGTTGACGATGTACTTGGTATCGGGGTGCTCCGCCATGAGCTCGGCAAGCGAATCGGAGCCGACATAGGTCGAAGAGAAGCTCTTGAGCTCGCTCGTATCGCCCTTGTCCTTTTTTGTCTTCCAGTAATGACCCGTCACGCTTCCGTCTTGAACCGTATAGGTCAGATCTTCGACGCGATCCTGCTTGATGGCGCTGACCATCTCGCTCGTCGCGAGCTTAACGGTATTGCTGGAGTTGGCAAAACCGGAGCCCATATTAAAGAAGGCATAGCCCAGAAGCGCGCAAGCCAAAAGAAAATACAGCCAGCCCGTACGCGTGGGCTTCTTGCCTCCGGGCATCCCCGGGATCTTTGGGTCCCGGGGAGTCTGGGAATTGTTGTCGTTACGGTCGTCGGGCATCTTACGAATAAACCTCCGGTTTCAAAATGCCCAGATACGGAAGGTTGCGATAGCGCTCGGCATAGTCGAGGCCGTAGCCCACCACAAAGGCATCGGGGCAATGGGTTCCAACATACTTGGGCGTGATGGCCGAGACGCGGTCCTCAACGTCCTTCCACAGGAAGGCGGCGACCTCCAGAGAAGCGGGCTTGCGGCTCTCGAGGTTCTTCATCAGATACTTGAGCGTCAGGCCCGAGTCCAGAATGTCCTCGACGATCAGCACGTCGCGACCGCGGATGTCGATATCCAGGTCCTTAATGATACGCACGATGCCCGAAGACTTCACACCGTCGCCGTAGCTCGAAACAGCCATGAAATCGATGTTGGTCGGCAGCTCGATCTTGCGCATCAGATCGCCCATAAAGACAACAGCGCCGCGCAGAACCGCGATCAGCACCAGATCCTTACCAGCGTAGTCGCGCGTAATCTCCTCGCCCAGGCGAGAGACGATACCGTCGATATCCTCCTGCGTGAACAGAACCTTCTCGATATCCGGATGTTGAGAAGCCATGACAACCCTTTCTTGTGCTTAATCGCCCACACACCGCCGTATGGACGCGAACTACACATTCTAGCAGCGCACGGGGTAAATTTACCAGCCCGTGCGCCATCAGCGCGGGAATACCGTCAACGTCGCACAGAATAGCAGGCGTGGGACGCTATTCCGCATCGACCACGCGGAGCAGATATGCCACGCGCGTTGCGGCCGTGCACTTAAAACGCTCGTCCGCGCGAACTCCGGCGACCCACACCACGGCACCCCCCGGCGCCGTCCTCACCATGGGCACGCCGGCGCGCTCGGAAACGGGAATGCGAGCCTCGCCTAGCAAATCGGATACTTTCTTGCTTCGGCCACTCATCCCTAACGGGCACATCACGTCTCCCGGTGCGGGACCGTCCACCCACAGGCGCGCCGATCGCGCCTCGGCAGGGATCTCGCCACGCGAGCCCGCCAGGATCCGCTCACTATCGCTGTCGGCAAAACCCAGGGCAGCCGCGTCTACCAAAGCTGTCACTTCCCCGGCAGCCGCAAGCTCACGGGCGCGGCGCACGATATCGCATCCCGGCTCAACAGCCATCGGTTCTGTGACCAGCATACGTCCCCCGCCCAACGGCAAACGACCGGGTACGGTAACCCAGTCCGCGACCAGGCCCTCGCGAGCCGCCGGCGCCTTAAACGCTAGCATGCCAAACTCGACGCGCGCGTCAATTCCCGCCGGAAGCGTGACCGAGCCTGTGCCTTCGGCAACGCAGGAAAGAACTCGCTCCACATGTCGCATCTCTGGACGAGCGCCCGGATCGATGCGTTTGATCGCCAGTCGCACGATGCGCCGCGCGATTACCACCTCGGCCGCAGCAAGGCGTCTGGCATCGAGCACTAGCGCGCCCGCCGCCTCCTTGCGCAGGCAGCTTCGAAACGCCTGCGCCGACAGCTGGGATAGAAACGCGTCTTCGTCACCCAAGATCTCACAGGCGGCGCCAATCGTCTTGCACACGCTCGCATTACGCTGTGCCACCACTGGCATTACCCGATGGCGCACGTAGTTTCGCAGATACGAGATATCCTCATTGCTCTCGTCTTCACGCCACGGCTGACCATGTACCTGTAGATAGCCCACGAGCTCGCCATGAGTTAGGTCGAGCAAGGGACGCACCACGATATTCCTCCGGCGAGGAATGCTCGATAGACCAGCGGGCCCCGAACCCTTAATCGCGTTCATCAAAAACGTTTCCGCGCGATCCGAAGACGTGTGCGCGGTGCAGATACGAGCCGCCGTTCGCGGTGTCCCCGTCTGGGCGCAGAGCTCGCGAACATACCTCCGCGCCGCGGCATAGCGCACCTCGCGGGCCGCGGCCTCAATATTGCCCGACCCCCCATCAAAATAAGCGTGCTCCACACACAGCGGTAAACCATATTTCGCGCAGAGCTCACGCACAAAGGCCTCGTCGCCATCGGACGCCTTGCCGCGCAGATGATGGTTTACATGCAGCACATGCAGGCGCTCGCGAGCAATGGGGGCAACACCGCGTCCGTCTTGGATATCCAGCTTTGATGTGCACGCCATAAGAAGCAGTGCCGTCGAGTCCGCGCCGCCTGATACCATGAGCACGACAGGAGCAGCCTGCTGCCTCGTCCGGGTCTCATCGACTGCCCCAGGCACGGCATGGTGTCCATAATGCTGAGATACCGTAGGCATTTGCTTCCTCCTCTATTCGTCCGCACCCATTGTATCCTTTGGAATCTTATGTCTCGTCTGCACCTTCATATCCTCGGCAGTGGCTCTAAAGGCAACTGCGCACTCATCGAGGGCCCGCAGGGGCTCATTATGGTCGATGACGGACTGTCTCGCCGCGAGACATTAAAGCGCATGGCAGAACTGGGGCTCTCGACAGACAACGTCTCGGCTCTTCTCATTACTCATGAGCATAGCGATCACATCAAGGGCCTCGATGTCTGGTGCAAGCACTGGCACGGCCCCCTCTTTGCCAGCAGTGGCACTCTTTCGAGTAAAGAAAATCTTTCGCATCTGCCTGTCGAGGAATTCGATCCCGGTGACACCCTATCCATTGCCGGCATCCACGTGCAAACCTACTCAACATCACACGATGTCATCAATCCAGTCGGCTATCGATTCGACACCCTCGATGATTCCATCGGCTTTGCCACCGACACCGGAGAGCTATCGAGCCAAGCCATGAACACCCTCAAAGATTGTCGAGTCCTCGCACTCGAAAGCAACCACGATGTGACCATGCTGCGCGAGGGAGAATATCCCCGCTTTCTTCAGGAGCGCATCCTGTCTGCAAGGGGACACCTCTCCAATGGCCAAGCCGCCGAAGCCGCGCGCGAACTTGTTACCGATCGCACCGAACAGCTCATTGCCATGCATATCAGCCAAGATAACAATCGTCCGAGCCTTACCGTCAAAAGCTATGCCAAAGCTCTGGCCGCAACCCTGGATGACGAGGTCGGCAGCTCCGCAACCCTTCTCCAAGGATCGCGAAAGCTCTCGATACGCCCCGCAAGCCAGCATCGGCCAGCAACCATTCAATAACTGGGCTAAACAGCAAAAGGGGCCGGGAATCGCTTCCCAGCCCCTTTTGTTGTCTTTTAATAGCGAAGAACACCAACGAAGTTATTCGATGGAGATCTTCGTAACGTTCTTCTTCTCGACGATCTTGGGAACCGTAACGGTCAGGATGCCGTCAGCGTACTTAGCCGAGAGGCCCTCGCTCGAAGCGTCCTTAAGATACACGCCACGCGTCGCGCTGTACGAGCTGAACTCCTTCTGCAGGAAGTTCTTGCCCTCGTTCTCCTCGTCTTCCTCGACATTCACGCTAATGGACAGACGACCCTCGTTAAGCTCGACATCGATATCGTCCTTGGCGACGCCGGTCAGATAAGCCTTGACCTCATAGCCATCGCCCTTATCCTCAACGTCAACGGGGAACGCCTTAGAGGCAATCGAGTTGTTTGCAAGGTCGGTCATATCATCAAACAGATCGAACAGCGAGCTAGCAGAAGGACGAACGCCAAAAACCGAACGATAAGGAACCATGCTTGCCATGTTTACCACTCCTTTTAAGGACTGCCGAGTCATCTTCTAAGTGACTGGGACTTCTTTTGACGCTCTTATATATGCCCACCCAGTGCTCATATATACATCGACTATAAAGTTTTTTGAGTCCAGTACTATAAGCATATCTAAGTGTGTATGACTAAGGTTTTAGTAAGGTTAAGGTTCTTTGAACCAGAGCTTAAATAGCAAGTATGTTCGCAGCTACAAATAACAAGGGGCTTACAATGAGCGCGTACACGTTGTTGGTAACGAGCTAAAGGGCATCATGGACGACCAAAACCAGAACAATATGTTTATGCCGACGCAGGGCGAAGATACTTCCACGCAGCCGCCACGGTTCCATCGCCCCCACATCTCGCAAGAGCCCATTAATGATCCGGAGCCCGAGTATGTGACGAGAAATCGATATCAAACGCTCGAGGATGCCCAAACGGGACGTAAACATATGGGCGTCGCCTCGGGAGACCCTGTATATCTGAAAGACGCACCATTATCTAAAAACAGCGCAGCTAGTGATGAGCCGATGAAAGCATCCGCCACTCATCAACAAAGAGGTCCTCGACCAAAGCAAACCTTGACGCATTCGGCTCGCTATCTCGAAACGCCAAAACAGGGAAAATCAATCTTCGTTTCATCAAGTAAACGACGCAAACAGCATCGACTGACAATCCTGCTTTTGATTATTGTGGGCATAACAGTTGCCCTTGTTATTCGTTTTATTTTCTTTAAGTAAAAGCTCAATACCAAAAAGAATTAAATCGTCTGGCGTAAATGAGTTATTTATGCCCCGCAAACGCAAAAAGGGGGAGGCCGCGAGGCCTCCCCCTTCTCCATCTCGGATGACGGCTCGGTGCCGTCCACCGGTCAGCGGCGCCCTGGCCTCCCACGGGCTGACCC
>URNI01000064.1 GCA_900549135.1 uncultured Collinsella sp.
GCCGGTCTTGGGGTCGACGACGACCATGCCCATGTCCAGGCCGTCGAGCGAGAGCGTGTCGAGCTGCTCGCGGACGGCATTCTCTGCCACCTGCTGCATCGTGGGGTCGATGGTGGTCTTGACGGTCAAGCCGCCCTTAAAGAGCACGTCGGTCGAGAACTCCTGCTCCAGCAGCTGCTTAACATAGGCGACAAAGTAGGGCTGCGAGTATACGTCGACGCCGCTGCCCGAGATTTCGGTCACGTTGAGGGTGATGGGCTCGGCCTGTGCGGCATCGTGCTCCTCCTGCGTAATGTGGCCCAGGCGCAGCATGTTGTCGAGGACCTTGTTGCGACGGGACAGCGCCAGGTCGGGGTTGACCGTGGGGTCGTACTGCGAGGGCGAGTTGGGAAGGCCGATCAACAGCGCGGCCTCGCTCAGGGTGAGGTCTGCGGCGCTCTTGGACAGGTAGGTCTCGGCGGCGGCCTCAATACCGTAGGCGCCGTGACCGTAATAGATGGTGTTGAGGTACATCATGAGGATCTCGTCTTTGGAGTACATATCCTCCATCTTGACGGCGATGTAGGCCTCGCGCACTTTACGCTCGATGGTCGAGTCGAACTGCTCCTCCTGCAGGATGGTGTTGCGCACCAGCTGCTGGGTGATAGTCGAGGCGCCTTCGTGTCCGCCGCCGAGGGTTGCCACCGCAGCACGCGCGATACCCCACAGGTCGATACCGCCGTGCTCGTAGAAGCGCTCGTCCTCGACGTCAACGGTGCCCTGCAGCACGTAGGGGGAGACCTCGTCCTTGGTGATGGACTTGCGGTTTTGCGTGTAGAAGCTCGCGATCTTGTTGCCGTTGCAGTCGACGATCTCGGTGGGCTCGCTCACCAGATACGCGTTGGCGTCGGTGTAGTCGGGCAGATCGGACAGCCAGCGGTTGACGTTGCCGACCATGCCGATGCCAAATGCCACGCCCGCAATCAGCAGAAAGCCCAAAAACGAGAGCAGGATTATGGGCAGGGCATGCGTCTTTGAACGGCTGCGTCCCTGTCGTTGGCGAGGACCCATATATTGACCTCCAGGTATGTCGTGCCGGACGGTGGATGTGCCGTCGGGGCAGGATGGACATAAGTTATTACACGATAAACCAAACGGGGCGCGCGATGCCTCGTGTATGCTGGAAGACGGCATTTTTCAGAGTGAATGCATACCTTGGTAAGGAGTTTGTCGATGGCGATTCGGACGATGGGGCCGAGCGGACAATACGAGACTGGATTGGATGCTGCTGGTGCGGCGCTGCCCGAGTTGCTGGCGCCGGCGGGCGGGCTCGACCAGATGCTTGCGGCCATCGCCGCGGGTGCCGATGCCATCTATGCGGGGTTGGGCGGCTTTAACGCCCGTGTGAGCGCCCATGGCTTTACGGATAACGAGTTTGCGCGCGGCTGCGCCGTGGCGCATGCCCATGGCGTGCGTGTGTACGTAACGCTCAACGTGTTCGTGTTTGACGATGAGTTGTCCGACGCGGTGGTGTTGGGAGCTCATGCACTGGAGCTGGGCGCCGATGCTCTGATTGTCGCCGATGCCGGGTTGGCCTGCGCGCTGCGCGCGGCGATTCCCGGGGTCGAGATTCACCTGTCTACGCAGGCGGGCGTTCATAGCGAAGGCGCCGTGCGGCTTGCCGCCGATGAGCTGGGGGTCGAGCGCGTGACGACGGCACGCGAGCTGACGGTCGACGAGATTGCGGCGCTATGTGCCACGGGTGTGCCCATCGAGGTATTCTGCCACGGTGCGATTTGCATCGGCTATTCGGGGGCGTGCGAGTTCTCTGCCCTTCGACGTGGCCGCTCTGCGATGCGCGGTGATTGCACGCAGCCGTGCCGTCTGGCGTACGACCTGGTGGACGAGGCGGGGCAGAGCGTTGTCGCCGTCGAAGGGGATCGCCTGTTGTGCCCGCGCGACTATCTGGGTATTGCGCATCTGCCCGAGCTTGCAGATGTCGGCGTGGCGTCGCTCAAGATCGAGGGGCGCATGAAGAACCCCGATTACGTATTCAATGTGGTGCGGGTGTGGCGCCGGGCGCTCGATATGCTGCGCGACGACGCGTGGGACCCCGGTGCCGTGGAAGAGCTTGAACGCGAGCTGGGAAGGTCGTTTAACCGTGGGTTTACCGATGCGTACCTGCGAGGGCGTTCGGGTGCCGAGCTGATGAGCTTTGAGCGCGCAATTAACCAGGGCGTGCGCGTGGGACGCTTGGTCGCTGTGGGCCACGAAGAGGTGACCGTTGAGCTCGACGCCGCCGTGGCGGCGGGTGACACGCTCGAGATTCGGTTCTATCCGGGTGTCGACGCGCGTCCCGATGTGCCCAAGCGCTGGCCGCAGGTGCCCTGCCCGGTGGATGCCGCAGCGGGGGAGCGCGTCGTCGTGCATTGCAAGCGTAAGGTGGGCACGGGCTGCGAGGTATACCTGATTCGCAGCGCCGGCGTGTTGGATCAGACGGCGGCGGTGCTGGAGCGCATGCGGGCCGAGGCGGATGCGATTGCGCCCGTTGAGCGTGCCGTTGAGGTGCTGCCCTTTGAGGGCGTTGCGGTGGATGGCGGTGCGTCGACGGAGTCGGTGGAGTGCGCGGTTCCCACTCGCATGGTTTTTGCTTGGCAGCTGATGGATGCCGACCCGCGCGGAGAACTCGATTTGTCCGACGCCGTTGTGGTGCTTGACGAGGTGTGCCGCACGGGTGACGCTGACCGGACTCGCTCATTGATACAGCGTGCCGGGCGCGTCGTCTGCCGCAACCTGGGACAGGTGGTGATCGCTCGCGAGCTGGGCGTGACGTTTGACGTGGCGGCGCCGGTGTTCTGCGCGAATCGGGCCACGTTTACCTGGCTGCGCGGACTCGGTGCGGGGCGGGTGTACTTGCCGGCCGAGTTGCTCGGCAATGATGCGGAGCGTATTGACGAACTGGCTGCTGAACCCGGCGTCTTGGGTCCGGTCGACGCCGACCGTCCCGAGCTTATGGTGTGCGAGCACTGCCTACTGACCGCCGAGGGCGTCTGCGCCACCGACGCGACGGGACAGGTCCATTGTCGTGACTGCTCGCGCCGTCAGCAAACACGATATTTGGTCGAGCGCGACGGCATGCGCCTGCCAATTGCCATTGACGCATGCGGCAGGACGAGGATTTTCCTGTCGTAGGTGTCGCGTCGCGTCAGTTTGTTATCATAAGAGAGTTTATGGACTTCCAGCACCGCCGTTTTCGGCGAGGGTGCTATAGCAAAAGGAGGATACCCAATGCTGTCTGTTGACGAGCAAATGCGTATCATCACCTCGGGCGCCGCGCAGATCGTTCCCGAGGCCGACCTTCGCAAGAAGCTTGAGAAGGGCGAGCCCCTCAACATCAAGCTCGGCGTCGACCCCACCAGCCCCGACCTGCACTTGGGCCACGCCGTGCCGCTGCGCAAGATGCGTCAGTTCCAGGACCTGGGCCACAACGTCACCCTCATCATCGGCAACGGCACCGCGTTGATCGGCGACCCCTCGGGCAAGAACTCCACCCGTCCGCAGCTTTCGCAGGAGCAGATCGAGGCCAACGCCGAGACCTACGTGAGCCAGGCCATGAAGATCCTGGATCCCGAGAAGACCACCATCGTGCACAACGGTGACTGGATCCTTTCGATGGACCTGGCCGGTCTGCTGCAGGTGTGCTCCAAGTTCACCGTCGCCCGCATTCTTGAGCGCGATGACTTTACCAAGCGCTACCAGTCTCAGACGCCGATCGCCCTGCACGAGTTCCTGTATCCCGTGATGCAGGCTTTCGACTCCGTGCAGATCAAGGCCGACGTGGAGATGGGCGGCACCGACCAGCTCTTCAACCTGCTCGCCGGCCGCGAGCTTATGGAGAAGATGGGCATGGAGCCGCAGATTGCGCTCACCATGCCGCTGCTCGAGGGTACCGACGGCGTGCGCAAGATGTCCAAGTCCTATGGCAACTACATTGGCCTGACTGACGCGCCCAAGGATATGTTCGGCAAGACCATGTCCATCCCCGATGAGATGATCGGCAAGTACTACCGCCTGGCGAGCTCGCTCACCCCGGCCGAGGTCGACAAGATCGACGCTGCTCTGGCCGACGGCTCTGCCGATCCCTATGAGCTCAAGCGCGCTCTGGGTCGCGACCTGTGCGACACCTACCACGGTGCCGGTGCCGGCGACGAGGCTCAGGCCGAGTTCGATCGCGTGTTCAAGGAGGGCCAGCTTGCCGACTTCCCCGAGAAGCACGTTGAGCTGACCGTCAACGACGAGGGCCAGATCTACCTCGCTGGCCTGCTCAAGGACCTGGGTCTTTCGGCGAGCGCCGGCCAGGCTCGTCGCGATATCGACGGCGGCGGCGTCAAGATCAACGGCAAGGCCGTGGCTCCCAAGAGCTATAACATCGATCCCAGCGCCCTCAAGCTTGGCGACACCCTTTCTGTGGGTAAGCGCAAGGGCTTCAAGCTGATCTAACGAGCGAGTTGACCTCACAAGTGCAACAAGGCCGCAGCCGGGATTCCCGACTGCGGCCTTTTTTGGTTACGACGATCCCTTGGGGACGGAGGGATCATTTGGCGGTGCCGTTAAGCGGAAGGGGTGTTAGCGGGGCTTCCTTTTGGGCATACAATGGCTATTGGTTTGCTGCGGTGAAGGTCTGTCCGCTCCGCAGCGTTTTCTACGGTTAAAGGAGTATGTATGTCCGTTGAGGTCATGAGGACTGTGATCGAGGCCGCCGAGGGCCGCGTGCCCGTCGACACGCTGTTTACCAATGCGCAGATCGTCGACGTGTATGGCCAGCGTGTGGCGCCCGGTAGCGTTGCCGTCAAGGACGGTGTGATCGTCGGCGTGCTCTACGATGGTCGCGACGATGCAGCTGGCACCTACGAGGCAACTGAGGTCATCGACTGCCAGGGTCGCTATCTCGCTCCCGGTTTTATTGACGGGCATTTGCATATCGAGTCTTCGAACATCCGTCCCGCCGAGTATGCTCGCATGGCCGCGACGCGCGGTACTACCACCGCCATTGCTGACAGCCACGAGATTGCCAATGTTGCCGGTCTCGACGGCTTGCGCTTTATGATCGAGGACGGCCGCCGCGCACCCATCTCCATCAAGTACATGATGCCTTCGTGCGTGCCCGCGCTGCCCGACGAGCAGGCCGGTGCCGTGATTACCGCCGCCGATATGCAGGCGTTTTTTGCCGAATATCCGGGTGATGTCTTTGGTCTGGGCGAAAGATGAACCTACCGGGCGTCTTTATGGCCGATCCCGAGACCTGCGCTCGCATTGACGCTGCCAATCAGACGCCGTCCAAACAGGTCGACGGCCATGCTCCGCTTGTTGCCGGCAAGGATCTCAACGCCTATGCCGCAGCGGGTATTATCGCCGACCACGAGTCGACGATTCCCGAGGAAGCGCTCGACAAGCTATCCCGCGGCATGTATGTCATGCTGCGCGAGGGCACCTGCAGCCACGACCTGGCCAACTTGTCGCCGATGCTGCTGGAGAACCCCGCCCGCGCCCGTCGTTGCTGCTTTGCGACCGACGACCGCGCTCCCTCAGATGCGCTTTCGACCGGTATGATTGACAATGCCTGCCGCGTGGCTATCGAGGCCGGTATTGACCCCGTGGTTGCCATCTCTATGGCGTCCCTGTCCACGGCCGAGGCGTTTGGCCTGGACCACGGTTGCCGCGACCCGCACGAGCTGCGTGGCGCCATCGCCCCGGGCAAGCGTGCCGACCTGCTGGTACTCAACGACCTGACGTTTGCCACGGCTCCGCATTGCGTGTATGCCGCCGGTGCTCTGGTGGCGCAGGACGGCACCTTTGTGGGCGAGATCGCACCCGAGATGGCCGAGGTTGCGGCCCTTGCCGATAAACTGCGTGCTTCCGTTAAACTGCCGAAGCTATCGCTCGACGTGTTCGACTATGCCTTTAAGCCGGGCGAGGCCGTGATCGATGTGATCCCGGGCATGGCTATCACGGGCATGGTTCGTCCCGAGACTGACGAGGACTTGCGTCGCATTATGCTTATCGAGCGCCATGGCCGCGGCGTGTCGCTGCAGGCCGAGGGCGTCGACGGCGACGGCCCCGCTGGCCTGGGCCTGGTTGGCAAGCATATCGGTCGCGGCTGGGTGCGTGGCTTTACCATCACCGGTGGTGCCATTGCCTCCACGATTGGCCACGATTCGCACAACGTATGCGTCGTGGGCGATAACGCTGCCGATATGATGGCTGCCGTCGAGGCTGTTGGCCAGGGCGGCCACGTGCTGGTGCGCAACGGCGAGGTCGTGGCGCGTATTCCGCTGGCGCTTGGTGGTCTGATGAGCGAGGGCACGGCCGAGGATGTCGCCGCACAGCACGACGACTTTATGGTCAAGGCGCGCGCCATGGGCATTGAGCCGCCGCTCGATCCCATCATGGGCATCATCTTCCTGCCCCTGCCGGTGATCCCGACGCTCCGCATCCGCCCCGAGGGCATGTTCGACGTCACGACCTTCACCTACGCCGACTAGTCATTGGGGACGTTCTTAAACGACTAGTCGTTGGGGACATTCTTTGGCGGGCTGCCTGACGCCGCGACCGTAGGCCTCTGGCATGTGTGAGCTATTTGCCAGGTCCTTGTAACGTTTACGCCCGCGGAGTCTTATTTGAGCTCCCTTTGGGTACGTTGGAATTGGATACACGTTCGATTCCAACAAGCCCGAAGGGAGCTTTTCTATGTTTAAACTGATTGCATCTGATATGGACGGCACGCTGCTTGACGAAAACGGCCAGGTGCCTCCCGAGACCTACGAACTGATTCTGGCACTACATGAGCACGGCGTGCATTTCGCCGCATCGTCAGGTCGTCGCTACGATCGCCTGTGCGAGTTCTTTGCGCCCGTTCGCGACAAGATGGACTTTGTCGCCGCTAACGGTGCTCAGGTCTACGCCGACGGCAAAATGGTAGATCGTGAGGTGTATTCGCACCTGGCGATTCGAAGGCTCGCCCAAGCTGTCGCGACGTTTCCCAATCTGCATCTTGCGCTTTTTGACCGAACCAAGTCCTTCCTGCTCGATGACGAGTGCAAGTTCGTGCGTGAGGTCGATAAGGACCTTCCCAATGCCGAGCGCATTTGGGAGCTGCCCGATCCCAGCGTAAATATCATCAAAGCGAGTATCTTTTGCGACGACAGTGCGGTTATGGACAGTGCGTACGTGCTACAGCGCGAACTTGGTCAGCTCTTTACTTTTGCGCCTTCGGGTAACGCGTGGATCGATGCCATGCAGCCCGGTGTGTCGAAGGCCTCGGGCATCGCGCAGCTCGCGGAGCATTACGGCATTGGGCGCGACGAGGTCATGGCGTTTGGCGACTCGATGAACGACTACGAGATCATTCGCTTTGTCGGCACGGGCTGCGCGATGGAAAACGCGCGCCCCGCGCTCAAAGCGGTTGCCGATCGCGTCGTTGGCTGCAACCGCGACCACGCCGTTCAACAGGAGCTTCGTCGCGTGCTGGAGAGTCTCGCCTAATCCGGCAGATGGGGACGTTCCTTTTCTGCCGGCAGCTGGGGACAGTCCTTGCGGCGCCCCGCGAAGAGTGTTCCCAACGACTAGTCATTCAAGAACGTCCCCAACGACTAGTCGTTTAAGAACGTCCCCAATGACTGACCAATGACTAGGCAAGGGCGGCCATGATGGTGCGGGCGACGCCGTCGTGGTCGTTGTCGTATTCGGTGATGGCGTCGGCGGCCTCGCGGTCTTCGGACTCGGCGTTGATCATGGCCATGCCGTGGCCCGCTGCCTGCAGCATGGGGATGTCGTTGATGTTGTCGCCGAAGGCCCAAGCATCGGCAAGGGGTTCGCCCAGATGCTCGCACAACCACGTGAGGGCCGTTCCCTTGGTGGCACCCGCGCCCATGACCTCGATATTCATGGCGTACGAACGCGTGACCTCGATGCTTCCGAGCGTGTCGAGCGCCGCCGCGATGGCGTCGCGATCGGCCGGGTCGTGCCAGTACATGGCGATGCGTTCGAGTGTCTCAACCTCGTCGATCTTGCTGTCGATATCCATGTCGATCGGTGTTCGCGTACGCTTGAGCGAAGCCGCAATGTGGGGGTCGCCGCCGCAGAATTCGTCCAGGCGCGTGTAGAGCGAGCGGGGGAGGAAGCACTGCCCGTCCGCGAAGATATCGAAGGTGACGTCATGGCCGGCGGCAATGCTATGGACGCGGTGGGCGATGGCGCGGTCGAGCGGTCGGCTCAAAATGTGCGTAGCACGTGAGGTATCGGTGGGCGTACCGTCGTCGAGCTGCCAGACGCTGGCGCCGTTGGCGCAGACCGCGTAGTGCACGGCAGGATGGGCGAGGATGGGCTCAAAGATGCCCGACAGCGGGCGCCCCGTGCAAGGCACAAACTCAATACCGCGGCGCGCGAGCTCGTCGAGCATTGCCCAGGTGGCGTCGCTCATCTGCTTATCGCTCGTCAGCAGCGTTCCATCCATATCGGAAAACACAATCATTTGTTGCGATCCTTTCTACTGGCATAAAAAGCGTGGCCGAGGGCGGTGATGCCCTGGCCACGCTTGGGTTCTATAACGGTCCGCGTCCTAGCGATCGGCGAGCGGCTTGTACTCCAGCGGCTCGATAACCGGGCGATACGCGGGACGGATGATGCGATGCGCGCAGAAGAGCTCTTCCATGCGGTGCGCAGACCAGCCGGCCATGCGGGCGACGGCGAACAGCGGCGTAAAGAGCGTCTCGGGCACGCCGAGCATCTTGTAGATAAAGCCCGTGTACAGGTCGATGTTGGCGCAGATGGGCTTGGTCATGCCGTGATCGCGCATCACTTGCGGGGCCAGGCGCTCGATGCGCTCGATGAGCGCGAACTCCTCGCCCAGGTCCTTCTTGGCGGCAAGCGTGCGCGCGTAACGGCGGCACACCTCGGCACGCGGGTCACTCAGCGTGTAGACGGCGTGGCCCATACCGTAGATGAGACCCGTGCCGTCGAAGGCCTGCTTGTCGAGAATCTTGCCCAGGTAGGCTGCGACCTCGTCCTCGTCCTCCCAATTGGAGACATGCGCACGGATGTCCTCGTGCATGGACACGACCTTGGCGTTGGCGCCGCCGTGGCGCGGGCCCTTGAGCGAGCCGATAGCCGCGGCGTAGGCGGAATACGGGTCGGTGGCCGAGGAGGACAGCACGCGGCAGGCAAACGTGGAGTTGTTGCCGCCGCCGTGCTCGGCATGCAGCATGAGCATCACGTCGAGCAGCATGGCTTCGTCGCGGGTGAATGCCATGCCGCCGCGCAACACCTGCAGGATGGTCTCGGCGGTGGAGAGGCCGGGTGTGGGGTGCGGGACATGAACCTCGGAGCCGCGGCGCTTGGCGACCGAGGCCATATGCGCGAAGGCGGCGATGCGGGGGAGACGGGCGAGCATGGAGATGGCGACGTCGATTTCGTGCTCGGGTGTAATGGCGTCGGGCTCGGCGTCGAAGGCGTAGAGCAGCAGCACGGCACGCTGAAGCACATTCATGATGCTCGACGACACCGTGGTCATGGGGAACTCGCGGACGTATTCGTCGCTCAGGTGCCTAAAAGCACCCAGACGTTCGCAAAAACCGTCAAGCTCTTCCTTGGTGGGCAGAGAGCCCGTAATGAGCAGATAGGCGACCTCTTCGTAGCCGTAGCGATTCTCGGCCTGGGCGTTGTTGACCAGATCCTCGATGCTGTAGCCACGAAGCGTGAGTTTGCCCTGATCGGGCACGACCTTACCGTCGACCTTGTTGTAGCCGTGCACGTCCGAGATGCGGGTAAGACCCGCGACCACGCCCGAGCCGTCGGCATTGCGCAGGCCGCGCTTGACGTTGTGCTCTACGAACAAGCCCTCGTCGTACGGGGCGGTCGGCAGGCCGTGGTAGAGGTTTTCGCTTTCGGGCGAAATCTGACGGCTCGCCTCGTAATCCAGAACCAGGCGGCTCAGGTGATCGTCGAAGCGGTAGTAGATTTTCTTGGCGTCGTAGGCCATGCGCGCTCCTCTCCGGTCCGCTTTGGGGCGGCGCGCTTGGACGATATGACGTCAAGCTGCCCCGAGCGGTTTGTTCGCTACAGGCGGTACATAAAGTTAAAGACGTCCTCGCGCTGAATGGACACGTTGACGCCCGAAAGCTCGCCTGCCTCGGCCAGGGCCTTCTGCAGCTCGGCGAAGTCGAGCTTGGACTCGGCGGTATCGGCCAGCATGGTCATGGTGAAGATGTCCTCGATAATGGACTGCGTGATGTCGCGGATGTCGACGTTGGCCTCGCCCAGGACGCGGGTGACGCCGGCGACGATGCCGGGGCGGTTCTTGCCAAGGACGGTGATGACGATACGGGAGGACGAGATCTCGGCCATGGGAAACCCTTTCGCGTGATTGCGGCGCGCGGGGCGCTCCGCTACGGTACAGTGTTCATCATTGTACCTGTCTGGCGCAAAAAAGACGCGCTCGCTGCGGCGTTACATGCCTGCAACATGAGCGTAAGGGGGAAGGCCGTACGGGGAAGAGCCGTCTGGCGCGTGTCCGGCTCGTGTTGGGTTGATTTCCGATCTCAGCCGAACACATTGAGCGGACAGGCCGTTCCCGCAGTCAGCCGGACGCCTCCGACGGCTGATTCCGAACTGGAAGCGGAGGGCATCCCCGCCCTTCGGTAGGGGATACCGCTCCGCGGCGCATGCCGCGGGCGGCGCCCCTATCGGACCACCGTG
>URNI01000065.1 GCA_900549135.1 uncultured Collinsella sp.
CGTATCGCATTATGGATGCCTGCGGGCGTGCGCTGGCGCTGCTCGAGGACATGGCCGACAAGGGCTCGCGTCAACTGCTGTCCGATGTGGCGTGCGGCGCCGTGTTCTGCCGCGCCGCCATGCAAGGCGCGAGCCTGACGCTCTTTGCCAACACCACATCTATGAAAGACCGGGTGCGTGCCGAGGAACTCGAGGCGGTGTGCGATGAGATGCTGGATACGTGGCTGCCGCGCGCCGATGCGCTGGCGCGCCGCGCCGCCGATGCAGCCAGGAAGAGGGGATAGCCATGGCCGAGCTGCTTAAGGGTGCTCCCGTTGCCCGTGCTTTGACCGAGGAGCTCGTTGCTCGCCGCGTTGCTTTGCGCGAACGCGGCGTTGTGCCGACGCTGGCCATTGTTCGTGTGGGCGAGCGCGAGGACGACCTGTCCTACGAGCGCGGTGCCCTCAAGCGCTGCGAGAAGGTCGGCATTGAGGCTCGCCGCGTTTTGCTTCCTGCCGATGTTTCGCAGGATGAACTGCTGGCGGCTATTAAGGACATCAATGCCAACCCCGCTGTTCATGGCTGCCTAGTGTTTCGCCCGCTGCCCGCTGGACTTGACGAGGATGCGGTTGCCGCGGCGCTCGATCCCGCCAAGGATGTTGACTCCATGACGCCGGCCTCGCTGCTTACCACGCTTTCGGGTCGTGGCGAGGGCTTTGCTCCCTGCACGGCCGAGGCCGTGTTGGCGTTGCTGGACCATTACAGTGTTGAGCTGGATGGGGCCAAGGTTGCGGTCGTCGGTCGGTCTCTGGTGATTGGTCGTCCCGTTGCCGCCATGCTTACGGCTCGCAATGCCACGGTGACGATGTGCCATACGCATACACGCGATCTTGCTGCCGAGTGCCGTTCTGCCGATATCGTTGTTGCGGCCGTTGGACGCGCGAGCACGATTGGCGCGGATGCCGTTCGCGAGGGCCAGACGATCATTGATGTTGGCATTAACTGGGACGAGGCCGCTGGCAAGCTGGTCGGGGACATCGATTTTGATGCTGCGGAGCCGTTCGTTAACGCCATCACGCCCGTGCCGGGCGGCGTGGGGGCTGTGACCACCGCGATTCTCGCCAAACACGTGATTGAGGCGGCGGAGCGCGCATCGAAATAGGCGTTTTGGGCTGTTTGAGGGGGTTAGCTATATACCACGTGGTCAAACAATGCCAAATATGAGTACTGTTGCCAAGATAGTCACATATATTTTAGGTTAATTTGGCTCTCTAACGATATTTATTATCGATAGAGAGCCTATTTTATTGGACCTATGGGGAAGTGCATCATCTAATTTTTGAACAAATGTAGACTTTCGACACCCATGCGTAGCAAAATTGCTGTTACTAAATTAGTGACAGTACTCATATTTGGCATTTTTTGACCACGGGGGCTGCCGAGGCCGTGGTTTCGCCCTTTCTGCGCCGAAGCGATACACTGTTGCCGTTTGATTTCTTCGCTCAAGGAGGATGCGCATGCCGTGCACAACGATTCTGGTCGGTAAAAACGCAAGCTACGACGGGTCGACCCTGGTCGCGCGTAACGAGGACTCGTCCAACGGGGTGTTTGAGCCCAAGCGTATGCGCGTGGTGCATCCCGACGAGCAGCCGCGCGTCTACACGAGCGTCCTGAGTCACCTGACCGTTGAACTGCCCGATAACCCCATGCGCTACACGAGCGTCCCCGATGTTGTTCCGGGCCACGGCATCTGGGCCGAGGCCGGTTTCAACGAGCTCAATGTTGGCATGTCCGCAACCGAGACGCTTACCACCAACGAGCGCGTCCGCGGCGCCGATCCGCTCGTGGACTACGTGCCCGCCAAGGGCAACGAGGGTGAGGACGGCTATGTGCCGGCGCAGCCTGGTGGCCTGGGCGAGGAGGACATGGTGACCCTGGTCCTGCCGTATGCCAAGTCCGCCCGCGACGGCGTCCGTATCCTGGGCGACCTGCTCGAGCGCTACGGCACCTACGAGAACAACGGCATCGCCTTTAGCGACGTGGACGAGATCTGGTGGCTCGAGACCATCGGCGGCCATCACTGGATCGCCAAGCGCGTGCCCGACGACGCCTATGTGACCATGCCTAACCAGCTGGGTATCGACAGCTTTGACCTGGATGACGCCGAGGGCGCCCAGGTCGATCACATGTGCTCCGCCGACCTGCGCGCCTGGATGGCCGAGTGGCATCTGGACCTGACGCTGAGCGTCGGGGGTGACGGTCCGGCGACGGTCTTTAACCCGCGCGAGGCCTTTGGCTCGCACAGCGACAGCGACCACGTCTACAACACGCCGCGCGCCTGGTACATGCAGCGCTGCCTCAACCCCAGCGATGTGTGGGACGGTCCCGACGCCGATTACACGCCCGAGAGCGACGATATCCCCTGGAGCCGCGTGCCCGAGCGCAAGGTGACCATCGAGGACATTAAGTACGTACTCTCGAGCCACTACCAGGGCACGGAGTACGACTGCTACGGCAGCAAGGGCACGCCCGCTACGCGTGGTGCCTATCGCCCCATCGGCATCAACCGCAACAGCCAGCTTGCCGTGTTGCAGCTGCGCCCCTATGCGCAGCCGGCCTACCGCGCCGTGCAGTGGATGGCCTTTGGTTCCAACTCGTTTAACGCGCTGGTTCCGCTGTACGCCAACGTCGAGACTATGCCCGAGTACTATGCCGACACGCAGGCTCGCGTGACGTCCGAAAACTTCTACTGGGCCAACCGCCTGATTGGCGCGCTGGCTGACGTCCGCTTCCATGAGTGCGGCCGCGCGGTCGAGGATTATCAGGAGAAGATCGGTGGCATGGGCCACAAGCAGATCCATGACGTCGACGCTGCCGTAGCCGCTCTGCCCGAGGTCGAGGTGCCTGCCGAGCTTGCACGCGCCAACGAGGCCTTTGCCGAGCGTGTTCGCGTGGAGACCGATGCCCTGCTGGGCAAGGTGCTTTACACCACGAGCTGCGCCATGAAGAACTCTTTCGCGATGAATGACAACGTGAGGTAGGGATTTCCCGTCGATCGAATAGCGCTAAAACGCTTTGTCGCTTTCGCTCAATCTTGGGTACAAGAACGCCAATGCAGTTGTTTGTGATTGGAGATAACCATGGTTATGAAACTCGATCAGCTTGTTAACGGCGCCATTAACGTGGGCTTTGGCGCTGCCGCCGTTGCTGTCGAAGGCGGCAAGAAGGTCCTCGACGACCTTAACACCAAGGGCGAGCAGGTCCGCAAGGACACCACCACCCCCGATATCGCCCGCAGTGTGTCCGACATGTTCGAGCAGGCCGGCGGTACCATCTCCGATCTGACCGAGCGCTTGGGCATGCAGGGCGAGACCGCGGCCCAGCGCGTGCTTGACGAGCTCATCCTTGCCCGGGTCCGCGTCATGACCGCCCCCGAGCGCACGGCCTTCCTGGCCCATGTGCGCGACATCGTCGATTCGGTCGAGGACAACGTGACCTCGGTGCCCGTCGAGTCCGTTGAGCCCGACGATGCGAAGGATACCGAAGAGGCTGAGTAGCAGCGCAGATGGCAGATTCCACCACCGATTACAACAATCTAGATCCCTTGGGTGACGAGGCGGCGGTTGTCGATGAGGTCGACGCCGCCGTCTCGGGCGCTCGCAAGAAGCCGCGCGCTGTCGATATGGTGCCCGAGGAGCCCGACGCGATGGCGCCGGACGAGGAATACCAGCTCACGCCGGCGGGTCGCCGCGAGCGTATCGGGCAGATTGTTCGCCTGGTTAAAAAGTACCGCGTGTGGGATAACCTCACGCCGGTTCGCTTGCGCCGCCTGCTCGAGGAGCTCGGCCCCATGTTCGTCAAGATGGGGCAGATTCTGGCCAACCGGTCCGAGATTCTGCCGCAGCGCTTTTGCGATGAGCTGCGCCGTCTGCGTTCCGACGTGGAGCCGGTGCCGTACGAGGTAGTGCTCCGCTGCTTGGAAGAGGAATACGGCCTGCGCCTGGGGGAGATGTTCGATGCGATCGACCCCAATCCGCTTGGTAGCGCATCGCTCGCACAGGTACATCGCGCTCGTCTGGTGACGGGCGAGGACGTGGCCGTCAAGGTTCAGCGCCCCGGTGCGCAGCAGGTTATGGCACAGGACATCGATATCATCCGCTCGGTGGTGCGTATCGTTTCCAAGTTCGTCAACACCGATCAATTCGTTGACCTGCACGGCGTGGTCGAGGAGCTGTGGACCTCGTTTCGCGAGGAGACCAACTTTTTGGCCGAGGCCAAAAACCTCAACGACTTCTACGAGTTCCATAAGAGCGTTCATGGCGTGACGTGCCCTAAATCCTATCTGGACCTGTGCACCGAACACGTGGTGGTTATGGACTACGTCGACGGCATTTCGATCGCCGATCCTGAACGCTTAGTGGCCGAGGGCTATGACTTGGAAAAGATCGGTGCCGCGATTGTCGAGGACTACTCGACGCAGGTGCTCGACGACGGCTTTTTCCATGCCGACCCGCATGCGGGAAACATCATCCTCAAGGACGGCATCGTTTACTTTATCGATTTGGGTATGGTCGGACGCATGTCGAGCCACGACCGCGGTATCGTCAAGGACATGATTTTCGCCGTGGCCGAGGGCGACGTGCCCAAGCTCAAGGATTCGCTCATGCGCTTCGCCGTGACGCGTGGCGACTCGGCCGAGCTCGATCATTCAGCGTTTTTGTCCGATTTGGACTTTATCGTGGCTGACTTTGCGGGCCTTGACCTTAAGGACCTAGATATCGGCGAGTTTTTGACTTCGCTGTTAAACCTCGCGCGCAAAAATGACGTTGAGCTGCCGAGCGTGGTGACGATGTTCGCCCGCGGCATGGTGACGCTCGAGGGCCTGTTGACCGAGTACATGCCCAACGTCAACATGATCCAGATCATCCAGACGCACATCAAAAACGAGAAGAGCACCTATGCCCGCATGCGCGAGATGGGGCGCGATCTTGCCGCAAGCAGCTATCGTGCGGCAAAAGGCTCGCTCGAGGCGGCCGAGTATCTGGGCTTGGCTTCGCGTATGCTCACGCGCGGCCAGCTTAAGGTGAACACGCAGATCATGAGCAGCGATAAGGCGCTGCGACAGCTAGGTGGGATTATCGACCGCATGTCGATGGCTATTGTTATCGCCGGCTTGTTTATCGGTTCGTCGGTGGTGTACTACGCGCGCATCGAGCCGGTTGTGTTTGGTATCCCGGTCATTGGCTTTATGGGCTACGTGAGCGCGCTGGTGCTGGCGCTTATGCTGGGCCGCAATATCTGGCTCAACAGCCACGGCGGCAAGCACTAGAGGCTGCGACCGTCACCGCATTTTCCTTTCGCAAACAATAGCTTTTACCTTGGGCTTCGCCTGCGTGCGAGGCCCTTTTGCGTGATAGCATATTGACGGTTTTAATCGATGGCCTAGATGGTGGTGCGGAGACGCGCGAATGCGCGGTTTTCCTGCGCGTTTGGGGGAATCGGGGTGCAAGTCCCCGGCTGTACCAGTAACCGTAATTCCTCTTGGCTCGGGATGTTCGCGTCGCAGATCGGACGGCGCGCCTGAGCCGTTAAGGTTAAGTCGGATCGCCTCCCATCTTGCATGCGGCTGCGGCGTATGCCGCCGGTGTGCATAGGGCTCTGGAGGGAAGGGGGACCCCGATGGGGGAACTCGGGCGCAACATGCGCGATGACGTGGGGCAGCTTCAAGGCAACGCTCCAAGTACAGACAATAGGAGACAAATGGATATGTTTGAGGACGAGTGCCAGCGTGCCTCGCTTCGTCGCCGTGGCGTAATCGCGCGCGGCGTGGCAAAGCGCTGCCTGGTGGCATTCCTGGCCTTCGCGATGGCCTTCAGCACCACGCCGGCTCAGCTGTGGGCCGAGGGCGCCGAGGGCATTGCCGAGGCTGTGGCTCAGGCTGCGACGCCGGGCGAGGACGCAGCGCTTGCGGGCGGTACCGCTGAGCAGAGCGGCGCCGAGGTTTCGGATTCCGAGGGCGCGCCTGCAGCTAGTGCAGCCATAACAGAGGCGGCAACTGGCGACGAAGGCTCGGCGACGGGGGAGAGCCCTGCCACGAGCGAGCAGTCTTCGACGGCATCCGCTGGCCAAGCAGGATCTGCCGCCGCGACTGCCGTCCAGACAGAGAACCCGACAGAGACCGGCGATGTCGCCAAGAAGCAAGTCGAGGTCTCGTTCTCAATCATCGGCACCGATGCCGACGGCAAGGCTCAGACCTGGGTGGCGCCTACGCAGCTCAAGCTCGACGAGGGCGCGACGGCTGCGGATGCCTTCATTAAGCTGCAGGAGAAGACAGGCTTCAAGGCGAAGTACGATCCGAGCACGGCATACGGTTTCTACCTCGAAAGCATCACATCCCCGAGCGATGGCCGCACGCTTGCCTACGATCCGACGACTTATGCCTACTGGCAGCTGTTCGTCGACGGCGCGTCTTCCTCGGTTGGCGCGAGCAACGTCAAGCTCACCCAGGGGCAGAAGATTGAGTTTGCCTATACGGCTGGTAGCTCGTCCCCTGTCGTTAAGGACCAGGTTGCCGCAAATGTGACCGTCATTGGTCGCGATGCCATGGGCAAGACTCAGGCTTGGGTCGATAACGCGCAGTATGTGGTGACGTCCGGCTCGAGCGCACTTGATCTTACGAAGGTCGCACTCGAGGCGAACGACATTGACGCCGTTGCTGCGGGCTCCTTCATTCTGAGCCTTAAGTACAACGGTGTTGAGCTGGGTACGCCCCAAGATTATTCGACCTATTGGCAGCTGTTCATCAACGGCAAGTCGAGTGACTATACGGCGGACAATGTCACCATCCATGCCGGCGATACCGTCACGTGGTTCTACGGTGGCTGGGGCGACCAGTTGCCGTCCGATTCTGTCCATGCTTCTGTTCAGGTTCTCGGTAAGGACAAGGACGGCAAGCAGCAGGTTTGGGCTTCGACGGGTCAGACGAGTCTCAAGGCGGGCTCTACTGCCAAGGATCTCCTTGAGCAGACTGGCCTTAAGCTCGATGCTAGCGAATCGTCTTGGGGCTGGTTCCTCAACGGTATTACTTCGCCGTTCGACAGTAAGTCCTATGGCTGGGATGCTGCGACCAATAGCTATTGGCGCTTCTACGTAAATGGCAAGTTCGCCGACGTTGGCGCCGGTGCCTACAAGCTCCAGGAGGGTGACGCCGTCACCTTTATGTATGGTGCTGACGCCGATGCCCTCCCCGGTCAGGTGCTTGGATCCGCCGATGTTATCGGTCCCGATGTCAACGGGAACAATACGCGTTGGGGCACGGCAAGCAATGTTTCTCTGCCCGAAGGCTCCACGGCCCAGAACCTTATTGAGGCAGTTCTGAAGGCCAAGGGCGTTGCGTACAACGGCTCCCAGAGTGGTGAGTACTGGTTCCTGAATTCCATTACTTCGCCGTTCGATCACAAGCCGTATGGTTGGGATGCTGCGACCAATAAATATTGGCATCTGTATATCAACGGAGAGCCCTCCTTACTCTGCGCCAATCAGATTACGCTCAAGAGCGGCGATAAGGTTACGCTTGCCTATACCACCGACGATTCGCCCATGCCCGATCCCGACAAGATTGTCGTGGACCCGGGTGCGACGACTCCTGATTGGGATGCCGAGTGGGCCGGCTACGGCAACAGTGGCAACGGTTCGACCGTAACGGATGCCAAGACGCCTGCGCAGGCCGCCGGTCTTAAGTGGGCCTTCGATTGGAAGGCCGAGTCTGGTCAGCAGTATGCCAACTGCAGCGAGCCTGTCATTGCTAACGGCTTTGTGTACATCGCGACCGAGAACGAGCTCATTAAGATCGATTCGTCCACGGGCAAAAAGGTTGCCTCTGCGCCGCTTGCCTCCAAGGTGAGCTATACCTCTCGTCCGATCTATACCAATGGCCTTATCATCGTTCCGCTCAACGGCGGTGCGGTCCAGGCGATTACTGCAGACAAGCTGATCTGCAAGTGGCTGACGCCTGGTTTGACGGACTTGACGCAGAGCTCCTGCACCGTCGTTTCGGACGGCGAGTACGTCTATGTAGGCTCGGTCGATATTTCGTATGACGAGAATTACAATGCGACCTACGGCAACGGCTCCTTTGCGCGCATTAAGATTGCCACGGGCGAAGTTTCTTGGCAGAACATCGACCCTGCCGAGGGCTATTACTGGACTGGTGCGGCTTTGACGGATAAGTATGCCATCGTTCCTACGAGCGCGGGTACGCTTAAGTGCATTGATAAGACGACGGGCGATGTCGTTTCGACCATGAAGCTCGGCGCTGTCGCAAATGCCGATTGCATTGCCGATCCGTCCAATGGCTCGACCTTCTATCAGATGACGCACGACGGAAAGCTCCATGTGATTTCGCTTTCGGCGAAGGGCGTGCTGAGTGAACAGAAGACGGTTGATCTGGGCCTTACGAATAATCTGAGCGCCCCTGCGGTGTCTGGTGACAATCTGATTGTCGGCGGACATACGGCTACTGGCTCTGCTCTGGTTCTCTATAACCTGAAGACGGGTAAGACCACGATGGTCGCTGCTGCCGACGGCAAGGCGCTGCCGGCTGGCCTCAACGGTATTGCTGCTACTCCGCTGGTGAGTGTTCAGGGCGGCAAGACCTATGTGTACTTCACCGTTAACAGCGCGGATAGCAAGGATTACGTCAACTACTCTGCTGGTGGTGGCGTGTATCGCTATACGCTCGGCGATGCAGAGGCGACGCAGATTTATGATGCGGCTGGCCATTACCAGTACTGTGACTCTCCGGTCATTGCCGATGCTTCTGGCAATCTCTACTACATTAATGATTCGGGCACGCTGTTTAAACTTGGAGCTGTCGAGTCTTGGACGGTTGCCTTTAACTCCAACGGCGGGTCTGCTTGCGACACTAAGTTTGTTGCTACGGCCGATGGCAAGCTGGTCAAGCCGGCCGATCCGACGCGCGATGGCTACACTTTCGGCGGTTGGTATACCGATGAGGCTTGCACGCAGGCGTATGACTTTAGCACGCCGGTGACGGCCGATCTGACGCTGTATGCCAAGTGGACCAAGAATGCCGTTAACCTTGGCGGTAATGGCGGCGCTGGTTCGAATGGCGGCGGTTCTGGTACCGGTACTGGTTCCGGCACTGGCGCTGGCGCGGGTTCTGGCTCCGGCTCGAAGGGCGGCGCTATTGCCCCGAGCAAGAAGCCGGTGACCAAGACGACGGTGTCGACCAAGACCGAGACCAAGGACAACAAGTCCGACAAGAAGGACTCCGATAAGTCCGATAAGAAGGACGAGAAGAAGTCTGACAAGAAGTCTGACAAGAAGGACAGCAAGTCCGACAAGAAGTCCGATTCCAAGTCCGATACGGGTGCTGCTTCTACGACCACTGCTAAGAAGTCCTCTAGTGCTTCCGAGCAGGAGACTGGCACCAACCCGCTCGCCATTGTTGGCGTTGCCGCCGGCGTCATCGGTCTCGCCATCGTCGGCGTGTTCGTGTTCACCAAACGTCGGTAGGTGAGGGTTGTGTCCAATAAATCCAAGGACGCTGACCCCAAGCAACCAGATTCCTCGTTCATTCAGTTCGACGATGCAAAGCAACAGGGCGCCGCTTCGGCGGCGTCCGCCTCTCGTCGCAAGGCGATCCTTGGCGTTCTTGCTGCCGCGTGCACCATTCTGATCGTCGTCTCGCTGGGCTTCGTCCATCCTTCCGAGAGCGGCGCCTGGTCCATTGACTGGATCGTTCAGACCGTGACGGGGGAGAGCGTCGTCACCAAGGACTCCAAGGGGTCTGGCTCGTCTGCCGCTTCGGGCGAGGCCAGTTCCAAGGATTCCAAATCTTCGAATGATGCAAAAGACGAGCCCAAGGGTTCGAACGACGCCAAGGACGATTCCGAGTCTTCAAACAAGGAATCGGATAAAAGCTCGGATAGCAAGAAGTCCGAGGACCAGGACGGCAAGAAGCCTGGCGATAAATCCGCTGCCCAAAATACGGGAGCCGGTGATACTTCCAATGTGTCTGGCGGTGCTTCTTCGGGCGGTGGCCAGTCGTCTGATGGAGCCTCATCCTCTAATGGTGGAAACGACTCCTCGGGCGGCCAGAGCGGCTCACAGGAGCCCAACTACGTCACGGTGACGGTTTCGGTCACATCGAGCGCTGTGGGCAATCCTGTGTCCTCTGGTGGCACCTTCACCTTTAACGAAGGCGCTACCGTTTACGATGCCCTGTGTGCGTTGGGTCTTTCTGTCAACGCGCATGGCTCGTCGTATGGCACGTATGTTTCTGCGATTGGTGGTTTGGCCGAGAAACAGTACGGCGGCACGAGCGGCTGGATGTACTCCGTCAACGGCACAACGCCCATGACGGCCTGCAGTAACTACGTTCTCTCCAATGGCGACAACGTCGTTTGGTATTACGTAACGGGCTAGAGGCCTCGACATAGCGCGCCAGACGGGCGGTTCGGACCAACATCCGGACCGCCCGTTTTTCATGCGAATGGGACTGGGTCGCCGGGTCTCTCAGCAAACAAAAAACCGGTTGGAATGGGAATTCCAACCGGTTATACATTCAAGCAAATAGTGAATCGACTATGACCGTGCGCCCTCGAGGAAGAAGCGGCGGCTGAAGTAGTTGTACCAGGTGACGAGGAACGTGGCGATGGCCTTCATGGCCTGGTAGCCGATGCTCAAAAACGTGACGCCCACAAACA
>URNI01000066.1 GCA_900549135.1 uncultured Collinsella sp.
GTGCTGGGCTAAAAAGCTGGTAAACGGACTGGACACGGGTTCTCGCATTCTTTCTGAGGTTGCATTGGTGCAATATGCAGACAACATATTGCCACATCAGGGCGTTTGGCGCGGCAGTTTTGGCGATTTAGGACAACAGGCGTGCGTTTGATGGAGCGCGCCTAAATCAGCCTAAAATGCTCGAGCGCCGCAACGACACCGTCATGATCGACGGTGTCGGTCACGTAATCGGCCTTATCCTTGAGATAGTCCGGTGCGTTGCCCATCGCAATGCCGACATCGACGGCGTTCATCAGTGAGACGTCATTGCTGGCGTCGCCAATGCCGTATACGGTTCCGTGGTGGGGGTCGAGGGCGTCGAGTACAGACTGGATGCCCCCGCGCTTCGTGCATTCGCGGGGCGAGATTTCGGTTACCTCGAGTTCGAGCTCATTAAAGCACAGCAGCGGCTCAAGTGCCTTATCTTGAGCGATGTGGTTGGCGAGCGATGTAGACATCAAGATCTTGTAGACACTGTAATGTTGCAGCTGCGTGACTGCGTCGCCCAGGGTGCGCGCGTATCCGGGAGCATCGGGCGCATCGGCACTCATGCGCACGACGCCGTTGAGGCCCTCAAAGCGGATGACCTCGCCCGATTGCTCAAGGTAGGGGGCAAGACGCTGCAGCATACTGGGCGTCATCGACAGATCGCGAATTGCGTGTCCGTTGATCTCGGCGTAACCGCCCGCAAGACAGACGATGCCGGTCCAGGGCAGCTCAAGAAGTTTGGGGTGGATGCAGCTCAGGGTGCGTCCCGTGCAGATAAAGGCCATGTTGCCGTTGGCGACAAACTCGCGGATGGCCTGCGAGACCGCCTCGTTGGGGTAGGGGGAGAGGTCCCGCTCGTCTTCGGGAAGGTCTTGGGCGAGCCTGGGGTCTTGCCAGGCGAGCGTTCCGTCGATATCGAAGAAGCAAATATCGCCGCGCTTATGGGCTGCGCTGGCGGCGGGGGAGGCCGAGGCGGTGGGCACAAATTCCGGCTCGAGGCCCATGATCTGGTCAAAATGCTCTTTAACGCGGGGAACGGAGATGCCGATGACCACCTGGGCGGTCTTGTCCGTAATGATGAGGCCCTTGGCGCCCACCGCGACAAACGACGCGTTATCTGCAACGATGGAAGGGTCTGCGACCTCGACGCGCAGGCGCGTGGCGCAGTTGGTTGCGCCCACAATATTGCCAACGCCACCTAAAAGCTGAATTACCCGCTCAGCGAGGACGTGATCTTGATCGGATCGACTATTGACCTCGTCATTGGGAGATTGCTCTTTGGCAAAGCCGCTTTCCGTTAAACGATCGATTGCCGCGCGATTGGCAACATGATCCTCGCGGCCCGGCGTCTTAAGGTCATAGACCAAGATGAGTGCTCGAAAACTAACAAAAAAGATGAGGCTAAAGGCAAGGCCGATACCGAGCGCCAAAAGATAGGCACCGGCATGCGTGCGCATGAGCGGAATAAAGTTGAAGGCTGCCATCTCAATCAGGCCGCCCGAGAAGATGCCGACGATGCCAAAGAGATTCATGGTTGTGGCAAGGCAAGACGATAAGACGGCGTAGAGCAAAAAGAGCCCGGGGTGGGTGAACATAAAGAGAAACTCGAGTGGCTCGGTAACGCCGCAAACCACCGAGGCGACGATGGCGGGCAAAAGGATGACCTTAAGGCCGGCGCGGCGCTCTGGTTTTGCGGTGGAGTAGAACGCGGCTGCGATGGCGGGAAGGCCAAAGAGCTTGACCCAGCCGGTGGCGGTAAAACCGGCCCACGGCGCAAGTTCATTAAGGGGGCGCGTGCTATGGGAGAGGATGGGGAGCAAGCTGCTCCACGTGGCGTAGATGCCGTCGTTAATGACCAGGTTGTCGTAGTAGATCGGCATGTAGAGCAGGTGGTGCAGCCCCATGGGCTCGAGCGCTCGCTCCAAAAGCACAAAGATGCCCACGCCAAAGGGGCCGACGCTCGTAAGTGCATGGCGCAGCGTTTCGGTCATTGCGTATACGGAGGGCACGATGGCGGCCGAGATAGCGGCAAGGGCAAACACGGCAAAAAAGCTGATGAGGTAGACCAGCGAGGAGCCCGAGAAGGTGCCGAGCCAATCGGGAACCTTGGCATCGTAGAAGCGGTCATGGATGGCGACGACGGTTGCCGATACCGCCAGCGGGCCGATAATGCCGGTGTCGAGCGTCTTGATGCCGTCGATGATGGTGATGCCGCTAGCGGAGGTCAAAGACGACGGGTACTTAAGTCCAAGATTGTCTCCGCTCAGCTTAATGATCTCGCTCAAAAAGAAGCAGTAGGCAAAATAGGCGACGAGAGCCTCGAGGCAGCAACGAGCCGGTTGTTTTTGGGCAAGACCGATGGGCAGCGCTACGGCAAAAAGGAGCGGGAGGCGTTTAAAGACCGTCCACGAGCCGCGCTGGATGATGGTCCAAAAAGCGTACCAAGGGGTTCCGTATACGGCGAGATCGCCGACGATGTCCGCAGTCGTTGCGAGAGCGGAGACGCCGACCATGAGGCCTGATATAGAAAACAGCATGGCGGGCGCGAACATTGCCCCGCCAAAGCGTTGGATTTTTTGCAGCATGTTCTGCCTTCCGAATATCGAGGCGCGTTGCGCGTGGGGAAACGTTTAAACAATGGATTCATTGTAGAGGACCAGACGATTGTCGTACCGGCAGTTTTGAGCGAAACCGATTTGGGCATGACAGAAACCGTCAACGGTTAAATCCTGTCGCTTTACCGATATTCGGTTTAAACAACTTTAAGAAATGCTATCGTGCCTAGCCGGAAATGAATAATGTAGAGGTGAAACAATGCCAAAAGCGATATACGAAGGAATCTACCGAGAAATACGCTCGCGCATCATTAATGGGACCTATGCGTTTCAGGAGATGCTGCCAACCGAAGCCGAGCTGACCGCGGAGTTCGGATGCACTCGCAATACCGTCCGTCGCGCCTTGGGTATGCTGGCCGACGGGATGTTTGTGCAGCCCATACACGGCAAGGGCGTGCGCGTTATTTGGCTTAAGGGCGAAACCGACATGTTGGGCGCACTCGAAGAGGTTGAGTCGTTTGGCGAGTTTGCAAAGCGCAACAATGCCGTTGCATCTACGGACGTTAAGTCTTTCGAACATCTGGTTTGCACCGAGCAACTCTCTCGTCACCTGGGCTTTAAGGTGGGCGAGGAGTTGATTCGCGTAGTGCGTGTCCGAAGCCTCAACGGCAACGCGCGCCAAGTGGACCATGGCTATTTTTTGGCGTCGATCGCCAAGGGCCTGACTCCCGAGATCGCGGCAGATTCTATTTACGGCTATCTGGAGCACAAGCGCGGTGTCAAAGTGATGGCGAGCCGTCGTACGGTGAGTGTCGAGCTCGCCAACGATGAGGACTGCAGCTATCTTGACCTCGGCAAATACAACTGCGTTGCCGTCATGGAGAGTCAGTCGTACACCTCGGATGGCATCTTGTTTGAGGTGACGCACACTCGCACACACCCCGAGATCTTCCATTACCGCGTCAATTCCAAGCGATAGCCGGCTAGCTCGCAGCCTGACGAGACTCATGGCCTCAAAGAGAAAACGCCCGGTCAAACCGACGGTACATCGGCTTGACCGGGCGTTTTCTCTGCATTCAATAACAAATAATTGTTTATACAAAACTTGTCAAGTATCAAGTTGAAATTACCGTTCACCGAAGTTTTTCTACCGCTCTAGTAATACTTGTTCAAACAACTAGCCAAATAGCGTATCGTTCAAATCAGCAAAAGGGGCAAAGTCCCCGAGCCAATCTCCGAAGGCGGCGGCAAAGGGTGCCGCCACGGTGTGAAAGGGTGGATTGTAATGAAGAACGAAATGAGCAGAAGGCAGTTCCTGGGCTTTGCTGGTTCCGCGGCTGCAGTTCTTGGTCTGGGCCTCGTGGGCTGCGGTGGTTCTGCCGGCTCCGGCTCCTCTGCTTCTGGTGACGCTGCCGAGGTCTACTTCCTCCAATTCAAGCCCGAGGTCGACAAGGAGTGGAAGGAGATCGCCAAGGCCTATAAGAAGGAGAAGGGCGTCGAGGTCAAGATCGTGACCGCCGCTTCCAACACCTACGAGGAGAAGCTTAAGTCCGAGATGTCCAAGAGCTCCGCTCCGACCCTGTTCCAGGTCAACGGCCCCACCGGTCTTAAGAACTGGAAGGATTACTGCGCCGACCTGTCCGATACCAAGCTCCGCGGTGAGCTCATTGATGACTCCCTGGCTCTGCAGTCCGACGGCAAGGATGTGTGCATCGACTGGGTTCAGGAGAGCTTCGGCATTATTTACAACAAGCAGCTGCTCGAGAAGGCTGGCTACAAGGCCGAGGACATCAACTCCTTCGACAAGCTGAAGGCTTGTGCCGATGACATCCAGGCCCGCAAGGACGAGCTTGGTGTCGAGGGTGCCTTCACTTCCGCCGGCATGGACGACTCCTCTAGCTGGCGCTACACCACCCACCTTGCCAACATGCCGCTCTACTACGAGTTTGAGAAGGAGCACAACCAGGAGGACGACGAGATCAAGGGTGAGTTCCTCGACAACTACAAGCAGATCTTCGACCTGTACATCACCGACTCCACCTGCGATCCTTCGCAGCTTGCTTCCAAGACCGGCGACGACGCCACCAACGAGTTCGCAACCGGCAAGGCCGTCTTCTACCAGAACGGCTCTTGGGCCTACTCTGACCTCGTCAAGGCCGGCATGACCGACGATCAGATTGGCATGATGCCGATCTACATCGGTGTTGACGGCGAGGAGAACCAGGGCCTGTGCTCCGGCGGCGAGAACTACTGGTGCGTCAGTTCCCAGGCTTCCGAGGATGCCCAGAAGGCCACCGAGGACTTCATGTATTGGTGCGTCACCGCTGACACCCCGACCAGCATCATCGCCGACAAGATGGGTCTGACCGCTCCGTTCAAGAGCGCCAAGGAGACCACCAACGTCTTCTCGCAGCAGGCCGTTGCCATGGCCAAGGACGGCAAGAAGACCGTCGCTTGGGACTTCGTCTACATCCCCTCTGAGGAGTGGAAGAAGAACCTCAAGCAGGCTCTGATTGCCTATGCTGCCGACAACACCAAGTGGGATGGCGTCAAGAACGCCTTCGTCGATGGCTGGAAGACCGAGAAGGCTGCTTCCGAGTAAGTAGTTGCTGCCCAAGCTATCTGATTAGCGACAGGGGGCGGGCAGACGTAGGTTTGCCCGCCCCCTGCATATTGAAAGGACCCTTTTATGGGCAAAGCACTCAAGCGCTGGTGGCCGCTCTTTATGCTGCCCACGTGCCTGGCGTTTATGATCGGGTTCGTGATCCCTTTTATCCAGGGCTTCTATCTCTCGTTCTGCCAGTTTATTATCATTAGTAACGCGCACTTTGTCGGTATCGAGAACTACGTGCGTGCGCTGTCCGATCCGCAGTTCTCCACGTCGTTCTTCTTTACCGTGGCGTTTGCCTTCCTGTCGACGGTGCTCATCAACGTGATCGCCCTGGCCATTGCGCAGGCGCTCACCCGCAAGGCGCTCAAAGGCACCAACATCTTCCGTACGATCTTCTTTATGCCTAACCTGATCGGCGGCATCGTGCTGGGCTACATTTGGCAGATTCTGATCAACTGCCTGCTCTCCAACGTGGGCGCCCAGCTCATCGCTCTTAACTCTGCTGCTGGCTTCTGGGGCCTTATCATCCTGACCCTGTGGCAGCAGGTCGGCTACATGATGATCATCTACATCGCTGGTCTGCAGTCTATTCCGTCCGACTACATCGAGGCCGCCAAGGTCGACGGCGCTACGGCATGGCAGACGTTTTGGAAGGTTAAGATCCCTAACCTGATGCCGACCATCACCATCTGCCTGTTCCTGTCCATCACCAACGGCTTTAAGCTGTTCGACCAGAACCTCGCCCTTACCGGCGGCGCCCCCGCGCACTCCACCGAGATGCTCGCGCTGAACATCTACAACACGTTCTACTCACGTGCCGGCATCGCATGGCAGGGCATTGGCCAGGCCAAGGCAGTCATCTTCTGCATCCTGGTCGTCGCTATTTCTATGATCCAGCTTAAGGCCACGAGGTCCAAGGAGGTGCAGCAGTAATGAAACGCGATAAGGTTATCAACCGCGCGCTCTCGATTTTCTTTACGATTCTGTCGCTCGCGTGGATCTACCCCGTGTTCATGATTGCGCTCAATTCCTTTAAAAAGGCGACCGCAATCAGCACCACCACGGCATTCGATCTGCTCACGCCCGAGACGTTCAACGGCCTCGCAAACTACATGCACGCCCTTAACGAGCAGGGCTTTGCCTCGGCATTTATGTACTCGCTCATCATCACGGTCACGTCGGTCGTACTGATCTTGGTGTGCTGCTCCATGTGCGCTTGGTACGTGGTTCGTGTCAACAACAAGATCTCGAACTTCTTCTATTACCTGTTCGTGTTCTCGATGGTCGTGCCGTTCCAGATGCTCATGTTCACGCTGTCCAATTTGGCGGACCGCATCGGCTTTAATACGCCGTTCAACATCTGCTTTATCTACCTCGGCTTTGGCGCGGGCCTGGCGGTCTTTATGTTCGCCGGTTTTGTAAAGAACATCCCGCTCGAGATCGAGGAGGCGGCCATGATTGATGGCTGCAACCCGGTCCAGGTGTTCTTTAAGATCGTCCTTCCCATCATGAAGCCCACCTATCTTTCGGTCGGCATCCTCGAGACCATGTGGGTCTGGAACGACTATCTGCTGCCCTACCTTACGCTCGACTCCACCAAGTACAAGACCATTCCTATCTTGATCCAGTACTTCCGCGGCGGCTACGGCCACGTCGAGCTCGGCCCCATGATGGCTTGCATCATGATGGTCGTTATCCCCATCGTCATCATGTACATCCTCTGCCAGAAGTACATTATCGACGGCGTGGTGGCAGGTGCCGTCAAGGGCTAATGCCGTAACTGTTTTGCAAGTTTCTGCGGCGCCCCTCAGCGCGGCGCCGCATATCGAAAGGTAGAGACATGGCCGAGATCGTTCTCAAACATGTTCAGAAGGTGTATCCCAACAACGAGTCAAAAAAGAAAGGCTTCTTTGGCAAAAAGAAGAAGACCGAGGAGAAGAAGCACAACCTCAAGGTTACCGAGGACGGTGTGCTCGCTGTAGAGGACTTCAACCTCACCGTTCACGACCAGGAGTTCGTCGTCCTCGTTGGCCCCTCTGGCTGCGGTAAGTCCACGACGATGCGCATGGTCGCCGGCCTGGAGGACATTACCTCGGGCGATGTGCTCATCGACGGCAAGCGTGTCAACGACGTGGCGCCCAAGGACCGCGACATCGCCATGGTGTTCCAGAGCTACGCTCTGTACCCCAATATGACGGTGTACGAGAACATGGCATTTACGCTCGAGCTCAAGAAGGTTCCCAAGGACGAGATCGACCGCAAGGTTCGCTCTGCTGCCGAGATTCTGGGCATTACCGAGTACCTCGACCGTAAGCCCAAGGCGCTCTCCGGCGGCCAGCGCCAGCGTGTCGCTATCGGCCGCGCCATCGTGCGTGACCCCAAGGTCTTCCTGATGGACGAGCCGCTGTCCAACCTGGACGCCAAGCTTCGTAACCAGATGCGTGCCGAGCTCATTAAGCTGCGCCACGAGATCAAGGGCACGTTCATTTATGTTACTCACGACCAGACCGAGGCCATGACCCTTGGCGACCGTATCGTGGTCATGAAGGACGGCGTCGTCCAGCAGATCGCCACGCCGCAGGAGGTCTTCAACCATCCCGCGAACATCTTCGTCGCCGGCTTCATCGGCGTGCCGCAGATGAACTTCTTCGATGCCCAGCTGGTGCGCTCGGGCAACGGCTTTACCGTCAAGACCGAGGATATGAACGTGGCGCTCGCCCCCGAGACCTGCGCTCAGCTTGCCCTCAACTGGGGCGGCGGCGACGTGAAGGAGATCACGGCCGGCGTGCGCCCCGAGCAGATTCTGCTTGCCGACAAGGACGAGGAGGGCGCGCTCCAGGGTACCGTCGAGGTGACCGAGCTCATGGGTTCGACCGAGCATGTCCACGTGACCGCTCCCGACGGCCAGTTTGTTCTGATTATCCCCGTCGTCGACCTCGAGGCCAAGGGCGCGCTCAAGGCTGGCGACACCATCTGGTTCAAGTTCGAGAAGAACGCGACCCATCTCTTCGATAAGGTCTCTGGCAAGAACCTTATCTAGGCCCGGTGCATCCAGGCCCTCCCTTTGGGCGACTGCGGTATTGCCATCCTTTTGCCGCGGTCACATATAAGGCTCCCCTCCCGTCCACTGGGCGAGAGGGGAGCCTTTCTTTGTGTTGGGATTGTCTGACCGGTCGTTTGTCTCGATCTGTAACGGGTAGGGCCGATTTCGGACGTTAGATGTTACAGATCGAGACGGTTCCGCTGAGCTAACCATTTCATCTAAATCTGTAACACCAAAGGTGAATTTCAGCTGCTAGATGTTACAGACTGAGATAAACCCAAGGGAAGGGGCCGGTATGTCTCAATCTGTAACAGCTGGGACCGTTTTTACCGAGTAGCTGTTACAGATCGAGATTGTTTGGCCGAGTTGGGTCACAGGGTAACGTGCGGGCACAAAAAACGGAGCCGTGTTGCCACGACTCCGTTTCTCAAAAGGATGGGTAAGGGAAGCGAAATTAGTTCAGGTGCCAGATCTCGTCGTTGTACTGGGAAATGGTGCGGTCGGACGAGAAGGTGCCGGCGTTGGTAATATTGATGAGCGTCTTGCGCATCCAGGTGTCCTGGTCCTCATAGTCGGCCAGCACGCGCTCCTTGGTCTGGATGTACTCCTCGATGTCGAGCAGGGCCATAAACCAGTCCTTGCCCTTAATGTCGTCGTGCAGGCGCTGCAGGCGCTCGGCGTTGCCGGTCGCCATAAAGGCGGGGTTGGTGATAAAGTCCACCAGCAGCTTGATACCGGGCTTGCGGTAGAGCACACCGGCGTCATAGGTGCCGTCGGCGTAGAGCTGCTCGACCTGTTTGGACGAGGCACCAAAGGTATAGATGTTCTCGTCGCCCACGAGCTCGGCAATCTCCACGTTGGCACCGTCGAGCGTGCACAGGGTTAGGGCGCCGTTGAGCATGAACTTCATGTTGGAGGTGCCGCTCGCCTCCTTGGAGGCCAGGCTGATCTGCTCGGAGATATCAGCGGCGGGGATCACGCGCTCGGCGGCGGTGACGTTGTAGTTCTCGATCATGACAACCTGCAGGTAGGGAGCCACGTCGGGGTCGTTTGCAATCCACTGCGACAGCGTCAGAATCAGATGGATGATGTCCTGCGCGATAGTGTAGGCAGGTGCCGCCTTGCCGCCAAAGATGATGGTGACGGGGTGCTTAGGTCTGTTGCCGTTCTTGATATCGAGGTACTTCCAGATGATGTAGAGCGCGAGCATCTGCTGACGCTTGTACTCGTGGATGCGCTTGACCTGGACGTCGATGATGGCGTTGGAGGGAATGGTCACGCCCTGCTCGAGCGCCATGAACTGGCGCATGATGGCCTTGGCCTCGACCTTGGTGGAGGCCAGGCGCTCAAGAACGTCCTTGTCGTCGGCGAACTTGGCGAGTTTGCTCAGATCGCCGGTGCTGCGCCAGTCGGTGCCGATCACATCGTCGAGCAGGCTGGCGAGCGCGGGGTTGGCCCCATGGATCCAGCGGCGGAAGGTGATGCCGTTGGTCTTGTTGGAGAACTTCTTGGGATAGATCTCGTAGAACGGATGAAGCTCGGTGTCCTCCAGGATCTTGGTGTGGAGGGCGGCTACGCCGTTGATGGAGAAGCCAAAGTGGATGTCCATGTGGGCCATGTGGACGGTGTCGTGCTCGTCGATGATGGCGACGCGCGGGTCATCGTGCTCGGCCTTCGCGACCTCATCGAGCTTGACGATAATGTCGGCGATGGCAGGGGAGACCTTCTGCAGGCTGGCGAGCGGCCACTTCTCGAGCGCCTCGGCAAGAATCGTGTGGTTAGTGTAGGCGACCATGGAGCGTACGATGGTCACGGCCTCGTCAAACTCGATGCCATGCTCGGTGGTGAGCAAGCGAATGAGCTCGGGGATGACCATGGTGGGGTGCGTGTCGTTAATTTGGACCACGGCATAGTCGGCCAGATCGTGCAGGTTGCTGCCGCGCTCGACGGCCTCGTCGATCAGGA
>URNI01000067.1 GCA_900549135.1 uncultured Collinsella sp.
ATCTTGAACACCTTTCGCTCTTAACTAGGTGTCCAATTCATCATACCCACTCCAAGTCCGAACCGCTTCACGGTCCAACTTTCTGTCCGCACCCCCGTACACAATGATTTTTTAATCCCCGTCCCAGAAAAATCACTGGGTGGGCGTGGGGGCCGGAGTTGGCCCCCAGAGATTTTTAGAGCTGGGCGGCGTCCTCGAGGAGGGCGTCCCAGATGGCGAGCGCCGCGGCTGCTTCGGCAACGGGGACGGCGCGCGGGACGATGCAGGGATCGTGACGGCCGTGGACCGAGAGTTCGACATTTTCCATGGCGTCCATGTCTACGGTCTGCTGCTCGCGACCGATGGAGGGCGTCGGCTTTACGGCCATGCGCCACATGACAGGCGCGCCGGTCGAAATGCCGCCTAGGATGCCTCCGGCGTTGTTGGATTCAACCTCGATCTCGCCCGACTCTGCATCGATGCGATACGGATCGTTGTTCTCGCTGCCGCGCATGGCGGCCACGGCAAAGCCCATGCCAAACTCCACGCCCTTTACGGCGGGAATGCCAAACGCGATTTGCGCGATGCGGTTCTCGATGCCGTCGAACATGGGGTCGCCGATGCCCGCGGGCAGGCCGTAGATGCCGCACTCCACGATGCCACCGATGCTGTCGAGTTCGTCGCGCGCGGCCAGGATCTCCTCGCGCATGCGGCCGGCTGCGGCGGCGTCAATGCACGGCAGATCGTTCGTAAGGATCGCCTTGCGGTCGGCCTCACGATAGACCATATCGTCCATCGGCAGGTCGGAGATGCCGCCGATCTGCGCGACGTGCGCCATGACCTGAATGCCGCGGGCCTCGAGTGCCTGCAGCGCAATGCCGCCGGCGATGCATAAGGGGGCCGTTAGGCGGCCGGAGAAGTGCCCGCCGCCGGCGACGTCGTGCATGTTGTGGTACTTCACACGCGCCGGAAAGTCTGCGTGCCCGGGCCGGGGCTTGCGGCGCAGCTCGGAGTAATCCTTGGAGCGCGTGTTGGTGTTCTCGATAATCGCTGCAATGGGCGCTCCGGTGGTATGTCCATCGACAACACCGGCGATGATGTGGGCGGCGTCGGCCTCGCGGCGTTTGGTCGCGGTCTCGTCGCGACCGGGGGCGCGACGGTCGAGGAAGGCCTGCAGCTTCTTCTGGTCCACGGCGATGCCCGCCGGGATGCCATCGAGCGAGCAGCCGATAGCGGGGGAGTGCGATTGGCCGAAGATGCTCAGATGCAAGACATTGCCAAAGGTCGAGGACATGCTATTCCTCCTCGAGCGTGACCTTGCCGCCCAGCAGACGGTAGTGGTCGAAGAAATCGGGATAGGACTTGTTGACGGCCTCGGCGCCGTGGATCACGACCTCGCCGGTGGCGCGGCTCGCGGCGATGGCGGCCATCATGGCGATGCGGTGGTCGTTGTACGAATCGACCTCGCCGCCGGTGAAGGCATCGACGCCCTTGATGATGAGGTCGTCGCCGGCAATGCGCACCTGCGCGCCCAGCGCGGTGAGCTCGCGGGTGGTGGTGGCCAGGCGGTCGGATTCCTTGATACGCAGACGGGCGCAATCGCGGATGAACGTGCGGCCCTGAGCCAGCGCGGCCACGGCCGAGATAACGGGCACCAGGTCGGGGATGTCGTGGGCGCTCATCTCAAAGCCGGCGAGCTTGTCGGACTGCACGGTGGCGGCGTTGGTGGAGCGCACGATGCGGGCGCCAAAGCGCGAAAGCGCGGCAAGCACGTTGCGGTCGCCCTGCGCGGAGCTCAGCGACACGCCCTCCACGGTGATGGGGTCGGTGCCGATGGCGCCGGCGCACAGCCAAAAGGCGGCGTTGGACCAGTCTCCCTCGACGGCTACGCTGCCGGGCGTACGGTACGATCCGCTGTTTACGCGGAAGTTCGTGACCTCGGGCTGGCCGTCCTTGGCCGGAATACGCTCGACGTTGACCTCGACACCAAAGGCCTTCATGGCCTGGATGGTCAGGTTGATATAGGGGCGGCTCTCGATGAGGCCGGTCACTTGCACACAGGAGGGCTGGGCCAGTAGCGGGGCCGCCAGCAGCAGGCCGGAGATATACTGCGAGCTCACGTTGCCCGGAAGCACAAAGGTGCCCGGGCGCATGCGGCCGCTCGTCTTGAGCGGAAAACCGCCCAGACCCTGTAGGTCGCAGCCGGCGGCGATAATCTCGTCCGAGAGCGGGGAGAGCGGGCGGGCGCCCAGGCGGCCTTGGCCCACGAAGGTGGCCTCCGCGCCCAGCGCGCAGGCGACAGGCAGCATAAAGCGCAGCGTGGAGCCGCTCTCTCCGCAGTCGAGTGTGCCGCCGGCAAGGGCCTTGAGCAGGCCAAATTCAACGCTCTTCATGGTGGGGTGGACCTGGAAGCCGTCCTCGACGGTCTCGATGCGGGCGCCGAGCGCCGTAAGGCAGCGCACCGTGGCCTCGATATCGGCGCAGGTGGTATTGCAGGCGACGTGCGTCTCACCGTTGGCGAGTGCGGCGCAGATGATGAGGCGGTGCGCCATCGACTTGGACGCGATGGCGGGAACGGTGCCCTTGAGCGGGGACGGGGTGATGCGGGCTAGCATGCGGATGCGTCTCCCTTCTGACCGAGGCCCTCGGCAATGAGTTCGTGGAAGGTGGAAAGTGGCGTGCGGTCGATGCTGCAACGGCCAATGTCGTGCGGAATTACCAGGTCGATGGTGTCGCCCGCGCGTTTTTTGTCGTGGAGCGCCTCAGCAAAGATGGCATCGGCATCTAGGTCGCAGCGGGTCTTGAGACCGTGGCGGCCGCAGAGCTCCTCAATACGACCGGGCAGTGCAGCATCGCAGATGCCATGCAGGGCCGCGGCACGCGTGATGATGCCCATGCCGATCGACACGCAGTTGCCGTGTCCGAGCTCAAAGTGCTCGCAGGCTTCGACGGCGTGCCCGGCGCTGTGGCCAAAGTTGAGGAGCTTGCGCTGATTGGTTTCGCGCTCGTCGGCAACGACCACGGCGCGCTTGATGTCGATGTTGCGGGCAATGATGAGCGCCACGCGGGCCACGTCGCGATTGAGCAGCTCAAGCGTGAACGGGGTCTTCTCCAGCTCGGCGAAGAGCTCCGGGTCGGCGATCACGGCGTGCTTTATGACCTCGCCGCAGCCATCGGCGAACTGATCGGGCGTGAGGGTGGCAAGGCACCCCACGTCGGCGATGACCACGCTCGGCTGCCAAAAGGCGCCGGCCAGGTTCTTGCCGGCAGCCAGGTCGATGGCCGTCTTGCCTCCCACCGACGAATCCACCATGGCGAGCAGGCTCGTGGGGATCTGCACAAACTTGCAGCCGCGCATGTAGGTGGCGGCCACAAAGCCCGCCACGTCGCCTACGACGCCGCCGCCGAGTGCCACGATCACGTCAGAGCGAGAAAGCTCGTGCTCGGCCACATACTCCAAAATGGCAACATAGGTTTCGGCGCGCTTATGGGCCTCACCGGCCTCGAAGGTGCAGATGCTCACCTCGTAGCCTGATGCCTCCAAGCTCTGCTTAACGGGCATCTGGTAGAGGGGGCCTACGTTGGTGTCCGTCACGATGACGGCGCGGGCGCCGCCGGCGGTGGCGCGTACGAGTGGACCTGCCTGCTCCAGCAAAAACGTGCCCACATGCACCTGATAGGGGCGTGCGGTGTCGATATCGATGGTAATCGCCATAAGTTTCGGTCCTTTCGACCTGGCGTGATGGGTGGTCTAGTGGGAGGCCTCGTCGTCGAGTGCGCGCTTAATGCGGTCGCCCTCGGCAAGGAGATTCTCCAGATAGCGCTGGTCGCGGTCCTTAAGGGCGCGGCTGTAGGCGCCGAGCGAGTCGATCAGGTGGTCGATCTCGAAGGCAAGCGCGTCGGCGTCGTCGATCATGAGCTCGGACCACATTTGCGGGTTGAGGTGCGCCACGCGGGTGAGATCGCGGTAGCTACCGGCCGAAAAGCCGTGGTGGACCTGGGCGGTCGGGCTCTTTACGTAGGCGTTTGACACCACGTGCGCAAGCTGGCTCGTGAAGGCGATGACGCGGTCGTGCTCGGCGGCGCTGGTCACGCTGAACTTGCCAAAGCCTAGGGGGCGCACCATCTCGCGCACCTGGCCCAAGAGCTCCAGCTTGAGCGCATCGTCCACCGCGGGTGGCACGAGCACGAGCGGGGCGCCCTGGAACAGGTCGGCACGGGAGTGAGCGTAGCCCGAGTACTGGGTGCCCGCCATGGGGTGCGCACCCACAAAGTAAAAGCCGTGCTCGCGGGCAAGCTCAAAGGCGCGCTCGCACACGATGCCCTTGACGCCCACCGTGTCGATCACCACGGGGCCCATGATGGCCTCGGTGTCGGTGGCGTCGGCGAGTGCCTGTGCATGCGCTTCGAGCCACTCGATGCAGGCCTCGGGGTAGCAAGCCAGCACGATGATGTCGCATTCGCCGAGTGTCTTGTCGTTGAGCTCTCCGGCGACAGTGCCCATGCTGGCGGCCGTCATGACATCGTCATCGGGGTCCCAGGCCAGCACGCGGACGCCCACCTGTGCATAGCCGCGGGCAAAGCTGCCGCCGATCAAGCCCAAGCCGACGATACCGGCGCACTTGGGGCCGCCCTGGTTAACGCGCGCGTTTCTCACCGTACCCATGTGCTACTCCATGGTCTCTTGGCAGACAACCTCGCGGATGGCGCGGATGCGGCGCATGGTGTCGTCGAACTGATCGGGGGTGAGGGCCTGGGCGCCGTCGGACCAGGCTCGGCTCGGCTCGTCGTGGACCTCGATCTCCAGGCCGTTGGCACCGCAGGCGGTCGCGGCGAGCGCCATGGGCTCAACGTAGCGGGTGTAGCCGGTGGCGTGACTGGGGTCGGCGACGACGGGCAGGTGCGACAGGTGGTGCAGCACCGGCACGGCGTTAAGGTCGAATGTGTTGCGGGTGCGGGTCTCGAAGGTGCGGATACCGCGCTCGCACAGGATGACGTTGTCGTTGCCCTCGCTCATGATGTACTCGGCGGCCATGAGCAGCTCGTCGATCGTGCCGGACATACCGCGCTTGAGCAGAATCGGGGTCTTGGTCTTGCCGACCTCTTTGAGCAGAGGGAAGTTCTGGGCGTTGCGGGCGCCGATCTGCATGACGTCGATCTTCTTGTCCAGGAAGACCTGCACGTCGCGTGGGTCCATGATCTCGGTTACGATCGGCATGTCGAGCTCGGCAGACGCTTCACACAGTAGGTCGAGGCCGGCGGGGCCCATGCCCTGGTAGGCGTAGGGGGAGGTGCGGGGCTTGTAGGCACCGCCGCGCAGCATCGTGGCACCGGCGGCCTTCACGCGGCGGGCGATGCGGATGAGGTTCTCGCCTTCGACGGAGCACGGGCCGGCGATGACCTGGAACTGGTCGCCGCCGATCTTGACGCCGTGGCCGCAGTCGATGACGGAGTCCTCGGGGTGGAACTTGCGGTTGGCACGCTTGAACGGCTCGGAGACGCGCTGCACGCGCTCGACGACGTCCATGGACTCGAGCAGGAACGGGTCGATCTTGGTCGTATCGCCCACCAGGCCGATGATCGTCTCGTTCTCGCCGCGCGAGACATCAGTCTTCAGGCCCTTTTTCTCAATCCAGCTGACGATATGGCTGACGGCCTCCTCGCTGGCGCTCTGCTTTAAAATTGCAATCATGGTGTGCCTCTCACCTCGATGGATAACCCTTGCAAAAACGGCCCGCATCGCGAGCCGTGTATATATGGTGCATGAGAGTTTATACTATCTGACTCGCTTTTGCCTTCTAAAGTGGGCCGTTGCACCGTGTCTTCCTCGGAATTGCAAAGCTTTTTCTTTTATTTTGATAGCCCGTGGTGCACTTGGGTATAATGCCAAACGTTGGCCCTATTAGCTCAGGGGATTAGAGCGTCTGCCTCCGGAGCAGAAGGCCGTTGGTTCGAATCCAACATGGGGCACCATCGAACGTAAGACCGTCCGAACCTCGCATGGTCCGGGCGGTTTTTCTTATACCGACGCGACGTGATGGGACGTGGTATGGCAGCAACGGATATCGAGCGCGGACTCTCGACCGCCGAGGTCGAGGAGCGCATCGCCGCCGGTAAAATCAACCGCAACATGGAGCTCAGGACCAAGTCGGTCAAAGAGCTCATCATCGAGAACCTCTGCACGCTGTTCAATTTGATCAACGTGATCTTGGCTTTCCTGGTCATTTTGACCGGTTCGTTTAAGAATCTGACGTTCCTGTTCGTGGTGTTCCTCAATACCGCCATCGGTGTCATCCAGTCCATGCGCTCCAAGAAGATGGTCGATAAGCTTACGCTGCTGACCTCCAAGAAGGCCATCGCGGTGCGCGACGGTGCCGAGGTGGAGCTCGACCTGGACCAGATCGTGCTCGACGACATCATCCGCCTGGGGCGCGGCGATCAGATTCCCGCTGATGCCGTGGTGGTTTCGGGCGAGGCTCTCGTGAACGAGAGCTTGCTGACGGGCGAGAGCGACCTTATCAAGAAACAGCCCGGTTCCGAGCTTATGAGCGGCAGCTTTATCGACTCGGGCCTGCTGCGCGCCCGCGTGATCCATGTCGGCGCCGACAACTACGTGGCCAAAATTAATAACGAGGCCAAGTACGTCAAAAAGGTCAATTCCGAGATCATGAACGCGCTTAACGCCATCGTGCGCTTTGCGAGCATCATCATGATCCCGCTCGGTTTGGCGTTGTTTGCCTCGAGTGTGAGCGAGCTGTGGGATGCCGCGGGAACCCCGGGCGATAGCGCGCTTTCGTGGTGCTTCTCCGAGTTGTTGGCTGGTCATGTGCCTTCGTCGGCGCTGCTGTCCACGGTGGGCGCCCTGCTGGGCATGATCCCGCAAGGCCTGGTGCTTCTGACCTCGTCGGTGCTCGCCATCGCCACGGTGCGCCTGGCTCGCCGCAAGGTGCTGGCACAGCAGCTCTACTGCATCGAGACGCTCGCTCGCGTCGACGTGCTGTGCCTGGACAAGACGGGCACCATCACGTCGGGCCGCATGGAGGTCGAGGGCACGTATCCGCTGCCGGTTGAGGGCGTGAGCCTAGGCGCCGGCTCGGACGAGGCGGCTGTCCCCGTCGATACCACGGTGCTCGATTTTGCGCTGGCTAACGTGGCGCGCGCGACTTCGGCCGATGCCAACGAGACCTGCCAGGCGCTGCTCAACTATTATGCCGATCGCCCGGTCGAGGTGTCTGAGCCGCTGTCGGTCATTCCGTTCTCGTCCTCCAAAAAGTGGAGCGGCGCGTCGTTTGCGCAGGGCTCCTATGTGATGGGCGCCGCGCAGTTTGTGCTTTCCGAGCGTGTGTTTTCGCAGGTCGAAAACCGTGTCGCCGAGCTTGCCGATACCTGCCGCGTGCTCGTGGTGGCGCGCGTGGACGGCTTTACGCCCGATGGGGATATGGTGGGCGAGGCCGAGCCCGTGGGCTTTGTGACCATCCGCGACGAGATCCGTACTTCGGCGGCCGAGACCATCGGCTACTTTAACGAGCAGGGCGTGACCCTCAACGTGATCAGTGGCGACGACCCGCGTACGGTGTCGTCGATCGCGCGCGTGGTGGGCGTGCCGGGGGCGGACGCCTATGTGGACGCCACGACGCTCGATACGCCGGCCAAGCTCGATGCCGCAGTGGACCGCTACCATGTCTTTGGTCGTGTGACCCCGCAGCAGAAGCGCGAGCTCGTGCAGGCGCTCAAGCGCCGCGAGCACACCGTGGCCATGACGGGCGACGGCGTCAACGACGTGCTGGCACTTAAGGAGGCCGACTGCTCCGTGGCCATGGCGGCTGGCTCCGATGCCGCGCGTAACGTGGCCGAGATCGTACTCGTCGACAACGACTTTGCCTCGATGCCCGCCGTGGTGGCCGAGGGCCGTCGCTCCATCAACAACCTGCAGCGTTCGGCCTCGCTGTTCCTGACCAAGACGCTGTTCTCGATGGGTCTGGCGGCGCTGTGCATCGCGCTGCCGCCGTACCCCTTTGAGCCCATCCAGATGACACTCATTAACTTCTTCTGCATCGGCGCGCCGGGCTTTGTGTTGGGCCTGGAGCCCAACAATGCTCGCGTGAAGGGTGCGTTTTTGACCAACGTACTCAAGCGTGCACTGCCGGCGTCGATTGCGGTCATTTTGGCTGCGGCGCTCGATATCTTTGTGGCGCGCGTGTTTGGCTTTAGCCAGCTCACGCTGTCTACGATGTGCCTGCTTACGTCGTGCGCGGCGAGCGTCAGTCTGATCTGGCGCATCTCGCAGCCGCTCACACCCTTACGAGTGGTGCTCTTTGTGTTTGTCGTCGCCGGCATCTTGGTGGGCGTTATCGGATTCCCGGAGCTGCTGTCTATTGCCAACCTGTCGATGGGCCAGATGGTTATCTTGGCTGTCATCGTGGTCTTTACCTGCTCGGTGTTCTTTAAGCTTGCCACGATGATGGATTCGCTCAAGCCGCGTCGTCGTCATGCCGCAACTGGTTTTGGCCGCGGTGTGCGCGTCCGCCTGGGTCGCGGTGGCGGCAAGGTGAGCTCGACGGGTTCGACGGCCGAGCGTTTTGCCAAGCGCGTCGCCGCCGACATGGCGCAGCGCCGCGAAGATCGCACCGCTCGCGAGGCCGAGGCCCGCGCACTTGAGGGCGTGGCCCAGGCCCAGCCCAAGAAAAAGAAGAGTACCGGAGCCAAGCGCTCTCGCGTGACCAAGTCCGCCCAAGGCATCAAAGTCTCGATGCCAAGCAAAAAGAAGAAGTAGCTACGCGCCCTGGCGATGTTGAATTGGTGCCTTGTTCCTGTGGGGCCGTGGCGATGTTATGCTCTAACCTCGATTGTTTGAATTGCTTCGAAAAGAGGATGCCGTGATCTGCCCGCATTGCCTTAAGACTATCGAGGACGGCGCCTCGTTCTGCCCCTACTGCAACGCCTATGTGGGTCCGGGCGATGGTCCCGAGCACACCGAGTTCGTGTTCTGTGAGGGCTGCGGTGCCCGTCTTTCTCCACATGATCGTACGTGCCCCAAATGCGGACGCCCCGCTCCGGGTATCCTCTCCGAGGACGCGGCCGCATCCGACCTGGCAGCGGGCCGCACGGCGGGCTTTCCGCGCCTAACGCAAGAGCAGATCGATACCGAGGTGCCTCATGCGCCGGCCTCTGCCGCTGCGGTGCTTTCGGACGCCGCCGACCCCAATGAGACCTGCGTGTTGCCGGCTTTCGATAAGGATTTCGGTATTCCCAAGGTCGATATTCCCACGCCGGTTTCCCTGCACGACGATGCTCAAAAACCCAAGCGCAAGGTGCATCCCGACGAGGACGCCTATCACAAGCACAAGCGTCATATCCCCAAGCCACTCATCGTCATCGCGGTCCTTGCTGTCGTTTGCGGCGGTGCCTATTGGTTCGTGACGACCGATCCCATGGGTGTCATGCCTGGCTTCTACGACCAGTTTGGCCAGGCCGCGCAGACGACCTTCCCCACGCGCCAAAAGGGCGAGGCGACTGAGGACGATACCAAGCAGGACGATTCTGCCGAGGTGGTCCAGGAAGAAACCGTGCTCACCGATGATCAGCTCTACACCAAGCTCGACAGCCTGTATCAGACCATTGTGTCGTACAACAATGATCAGATCGGCGAGGTCATCGATTCCTTTAACAACGGTTATCTCCGAACGCCGCTGTCCACCCGTCAGGAGCTGTCGCAGAGTGCCTACGCCCTGCGCGACCAGATCAAAAAGACGCAAGATGAGCTTAACAACCTTAAGTATCAGGACGATACGGTCTATGCGGATGACATCGCCCACTTAAAGCAGCTTGCCGAGTGGATGTATGAGCGCGTCGACGTAATCTGCCAGAGCTGGGATATCTCGCTGGCCATTCCCGATGGCGAGTCGATGAGTTCCCACCAAAGCGAGATCCTGGCGCCCATCGCACAGGGCGGCAACAGCGCGCTGAATCAGTACGACGCCAACGTGGGCTCCTGGAAGCCGCAGCAGCGTTCCTAAAATTAGTTCGCCATAGTCGGCATAACCTACGTGCGCAATTGATGTAAGCGCATGCTTATTGCTACAATTCGTACAAATATGCTTTAAACGCACGAGGAAGGAACCACATGTTTGGTTTTAAGAAAGA
>URNI01000068.1 GCA_900549135.1 uncultured Collinsella sp.
ACGTCCCCTTTTTTTGTCAAAAGTTCTTGATACACTGATTTTTGTCAGAAAGGAGCTTTCGTTGTTAGTACTTACTGATCAGCAGGCTGACGAGATGTTGTGTCGTCTAACTTCCTATTGCAAAGAGTATTCCTTGAGCGTAACTGATGTTGAGCTGAGGAAATGTATTCAGCATTTGGATTTGGTTCTGGAAATAAATAAGACAACCAATCTCACCCGTATTCTTAACGTAGAAGATGCTGCAGTACTTCATATCCTTGACTCACTTGTTTTGCTCCCTTATATCAATAAGGCTCCTGAGGGAGCTTTGCTCGATATGGGAACAGGTGCGGGCTTCCCTGGTATTCCATTAACCATAACCACGCATCGTAAAGCAACTTATATTGACTCTGTTGGCAAGAAGGTTGATGCAGTCAATTCCTCTGTCAATGCTCTTGGATTGAAACATGCTCATGCGGTCCATGATCGTCTTGAAGAATATGCTCGAAGCCATAAGAAACAGTTCTCTGTCGTAACCGCCCGCGCACTGGCCCCTTTACCGATTCTTGTTGAGTATGCGGCGCCGTACCTCAAGGATGGAGGGCTATTTGTTATCACCAAGGGCAATCCTTCGGATGAGGAGCTTGCTTCAGGCATGTCAGCAGCAAAGATTTGCGGCTTCACTTTGCTTCTGAATGACGCTATCGATTTGCCTGAGGGCCTGGGCCACAGGGAGTTTATTGTTCTTAAGAAGAGTCATCCAGCATCCGTTTCATTGCCTCGTGCAAATGGCATGGCAAAGAAGAATCCGCTTGCCTAGATGTTTCACGTGAAACATAATGGATACTAACAACTTGCAGTGTTTCACGTGAAACATGGCGGTTGATATCGAATCGGAATGTTTCACGTGAAACATCCTCCGTTTGACAGCTTTAATACACACCAGGAGGGACCGTGGGATTTCGCGACGTTAAGCGTTCTAAGAGCGCAAAAGACACGCGTATCATTGCAATCATCAATCAAAAAGGCGGCGTCGGTAAGTCAACGACGGCTGTAAACCTTGCAGCAGCACTGGGTGAGCAGGGTCGTAAGACGCTGATTGTCGATTTTGATCCGCAGGGAAACAGCACCAGTGGATTCGGAATTGAAAAAGAAGACCTTGATCACTGCATCTATGATGCATTGCTGAATGATGTGCCGGCAGAATCGCTTGTCCTTGATACAAATTGCAAAAAGGTATTCGTAATTCCGGCTACAATTCAGCTTGCAGGCGCCGAAATTGAGCTCGTAAGCGCAATTGCTCGTGAAACCCGCCTCAAAGATTTGCTTGAGCCGATTCAGGACGAGTTCGATTTTATATTCATTGACTGCCCTCCTTCGCTCGGCCTGCTTACTATCAACGCTTTGACCGCAGCAGACAGCGTTTTGATTCCGATCCAGTGCGAGTATTACGCACTCGAGGGCGTTACGAAGCTGCTTGAGTCAATGAAGATGGTCAAATCTCGTCTGAACAAGGGCTTAGACACCTACGGTGTGCTTATGACCATGTATGACTCGCGTACTTCTCTATCGAATCAGGTTGTTGAGGAGGTTCAATCGTACTTTGGTGATAAGGCGTTTAAGACGTTGATCCCCCGTACGGTTAAAATCTCTGAAGCTCCGTCTTTTGGAGAACCGGTAATTACCTATGCACCTCAAAATAAGGGTGCAAAAGCATATATGAACCTTGCAAAAGAGGTGATCAAGCGTGCCTAGTGTAAAGAAACGTGGCGGATTGGGACGTGGACTCAATGCTTTGGTCTCAGAGGCCGAGTATGAGACCGGTGGTTCGGCTACATCGGCTGCAAATACCGCATCTGAAACAAAACTACCTATTGAGGATATCGTTCCCAACCCTAATCAGCCACGAATTCATTTTAACGAAACTGAACTTCGCGAGTTAAGCGAGTCAATCCAAGAACACGGCGTTTTGCAGCCGCTTTTGGTTCGCAAGCATGGAAACGGCTATGAGATCATTGCTGGTGAGCGTCGTTACCAAGCTTCAAAGCTTGCTGGTCTTGAGGAGCTGCCTGTCATCATTAAAGATGTTAACGATGAAGAGATGCTTGCTCTTGCACTTATCGAAAACCTTCAGCGTTCTGATCTGAATCCTGTCGAAGAGGCTAAGGGCTATCGCCAGCTCATAGATGCCAGCGGTATGACCCAGGAGGCATTGTCAAAGGCTGTAAGCAAGTCACGCTCTGCAATTACAAACTCGCTGCGCCTTCTTGATCTCCCCGAAGTAGTTCAGCAGATGATTTTTGAGGGTAAACTTACTGCTGGTCATGCACGTGCGATTCTTGCAGTTCCCTATGAGGATGCTCGAATTCGACTTGCTGAGAAGGTTGTTGCAGAGGGCCTTTCCGTAAGAGCGACAGAAAATCTTGCTCCGTTGTTTTCTGCCGGGGAGACACCTAAGACTCCGAGGCCTGCAACGCCTCAATCTTTTAAAAAGGCTGCCCGCGTGCTTCGTCAGGTTTTTAATACCAACGTGCGTGTGAAGAGCTCGCGAGGAAAGAATAAGATTGAGATTGAGTTTAAAGACGAGGAAGAGCTCTCTCGTATTCTTGGCGAAATGATTCAGTTTGATCAAGGAGGCCAAGATGAGGAATAGGATTTTAACTGGGATTGCATTGGCGACGACTGTCGCGGTTGGTGTCTTTGCTGGCTATAAGATCGCGACAGACGATGAGCTTCGAGGTCGTTTGCTTCGTAGCGCGCAAGATATTGTCGATACATCCAAGAAGAAAATGGATGTTATGACAGAAGATGTTGCCATGCGCACTGCTCAGGTAACGAAGAATCCCAAGATTAATCAAGGTTGGGTTAGCAACCAATGGGAAAATGTAGGCTATTAGGTACCTAACAATTACTTAGCATATTTTGAGGGGTTCTTGTCTGATTCACGAGGCAAGGACCCCTTATTTTGGCCGTAAAAAATGGGACAGGTAGCAGCTGATTCAAAATTAAGGTCAATAAATGAAACGGCCACGGTTGCATATCCTGCAACCGTGGCCGTTCGATGTTTCACATGAAACGTTTTGGGGTGCGACTCCCCTATGCGTTCTTCTGAACTTTGAAGCGCTGCTTCAGCTGTCCGCAAGCGGCGTCAATATCGTTACCACGGGAGTTACGAATCGTGGTCTCGATGCCACGAGACTCAAGGCGACGCTGAAGATCCTCAACCTTATGAATCGGCGATGGCTTGAGCGGGCTGCCCTCGATGTCGTTAAGCTGAATCAGGTTAACGTGGCACAACGTTCCCTCGCAGAAGTCGCAGAGCGCCTGCATCTCGGGATTCGTATCGTTGACGCCTTCAATCATGGCATACTCATAAGTCGGGCGGCGGCCAGTCTTCTCGGTGTAGAGCTGAAGTGCCTCGTGAAGGCGAAGCAGCGTGTACTTCTTAACACCGGGCATGAGCTTGTTGCGCGTCGACTGGATGGCGGAATGCAGGGAAACGGCAAGCGTGAACTGCTCGGGGATGTCGGCAAATTTGCGAATACCGGGAATAACGCCGCTGGTAGAGACGGTGAGATGACGAGCGCCGATACCGATGCCATCGGGGTCGTTGAGGATTCGCAGCGCCTTGAGAACCTCGTCGTAGTTGGCAAACGGCTCACCCTGGCCCATGAAGACAACGCTCGTGGCGCGCTCGCCAAAGTCGTTGGATACATGAAGTACCTGGTCGACGATCTCTTGAGCGGTCAGAGAGCGCTTGAGACCGTTGAGACCGGTAGCGCAAAAGGCGCAGCCCATGCCGCAGCCTGCCTGGGTGGAAACGCAGACGGAAAGCTTGTTACGACGGGGCATACCGACAGTCTCGACGGAAACGCCGTCGTGGTACTCGAGCAGATACTTACGAGAGCCATCTTTGGAAACCTGCTTGGTTAGTTCAGTCGGCGTGTCGAAGGCAAAAGCCTCTTTAAGCTGCTCGCGGAAAGCCTTGGGAAGGTTGGTCATATCGTCAAACGAACAAACGTTCTTCTCGAAGACCCATTCGATGAGCTGCTTCGCGCGGAAGGCGGGCTGGCCAAGTTCGGCCACGAGCTCGCGAATATCGTTTTGGCTCAAGTCGCGAATGTCCTGAGATTTAGTCCTGGGATTCATGGAAGCCTTTCGATTTTGGGGAAACGTAGAGGGTATCGCTACAATATGGTATCAGCTGCAGAAATTATAGAGGAGGAGTCTGCCCATGCCGGGTAAAAGCCTAGAGAACATGCACGTAGCGGTCTTGGCGGGCGGTCATTCCGCTGAGCGCGAGATCTCGCTCAATTCGGGAAAGAACGTCGTGGTTGCCTTGAAGGAGGCCGGCTACACTTCGGTGGAGCTGCTCGACACGGCCGCCGATGACTTTATGGTAACCATGGCAACCGGCGGCTTTGACGTGGCATTTATCGCCATGCACGGCGCCGGCGGTGAGGATGGCGCCATGCAGGGCGCCATGGAGACCCTGGGTATCCCCTACACGGCCTCGGGCGTGCTTGCCAGCGCCTGCGGTGCCGACAAGGAGGTCTCTAAGCTCCTGTACGCCAAGGCGGGCATTCCCATTGCCCCCGGCCTTGCGCTCGAGGTGGGCGATGAAGTCAATATCGATCATATCGTCGAGGTCTGTGGCGAGCGCTGCTTTGTGAAGCCGGCCGTCAACGGTTCCAGCTATGGCATTTCCCTGGTCCATGAGCCCTCCGAGCTGCCCGCGGCAATCGCCAAGGCGTTTGAGTACGGCGACAAAGTGCTGGTCGAGAAGTGCATCGAGGGTACCGAGATCACCGTCGGCGTGTACGGCGAGGACGACGTGCGCGCCCTGCCGATTGTCGAGATTCGCAAGCCCGAGGACTGTGAGTTCTACGATCTGGACGTGAAGTATGTCGACCCTACGGACATCCATCGTATTCCGGCGCAGATTTCACCCGAGAATTACGCTCGCGCTCAGGAGCTTGCCTGTGCTGCTCACAAGGCCCTCGGTTGCCTGGGCATCTCGCGCAGCGATTTTATCGTGAGCGAGGACGGCCCCGTTATCCTCGAGACCAATACCATTCCCGGCATGACCGATACGTCGCTGTATCCGGATGAGATTCGCCACACCGACGACATGACGTTCCCGCAGGTCTGTGACAGCCTGATCCGTATGGGCCTTCGTCGAGCGGGCATTGCATGCTAATCGAGGACGCGGTTTCGTCAGGAACGCCGCAGTTTGTCATCGACTCCTATGCCACTCTTGCCGAACGCGCCAAAACGCAGTCCTTTGGCCTTATCGAGGAAGATGTGATTGTCCTCGATACCGAGACCACAGGTCTTTCGGTGCAGGACAACGAGCTGATCGAGATCTCGGCGGCCCGTCTTTCGGGCCGCGAGATCGTCGACCGCTTCGATACCTTCGTGCATCCCAAGCAGCTGATTCCCGCCGAGATTACCGAGCTCACGAGCATTACAAATGCCGATGTGGCAGACGCCCCGTCGGCCGTTGAGGCCGTCGCCGCTCTCGCCGATTTTGTCGGTGGTTGCCCGGTGATCGCACATAACGCCACGTTCGACCGCTCGTTTATCGAGTCGGTCAAAGGCGGCGTCAACGTGAGCGATATTTGGATCGATTCGCTGGCGCTGTCGCGCATCGCGCTTCCGCGCCTGGCCTCGCACAAGCTGTCTTTTATGGCCGATCTGTTTGGCTGTGACTCGGTATCACACCGTGCCAATGCCGACGTCGACGCCCTGTGTGGCGTATGGCGCGTGTTGCTCGTGGCGCTCACCGACTTGCCCCAGGGCCTCATGGCGCGCCTAGCCGACATGCATCCGGATGTGCCTTGGTCCTATCGTCCTATCTTCTCATTCTTGGCAGGGCAGAACCCTGGTTCTATCTTCTCTCTCAGCGCCGCTCGTACTGACGTTCTCAAGGCCGATCGCGCCGACGATCGGGTGGACGCCGACGAACTGCCGGTCCTCAAGATGCCGAGTCGTGAGGAGATTGAGGCAGACTATGCGCCAGGTGGCCTGGTCAATCGCATGTATCCCACTTACGAGCCGCGCGATGAGCAGATCGCGATGGCGCTCGAGGTCCGCGATGCGCTGGTCACGGGCACTCATCGTGTAATTGAGGCGGGCACAGGCGTCGGCAAATCGATGGCCTATCTGGTGCCTTTTGCCGAGGCGGCACGCCGTAACAACATCACGGTTGGTATTGCGACCAAATCGAACAATCTTGCAGACCAGCTCATGTACCATGAGCTGCCAAAACTTGCCGAGCAACTGGACGGTGGTCTGTCATTTTGCGCTCTCAAGGGCTATGACCACTATCCGTGCCTGCGCAAGCTTGAGCGCATGAGCCGAGGCCAGGTCGAGATTACCACCAAGCGCGATCCGGCGGACACGCTCACGGCGGTCGCGGTCATTATGGCGTACGTCTGCCAATCAGCCGATGGCGACCTCGACTCGCTCGGCATTCGCTGGCGCAGCGTCAACCGTCCCGACTTTACGACGGCGTCGCGCGAGTGCGCCCGTCGTCTATGCCCGTTTTTCCCCGATAAATGCCTGGTCCACGGCGCCCGCCGTCGCGCGGCGCATGCCGATGTGGTGGTCACCAACCATTCCCTGCTGTTCCGCAATGTTGCGGCCGAGGGCAGGATTTTGCCTCCGATTCGCCATTGGGTAATCGACGAGGCCCATTCCATCGAGCGCGAGGCGCGCCGTCAATGGGCGCGCGTGGTGTCGGCGGATGAATCGCGCGTTCTGTTTGAGCGCCTGGGTGGCTCGAGCACCGGCGCGCTGAGCCAGGTTTCCCGCGATTTGGCAATCTCGGAGGGCTCTACGCTCTACTTGGGTCTAACCGCCAAGGCGACGTCGACGGTTGCGCGCGCGAGCATGGCAATCGCCGACGTGTTTGACGGCGTTCGCGAGCTTGGCCGCCGTGCCCGCGGGGGCTATGACAATGCGAACCTATGGATTGGCCCCGAGCTGCGCGAATCTGACGACTGGCATGATTTCTTACAGTCGGCCTACACTGCCATCGACGCATTGGAACAAGCTGACAAGAGCGTCGACGCGCTGGTGCAAGCCGTCGCCGCCGACAAGCCCGAGGTTGTTGTCGACCTGGGTGATATCTCGCGCCGCCTGCATGAGCTGGCCGAGAACCTCAAGCTCATCATTGACGGTACCGACGAACACTACGTGTACTCGTTGCAAGTCAATCGCAGGCTGCGTGCCGGCGGCGAGTCGATGACTGCGGAGCGCATCGATATTGGCGAGGCCTTGGCAACCGAGTGGCTGCCCGAGGTCCACACGGCTATCTTTGCATCGGCGACCATGACGGTTTCCAGGAGCTTTGAGCACTTTAACCACGCCGTCGGCCTCGATCGCATCGGTGCCTCGACATCATCGTCGCTGCACTTGGACTCGAGCTACGACTTCGATTCGAACATGGCTGTAGTCGTTGCGGGCGATATCCCCGATCCGCGCGATCGTGAGAGCTATCTTACAGCGCTCGAGCGCGTGCTGGTCGACGCCCATCTTGCCATGGGCGGATCGGTGCTCACGCTGTTCACCAATCGGCGCGACATGGAAGACCTGTACGCCCGCGTTGAGCCTAAGATGGCCCGTGCGGGTCTGGAGCTCAACTGCCAGCAGCGCAACTCATCTCCTCGTCGCCTGCGCGACCGGTTTATCAACGAGCCGACCTCGTCGCTTTTTGCCCTTAAGGCCTTCTGGGAGGGATTCGACGCCAGCGGCGAGACGCTGCGCTGCGTCATCATTCCCAAGCTGCCGTTCTCGAGTCCCACGGACCCGCTCTCGTGCGAGCGCAACCTGCGCGAAGACCGCGCTTGGGCGCGCTATTCGCTGCCCGAGGCGGTGCTCGAGGTCAAGCAGGCGGCCGGCCGCCTTATCCGCTCGTCGACCGATTGCGGCGTGCTGATTCTGGCCGACCCGCGCCTGGTGACGAAGGGCTACGGAAAGAAGTTCTTAACGTCGCTGCCCACGAGCTCCTACCAGCGCATCGAATCTGCGCAGATCGGGCACTATCTGCAACTGTGGCGTGCACGCCACGAGCGGCGGCGCTAAAGCGGACAGACGAGGGTTTTTGCCATATCGCACAGACGCTTTGACAGGGCGGGGTCATCCAAGATGCGGATGGCTCCGCCCGCTGCGATTATCTGGCTCAGTAGCCAACGCTCGGAGCCGTAATGCACGGTTACCGTTGCCGTGTCTGCCCCGCTGCGCTCGATTAGGGTGATGCCGGCCCAGTCCAGATGCTCCGCCATATCGAATGGCATCAAGAGCTTTGCGTTACGCTGCGTCCGGGCAAGGGAATCGTGGAGGGATGCGACGTCCGGCGCGTGAGGCACGACGGAGTCTTCCGTCAAGATGAGGCCCTCGATTTTATCCATGCGATAGGTGCGCCGCTCATCGACTGCAATGTCCCAGGCAATCAGGTATGTTTGGTCGCCGTTTGCCGTAATGCGCAAGGGGTCGACCAGGCGCTCGCGTGGCCATGCATCGTCCATCGAGCGATACGAGATGCGGCAGCGAACGCCGTCCTGAATGGCGCAGCTCAGCTGCTGCCAGTGCGACCCGTGGTTGACGGTGTCAAAGACGCGCTGGTTATAGCCGAGCTCTTCGGGTAGAAGAGCATGTCGAATCCGAGCCGCCGCCTGGGGCTCGATCCCCAACGATTCAAGTTCATGGTTGAGCACAGCGCCCTCGGCGGCACTCAGGCGCAGCGGTAGCACACGACCGGCGTCACCGGTGAGGACCACACGCTCGCCGCGGCATTCGCAGATGATGCGCGCGCCCGATTCTCGGTCCGCGAGCGTCGAGACGATCTCGAGAATCTCGTCGAGCGACACCCCCGTGATGTCAAAGCGACTGCAAATCTCGGTTCGTGTCATGCCGCTCTCGCCGGCGGCGTAGAGGGCTTCCATGATGTCGATGGCGCGCGAGAGTCTCTGCTCGCTGGTGAGTTTACGCACGGGCATACTCGTGCACCGTCCTTTCGATGAGGTGATTCCACGCCTGCTTGAGAGCATCGGGGGCGACAGGCCTCATGCCATCCATGGCATGAGCCATGCAAAACGAGGCTGCGGCTTCAAAGTCGCGCACGTCAACGGTCCAGGTCCACTCTGCTTCGGTGCGCATGAGTTCGCCTCGTCCGCGTGTGAGACCGCTGATCATATCGGCCTGCGCTTCACGCGCGAACGAGAACGTAGCCGCAACGGGTGGGCGGTCGGCAAAATCGAACTCAAAGAATAAGTAATCGTTGAGGTTGAAATCCGCAGGGATGGCGTAGGCCTTCGAAGGTCTCCAGGCGCGAATGATGCGGTCGCAGCGGAATGTCCTGATATTGTCGGTGGCATTGTCGAGGCCGCAGAAGTATGCCGCACCCTCGCGCTCGAACATGCCGTAGACGCAAACGGTCCGCTCGCGTTGCTCGCCGCGTCCGTTTTGGTACAAAAAGCGCAGCGCGCAACGCTCGGCAAAGGCACTCCATACCGCATCGACAGCGGGAGAGCGGCGGATCGGTGCCTCTCCTGTCGTCGACATGCCGGTGAGGTAGGCAATCTTGGAGCGAATGTCGGCAAGCGGCGCGGCAAAGGCGGATGAGCCTGCCGCGAGTGTCTGGTCGATGGCATTGAGCAGGATGTCGGCATCGTCTGCGGTGATGAGACCGCCCGCGGCAAACGTATGCTCGCGGTCGATCGTCCACGCGCTCTCCTCGGTTTCCTGCGCTCCGGCAGCACGAACCTCCCTGATAACGATGCCGCGTTCGAGCAGCTTGTCGCGATCGCGGCGGAACTTGCGTTTGTCTGAGTCGATATTGCCCGAGCCGTACCCCAAATCGGAATCCAGGACGATTTGCTCGGTCGTCAACGGTTCGGGAGAACTGTTGAGTACAAAGAAAAGGTTGAGGATGCGCTGAGCCGTTTTATCGAAACCGGGCTCGGGTGCCCCCTTTTTAATTGTCGCGGTCGCGTCGCTTGCCGTCATAGAATC
>URNI01000069.1 GCA_900549135.1 uncultured Collinsella sp.
TTGTCGTGCGTGAGGGTCGAACGGTTCGAACCTGCGAGTTTATTCTCGATAAGGGTTTGGATGTCGACGAAGAGGAACTTCAATCGGGCTTTCTTAAGCGCTATTACGACGAGACGGCTGATATTCCAGCTGAGATAAACCTCTCTGTCGAGCTTGAGGATGCGGAGGCGCTGGGGGAGTGGCTTGCAGGCAAGCGCGAGCGTTCCTGCCATCTCCATAGGCCGCAGCGTGGCGAAAAGCACCGTTTGCTCGATATGGCATCCAAAAATGCGCGCCATGCCCTCATGCGCTACATGATGCGAACGGGGTACGCTGACGACCGCACCAATCAAGCGCTCCTGGAGCTCGAAAGCGCGCTGGCGCTGCCGGCGCCGCCGATGCGTATCGAGTGCTTCGATATCTCGACGCTGCATGGAACATTTACCGTCGCCTCGATGGTGGTGTTTACCAACGGACGCGCCGACAAGAGCCAGTACCGTCGTTTTAAAATTCAGGCCGAATTGGACGAGGCAAACGACTTCGTGTCGATGTCCGAGGTTTTGGGACGACGCTATGCTCCCGAGCGCATGGTCGACGAGCGCTTTGGCTCGCGCCCCGATTTGCTCGTTGTCGATGGCGGTAAGCCGCAATTGACCGCTGCGATCAAGCAACTTGAGGCTCTTGGGCTCGATATACCAGTTTGTGGCTTGGCAAAGGCCGATGAGGAGGTTTTCGTGCCTTGGGACGAGACTCCCGTCGTGCTGCCGACCGGGTCTGCTTCGCTCTATCTAATTAAACAGGTGCGCGATGAATCGCACCGTTTTGCAATCACATTCCATCGTGAGTTGCGCGATAAAGCCATGACAGTTTCGGTACTCGATGACGTTCCAGGCGTGGGACCCACCAGAAAACGTGCCCTTATGCGCCATTTTGGCTCGATGAAGCGTTTGCGCGCGGCGAGCGAGCAAGAGATCGCGGAAGTTCGCGGCATACCTGCCGATGTTGCCAAGGCGGTCCACGAGGCGCTCGTTGCGTGGAATGCCGAGCGCGCCGAGGCGGCGGCTGGCCATTCCGATAGCTAAACACGAGCCTAAACTACTGATATACATGATTGCGTGATTTTCAACCATTTATTTCGCCATGATTGCATGCTAGTTTCGGGTTTTATTAACGCTAAAACGTTTGACTAGTCATGGTGAACAACCCTGCTATCCTGCGGGTTGACGAAGACTGATATCTCACCTCGTCGATACATACTGTCTGGCGAATCATTTGTCAAGGAATTCGGTGAACGGTAGTAAATACCGTTCAAGCGTATGTATGTATCGGTCGCCGAGCGCGGCACCTCAGTTGGGCTCGTCGGTAGGTAAGGTATATATCGTCCGCAAGTTGCGCGGGGGCACGTCTAGGTGCTCCCGGGTAAGATTCTCTATTGATAGGAGAAGACATGGCCATCATCAACAAGGGTATGTCCAGGCGTTCGTTCCTCGGCCTCACCGGCAGCGTCGCTGCTGTCGCAGGGCTTGGTCTCACCGGCTGCGGTGGCAGCTCTAGCGACGAGGGTTCCGCTTCCGGTTCCACCGATTCCGCCAACCGTGGCGGCGGCGTGATCACCGCTGGTTCCGCTTACGCTCCGTCCAGCTTCGATCCCGCCAGCACCGGCTCCGCTGTGGGCCTGGGTGCTAACTGGCACGTCGTTGAGGGTCTCTACGGCATCGATTACCACGACTACAGCACCTTCAACGAGCTCGCCACCGACGATCCCAAGTCTGTGGACGACACCACTTTCGAGGTCACCATCCGCAAGGGCGCCAAGTTCTCCGATGGCACCGAGGTCACCGCTGACGATGTCGTTGCTTCCTACACCGCTTGCGCCGCTTCCGCTACCTATGCTCCGTTCTTCCAGCCCTTCGAGTCCATCGAGGCCAAGGACGCCAGCACCGTGACGGTCAAGACCAAGGTCCCCAACTTCTCCCTGCTCAAGGATCGTCTGGCCATCGTCCGCGTTACCCCGGCCACCCAGACCGAGGAGGATCGCGCCAAGCAGCCGATCGGCTCCGGCCCCTGGATGTACGACTCTATCTCCGATACCGAGATTACCCTGGTTCCCAACCCCGAGTACAACGGTGAGTATGCTGCCGAGGATAAGAAGATCCAGTACAGCATCCTGACCGACCCCACCGCTCGCGTTACCGCTCAGCAGGAGGGCTCCACGCTCGTTATGGAGCTCGTTACCGCTGACGCCGTCGACCAGCTCGAGAGCGCCGGCTGCAAGATCGATAACGTTCAGGGTTTCGGCACCCGCTTCATCATGTTCAACGTCGCCAAGGAGCCTTGGAACAACGTCAAGGTCCGTCAGGCCGTCATGTATGCGCTCGACACCGAGAAGATGGTCAGCAACACCTTCGCCGGCCTTGCCACCGCTGCCAGCTGCTACCTGCCCAAGAGCTTCACCAACTATCATGAGGCTTCCACGGTGTACAAGACTGACGCCAAGAAGGCTAAGAAGCTCATCGAGGAGTCTGGCATCACCCCGGGTGCCATCACCCTGCGCACCACCGATAACGAGCAGATTAAGGGCATGGCAGCCCAGGTCAAGAACGATCTCGACGCTCTCGGCTTCGATGTGACCATCCAGACCGATACCTCGCCGGCCACCTACGCTGCCATCGACGGCGGCGAGGCCTACGATATCCTCCTTGCCCCTGGCGATCCTTCCTGCTTCGGCGCCGACCCCGACCTGCTGCTCAACTGGTGGTACGGCGACAACGTCTGGATGCAGACCCGTTGCCCGTGGAAGGAGTCCGCTGAGTGGCAGAAGCTCCACGGCCTCATGGACGAGGCTCTTGCCGCCGAGGGCGACGAGCAGCAGAAGAAGTGGAACGAGTGCTTCGACATCATTGCCGACAACGCCGTTCTGTACCCCGTTGTCCACGTCAAGACCGTCTCCGCTTCCTGGGACGATCCGTCCACTGCGCCCAACGGCGAGGCCCTCGATGGCTTCAAGGGCATCGGCACGACGAGCATGTCCTTCAGGGGCGTTGCGACCGTCAAGGCGTAAGACTCGCTTGAGTCTGTATGCAGGATGTCGGTCGTTGGGACCGTATCCTCATAGTTGAAACAAAGACCCGGGCGGCAACGATGTCGCTCGGGTCTTGTAATGAGTATCCGTACTCATATACCAGTTGGTCCTACCGACAGAAGAAAGGGGAGAGAACGTGAACAACTTGCTACGTTTGATTGGAAGGCGTCTTGTGGCGCTGCCGATTATGGCATTGGGCGTCACCGTCCTGGTGTTCTTCCTTATGTCGTTCTCCAAGACCGACCCCGCCTACACGGCGTTGGGTGACGGCGCCTCGCCCGAGGCGGTTGCCGAGTACCATGAGAAGTATGGTCTGGACGACCCCTGGCCCGTGCGCTACGTGCGCTATATGGGCGATCTGATCCATGGCGACATGGGCACCTATGGTGCTGCTCGCAACTCCGTTGCCAAGCGCATCTCCACGGCCCTGCCCGTCACGATGCAGCTGACCTTCATCGGTCTTGCCATCGGTGCGGTCGTTTCGTTTTTGCTCGGCGTCATCGCGGCACTGTATCGCGACAAATGGCCGGACCAAGTGATCCGCGTCTTTTCCATCGCCGGCTTGGCAACCCCGTCGTTCTGGCTTGCCGTACTGTTGATCCTGCTGTTCTCTTCCTACCTTAAGGTGCTCCCGGCATCGGGTGCTCTGCCTCACTTCACCACGAATCCAGTTGGCTATCTGGGACGTATGATCATGCCCGCCATCGCCTTGGCATTTCCGCTGACGGGCCAGATGACTCGTATCGTGCGTACCGCCATGGTCGAGGAGCTCGACAAGGATTATGTCCGTATGGCTCGCGGCGCCGGCGTTCCCGAGAAGGTCGTCGTCGGCATCAACGTTCTTCGCAATGCGCTGATCACCCCGGTCACCACCCTCGGTCTTAAGATCGGTTACCTCATGGGCGGCGCTGTCGTCATCGAGGTTATCTTCAACCTCCCCGGCATGGGCACCGCGATTCTGCAGGGCGTTCAGGGCAACGAGGCGAACCTGGTTCAGGGCGTCGTTATCGTCGTTGCTCTTGCCTTCATCATCATCAACATCGTGGTTGACATGCTCTACCTGCTCATCAACCCGCGCATCAGGACGGTGTAGATTATGGTAAAGATTCGAGAGAAGCAAACCGAGCAGCTCGAGAAGGCTGCCTCCAAGGGGCTCAAGCTCGGTGGCTGGAAGAAGATGACGCTGTCTTCTAAGATTGCCGCCGTCGTGCTGGTGCTGGTCGCCCTGACTGCGATCCTGGCGCCCCTTCTTGCCCCCTATAGCCCGGTCGAGATCTTTACGGCTCGCCAGGCTCCCGGCAACGGATTTATCTTCGGTACCGACGATAAGGGTCGCGACATTCTGTCGCGTATGCTCTACGGTGGTCGTTACTCGCTGATTATCGGTTTTGGCGCCACTGCCATGGCTCTGGTCTGCGGCTCGGTCGTGGGCGCCCTTGCAGCGGTTTCGCGCAAGGCCGTCTCCGAGACGATCATGCGTATCCTGGACATCATCATGTCCATCCCGGGCATCGCCCTCGCGGCCGTCTTCGTCTCCATCCTGGGCAACTCCGTGCCGTCGATCATCTTCGCCATCGGCTTTATGTACACTCCGCAGATTGCCCGTATCGTACGCGCCAACATCGTGTCCGAGTACGGCGAGGACTATGTCCGTGCGGTCATCGTTTCCGGCGCCAAGGCTCCGTGGATTTTGATCAAGCATGTTCTGCGTAACTGCATCGCCCCGATCATGGTCTTCACCGTTACCCTGGTCGCCGACGCCATCATCTTCGAGGCCTCGCTGACCTTCATCGGCGCTGGTATCCAGGAGCCCACCGCTACCTGGGGCAACATCCTCGCCGACGCCCGCGGCGGCGTGCTCGCCGGCCGTTGGTGGCAGGCGCTGTTCCCGGGCCTGGCCATCATGATCACCTGCCTGGCGCTCAACATCCTCTCCGAGGGCATTACCGACGCCATGGCCGCTGCTCCCTCCGCTGCCCTGGATCCTACCGATTCCTCCAAGCGTCGCGAGGCCGACCTGCTGGTCTCCGACCCCGTTCGCGCCTACAAGGAGCAGGCCCAGTCCCTCTCCGCTCGCCTTGGCGCCCTGCGCGATGTCGAGCTCAAGCGTGACGATCGCCACGTGCCCGACGAGTCCGTTGAGCCGATTCTCTCGGTCCGTGACTTCTGCATCCAGTTTGAGCATCACGGTGATATCAACGTCGTCGACCATGTCAACTTTGACGTTCGTCCTGGTCAGACCATGGGCCTGGTGGGCGAGTCCGGTTGCGGTAAGTCCATCACCACGCTGGCCATCATGGGCCTGACCGACGATGACGAGCATCTTTCCGGCGAGGTTCTTTGGGAGGGCCGTGACCTGCTCAAGATGAGCAAGAAGGAGTGGTTCGGCCTGCGCGGTACCGATATCGCTATGGTCTATCAGGACGCCCTGTCCTCGCTTAATCCCTCCATGCTCATCTCTGCCCAGATGAAGCAGCTCACCAAGCGCGGCGGAACCCGCAGCGCCGAGGAGCTCCTGGAGCTCGTCGGCCTCGATCCCAAGCGCACTCTCGAGAGCTATCCGCACGAGCTTTCCGGCGGCCAGCGTCAGCGTGTCCTGATCGCTATGGCCCTTACCCGCGACCCCAAGCTGGTCATCTGCGACGAGCCCACGACCGCTCTGGACGTTACCGTCCAGAAGCAGGTCATCAAGCTGCTCAACGATCTTCAGGCCAAGCTCGGCTTTGCCATGATCTTCGTTTCGCATGACCTGGCTCTGGTCGCCGAGGTTGCCCATAACATCACGGTTATGTACGCTGGCCAGGTTATCGAGCAGGCACCCACCAAGGAGCTGCTCACCAACCCGATCCACGAGTACACCCGCGGTCTTCTGGGTTCCGTTCTGTCCATCGAGAGCGGTTCGGGTCGCCTGCACCAGGTGCCCGGCGCCGTTCCGAGCCCGCGCGATTTCCCCAAGGGCGATCGCTTCGCGCCCCGCTCGAGCCATCCGCGTATTGGCCTGGACACCCGTCCGGTCTTCAAGCGCGTGCCCGGTACCGAGCACTTCTATTCCGAGCTCCCCGACGAGGTGCTCAAGGCAAATGGTTTGACCCCTCACGCGGAGGTGATGTAGATGAGCGAGACCGCAGTCAACGGCGTCGAGCCGATCATCTTCCTTGATGACGTCCACGTCACCTTTAGGACCCGTACCGGCTCGATTCTGCACCCCAACCTGGTTCACGCCGTCCAGGGTGTAACGATTAAGCTCATGCCCGGTCAGACGATCGGCATCGTCGGCGAGTCCGGTTGCGGTAAGTCCACCACCGCCAACGTCATGTGCGGCCTGCAGGCCCCTACGAGCGGCAAGGTCTACTTTAAGGGCAAGGACGTTACCAAACGTACCGCCGAGGACCGTCGCCACATGGGTCGCGTCATCTCGGTCGTGTTCCAGAACCCGGCCACGGCGCTCAATCCCCGCATGGTCGTTCGCGAGCAGCTGCTCGACCCCATGCGCGTCCACAACCTGGGTACCGAGGCCGAGCAGGAGAAGCGCGTCAAGGAGCTCCTGGAGCTCACCGGTCTGCCCAGCTCCGCCGCCGAGGTTCTTCCCGGTCAGCTTTCGGGCGGCCAGCGTCAGCGCGTCGCAATTGCCCGTGCCCTGTCGCTGAACCCCGATGCCATCATCGCCGACGAGCCCACCTCGGCTCTGGACGTTTCGGTCCGCGCACAGATTCTGAACCTGTTGACCGACCTTAAGAAGGAGCTCGGCCTGGCCATGGTGTTCATCAGCCATGACATCCAGACGGTCCGCTATATCTCTGACGACATCATCGTTATGAATGGTGGCAGGATCGTCGAGCAGGGCGAGGCCAAGCAGGTCTTCCAGCACCCCCAGGACCCCTACACCAAGATGCTGCTCGGCGCTGCGCCGTCGCTGCTGCATCCCAAGCTCGGCGAGTAGCCTCGCTTTCCCTCCCGTGCGCCCGGTTCCCTTGCCGGGCGCACCTCCGTTGCGATTTCGAAAGGTTGGGTTCACGAGCCATGCCAAGTGCTCAGGAGCTACAACATCAATTTGGTGAATACCGAGGCGCTATGCCCCGTCCATCAGATTTCGATCTCTTTTGGAAGGATCGCATGGCCGAGGCCGACGCCGTCGGGCTTGACTATGCGATCGAGACGGCATCGGTCGCCGATGCCGCGACCTGCCAGCTTTTCGACCTCTGGTATACCGGCATGTGTGGCGCGCGCCTGCATGCCAAATACCTTAAACCTGTCTCGGACGAGCCCGTGCCATTGGTACTTCAGTTCCATGGGTATCCGGGTGCAAGCCGCAGCTGGTTTGAGCAGGCGTCGTTTGCGGGCATGGGCATGGCACTCATCGCCCTCGATTGCCCCGGCCAAGGAGGTCCCTCCGAGGACATTGGCGGATTTGAGGGCACAACGGTCGCGGGCCATATCGTCGCCGGTATCGACGGCGACCCGGCCAACCTCTACTATGTCCGCTTGCACCAAGATATTCGCATTCTGTGCCGTATTGTTCGCGAGCTCGAGGGCATCGATCTTTCCCGTGTGTTTGTGAACGGCGCGTCGCAGGGCGGCGGTTTGGGCATTGCGACCTGTGCGCTTAACAGCGAGCTTATCAATCGTGCCGCCATCCTCTATCCCTTCCTGTCAGATTTCCGCCTGGTCTGGGATTTGGATGCCGACGACATTGCCTACGAGGGCCTGCGCTATTGGTCTCGCTGGTTTGACGAGGACTCGACTCGTATTGACGAAGCCTATGCCAAGCTGGCGTACTTCGATTCCAAGAACTTTGCCCCTATGGTCAAATGCCCCGTGCTGTTTGGCACCGGCACAGCCGATATCGTCTGTCCGCCAGCGACGCAGTTTGCGGTCTATAACAACCTGACCTGCGAAAAGCGTCATGAGTTCTTTGAAGGCTTTGGCCACGAGGAGATTCAGGATTTTGACGATCTGATCATTCCGTTTTTCTGCAAGGGAGGGGAGGCTCATGTCTAAGTGCGAGAGCAATGTTGACGAGCTGATTGTCCCCGGGCTCGTGGGAATTCCTGGAACGGTTTCGTCAAGGCTCGCAGAATATCGGGACTGGCGCGGTGATGTCCAAGCAGATGTTTCTGATTTAGAGACATGCGCTTCGAATCTTGAGATTCAAGGCCTGGCCATTACGGCGATTGACTTTGTTAACCCCTGCGCCCGTTACTCGGAGGTCTCCTTTGAGCTCGGTGACGATGCGATTCACGCTCGTTTGATCGAGCCTGTCGGTCGTGCCCGAGTATCTGAGCGCGTGCCGCTGTGCCTGATGTTCCACGACATCGATCGGCCTGTGCGCGGCTGGCATCACATGACGAGATTTGCCGCCATGGGGTATGCCGTCCTCGCGCTGGATGACGATGTTGCTGGTGCGAACGACCTGCAGCGGGGGATTTCTTCGCCCGCTTTTGTCGAGCGCGTCCGTTGGGGTTGCGCGCTGGCGAAGGTGGCGCGCAATCTTGATGGCATGGACCCCGACCGCATCTTTGCATGGGGCGAGGGTCTTGGCGGCGGAGTCGCGCTGGCGGTTTCTGCTCTGGACGAGCGGGGCCTCGCCTGCACGGCGGTTGCCAATCCGCTTCCTGGCGGCCTCGAGGCGCTGTCGTCTCGGGTGCGCGGATCGGTGCTCATGGGCACATCGCTTATGGATACCGTGAGCGATCCCAAGGATCAGTTTGCCGTATTCAACGGTCTTGAGTGTGACCGGAGGCATATCATCTATGCCAAATACGCTCACGAGCGCATCAATGCGTTCGAAAACGAAGTCGTCGACTTTTTTAACCAAACGTTCTACCCGTGTTCTTTGGCCTAGACGGCCTGGACACTGCCAACAAGAGTGGGCGGCATAGGGCTGCCCGCCAGACAACTAAGGAGATTCTTGTGGCAACTCAGAAATTCACCGGCGTTATCCCTCCCGTCGTTGTTCCCGATACCGAAGACCACCAGCTCGATGTTGCCTCCTTTGAGCGCAGCATCAACCGCATGATCGATGCCGGCGTCGATGGCTTGTTCTTCCTGGGCTCCTCGGGCGAGGTCGTCTTCTCCACCGACGAGCGTCGCCGTCAGATCATCGCCGAGGCCGTCCGTATCGTCGACCACCGCGTGCCTGTTCTGGTCGGCATCATCGACACCGAGACCGAGCGCATGATCGAGCACGGTAAGGTCGCTCAGGAGCTGGGTGCCGATGCCCTCGTCGCCACCTGCCCGTTCTATGCCCTGCAGGGCATGACCGAGGTCGAGGAGCACTTCCGCATCCTGCATGAGGAACTCGACCTGCCCATCTTCGCCTACGACATCCCCGTGTGTGTCCACACCAAGCTCCCCTGGAAGCTCCTAGCCAAGCTCGGCGCCGAGGGCGTGCTCGCCGGCGTCAAGGACTCCTCCGGCGACGACATCAGCTTCCGCTACCTGGTCCAGGAAAACGAGAAGCTTGGCCACCCGCTGACGCTGCTCACCGGCCACGAGGTCGTCGTCGACGGCGCCTACCTCGGCGGCGCCGACGGCTCCGTCCCGGGCCTGGCCAACGTCGAGCCCGAGGGCTACGTCCGCATGTGGAAGGCCGCCCAGGCCGGTGACTGGGCCACCGTCAAGGCCGAGCAGGACCGCCTGAACGAGATCTCCCACATCTGGGACGTCACCTCCGGCGTCCAGGGCTACGCCGGCGGCGTGGGCGCCTTCAAGACCGCCCTCAACCTC
>URNI01000070.1 GCA_900549135.1 uncultured Collinsella sp.
GCGTCGAGATGGGGTCGAGCGCCGAGCAGGGCTCGTCAAACAGGATCACGTCGGGGTTGAGCGCCAGCGTGCGCGCAATGCACAGACGTTGCTGCTGACCGCCCGAAAGCGCGTAGGCGCTCTTGTCGAGCTTGTCCTTGACCTCGTCCCACAGCGCCGCGCCGCGTAGGCTCTCCTCGACCATGCGATCGAGCTCGTCACGGTCGGTGATGCCGTGGCGCTTGGGCGCAAACGTGATGTTGTCGCGAATAGACTTGCGGAAGGGGTTGGGCTGCTGGAACACCATGCCAATGGAGCGACGCAGCTCGTAGGTGTTCTCGGTCCTGGTGTTCACGTTGCGCCCGCGGTAGTTGATCTCGCCCTCCACGCGGCAGCCGCGAATCTCGCGATTCATCAGGTTGAGGCTGCGCAAGAAGGTCGACTTACCGCAGCCCGAAGGCCCGATGAGCGCTGTGATCTCACCCTTGTGGAAGTCGAGCGACGTGTTGTGCAGCGCATGGTGGTCGCCATAGTACACGTTGACGTCCTTGGTGGAGAGCACGACCTCGTCGCTCACGGCCTTGCCGCTTACGCGCACGCGCCTCTCGCTCTCCCCCACGCTCGACAGGAAGTCCTGGGTCTCGGACGATGCCGCTTCGGTTGCGGGCGTTGCATTCATCTCGCTCATTCGGCCGTCATCCTTCTTGCCAGTTGCTTGCCCACGATACGGGCGACTACGTTAAACAGCAGCACGCAGATCATCAGCAGTGCGGCGGTACCCCAGACGATCTGCTGGGCCTCGGGGCTGCCCTCGCCGTAAATCTTGTAGATGTGCACGGCGAGCGACTCACCGGGGCGGAACACGTTCCAGGCGCAGGTGGGGCTCGACAGGTTAAAGCTCAAGAAGTTCAGACGCACCGGCGAGCTCATGCCCGAGGTAAAGAGCAGTGCCGCCGCCTCGCCAAACACGCGGCCGGCCGAAAGCACGATGCCCGTCACGATGGCAGGCATGGCCTCGGGGATCAGGATGTGCAGCGTGGCCTCCCAGCGAGTAAGGCCCATGGCCAGGCACGCATCGCGCTGGGCCTGCGGCACGTCCTCGAGCGCCTGCTGGATCACGCGCACCAGGATGGGGATGTTGAACATGGTGAGCGCGACGGCGCCGGAGATGATGGAGTACTTCCAGCCCAGCTGCACCGAGAACACCAGAAAGCCGAACATGCCGACGACGATGGAAGGCAGCGAGGACAGCGTCTCGATAGCGGTGGAGGCGATGTCGCGGATGGGCCCGTCCGGCGCGTACTCAACCAGGAAGACCGCGCCGCCCAGGCTGATGGGCACCGAAATAATCAGGGTGATCAGCAGCAGATAGAATGAGTCGAACAGCTGGTAGAGTACGCCGCCCTGGGTACCGTTGGCGCGCGCGGGCTGCGTGAGAAAGCCCGACTGGAACAGCGTCGAGATGCCCTCGAACAGGATATAGGCCACCATGGAGATGACGATGAGCATGACGATGGCGACGATCGCCGTCAACACGCCCGTGACGAAGCGGTCCTGCTTTTGGACGCGCCCGAGCCTCGCCTCGTCGATGTGGATACGCGTGCTAGCCACGAGCCTTCGCCCCCTTGCGGCCGATAAGGTGGATGATCAGGATGAAGATGAGGCTCATGCCCATCAGCAGCAGGCCGAGTGCCCACAGAACATCATCCTGGGCCGAGCCCTCGGCATAGACCGCCATGGACGTGGTGAGCGTGGTGGTGATAGTGGACGCCGGCGACAGCAGCGACATCGGCATGGCCTCGATGCCGCCGATAACCATGCGCACGGCGAGCGTCTCGCCAAAGGCGCGGGTCATACCCAGGATGACCGCAGTCATGAGCGACGGCATGGCGGACTTGAGCACCACGTGCCAGATGGTCTGCCAGCGGGTGTAGCCCAGCGCGAGCGAGCCCTGGCGGTAGCTGTCGGGCACGGCGCGCAGGCCGTCGACCGAAAGCGTGGTCATGGTCGGCAGGATCATGACGGCCAGTACGATGGCACCGGGCAGGATACCCAAGCCCGTGCTCACGTGGAAAACGCTCTTCATAAGGCCGACGACAACGTGAAAGCCGATCAAGCCAAAGACGACCGAGGGAATACCGGTCAAAAGCTCAATAAGCGGCTGAAAGATCTTGGAGCCAAATTTTGGTTGGATCTCGACCGCAAAGATGGCAGAGCCGATGGCGATGGGCAACGCGATGAGCGTGGAGAGCACCATGACCGCAAACGAGGTGACGATCAGGGGCAGGGCGCCGGTGTAGGGCAGGCCGTTTTTAGCCGTGTTGGCCAGGTCCCACTTGGTGCCGGTGAAAAACTCGACGACCGAGACGCCGTCTTTGACAAAAGCCGAGAGGCCCTTTTGGGCGACCATAAAGATGAGCGCGGCAACGACAAGCGTCACGAGCGCTACGCACGCGCCCGTGACGCACAGGCCCACGTTCTCAAGGTCGCGCTTTGGCAGCTGTTTTGCCATTGCAAACCTTTCCGGGGCGACTACTTATTTAGCGGAGACCTTGCCGCTGGCGTCCTTGACGACCTTCATGGCAGAGACGGGGATGAAGCCCTGCTCCTCGACGAGCTTGCCCTGGACGTCGTCGGAAAGCATGAACTCCAGGAAGGCCTTGGTAGCCTCGTCGGCGTCCTTTGCACAGTACATGTGCTCGGTCGCCCAGATCTTGAAGGAGCCGTCGGTGACATTCTTGCTCTTGGGCTCCACGCCCTCGACCTTGATGGCGTTGAACTTGGAGTCGTCGAAGTGCGAGAAGTCGAGGTAGGAGATGGCGTTATCGGTGCTGCCCATCTGAGTCTGGACGTCGCCGGACTTGTCGAGCTCGGCGTCGCCCTTGAAGTCGACGGCCTCGTCGCCAAAGACGGCGGCCTCGAAGGTGGCGCGGGTGCCGGAGCCGGCCTTGCGGTTGAGGACGACGATGGTGGCGTCGTCGCCGCCGACCTCCTTCCAGTTGGTGATCTGGCCAGAGAAGATGCCCTTGAGCTGCTCGAGGGACAGGTCGTCGACCGTCACGTTCTTGGAGACGACGGGGCCCATGCCCACGACGGCGACCTCGTGGTCGACGAGGTTCTTGACCTGGTCGGCCTCGAGCTTGGTCTCGGCGAAGACGTCGGAGTTACCGATGGTGACGGTGCCAGCGACGACGGCGGTCAGACCCTTGCCCGAACCGTTACCCGAACCGGAAATGGAGACGTCGGGGTTTGCGTCCATGAACTTCTCGGCAGCAGCCTCGACGAGAGCCTGGAACGAGGAGGCACCGTCGTAGGTCACCTCGCCGGAGACGGACTCGACAGCAGCGCTGCCCTTGTCGGCGGCGTCGGATGCGCCGGAGCCGCCACAACCAACGAGACCGAGGCCGACGATGCTGGCAAGACCACCAGCGAGGCCGAGGAACTGACGACGAGAATAAGCCTGATCGAGCATGATCTTCCTTTCATACATGCGACTCGCGGGCACCCTGCCCGCTTTGCTGTTTGGAAAGATACGGCCCCGACCGGGCAGCGCCCGCGCCAGCTGCGGTTTCTTACGGGCATTTGATAGACCCTTACCGCAAGCGCAGCACGGCCTTTACAAACGAATAACAAACCCGCCACCAAGCATGACCCGCCTTTTACACCAATAAAAACAAAGTTGCGGTGAAATAGTTCCTGCTTGGCCATCAAATGGCCCATTCTAGGAACTATTCCACCGCAACTTAGATTGGGAAACCGCGAGACCTTAAAGCTCTAATTCATTCAAACGGAGGATCGCAACAATATAGATCTTGAGCGCCTGCTTGAGCTGGTCCTCGTTGGCGCACTCGTTGGGACCGTGCATCTGGCCGCCCCACTCGGGCAGCTCCAGGCCGGTCTCCTCGGGGCCAAACGAGACGGCGCGGGCAAAGTTGCGCGCGTACGTGCCGCCGCCCATAGCAAAGGGCTCAGCATGCTTGCCCGTAAACTCGTTATAGGTATCAATAAGCGCCTTCACGGCCGGATCGTCGGCAGACACCGAGAACGGCACCTTAGCGCGACCCAGCTGACACGTCACGCCAAAACGGCCCACGAGCGGGTCGAGCTGCTCGCGGATGGTATCGGCACTCGTACTGTCGGGGAAGCGCACGTCGATGACCTGCTCAATATGGCCATCCGCCACGCGGATGACTCCAGCGTTGCAGGTAAGCGGGCCAAACGCCGGACTCGTCGCATCGATACCTAGGCCGCGGCCATAGGCATCCGCATGCACAAAGGCCAGGAACTTGACGAACTCGTGCTCGGCAGGCGTCAGCAGACGCTCGTCGCGTGCACCAAACGCGTCCTCGGCCTCGCGCAGATACGCCACGATCAGGCCGACGGCGTTGATGGTGCCCTCAGGCATCGAAGCGTGGCCGCCAATACCGTGGGCGAAAATCTGCGCATGCCCGTTATCAAGCGCCGTGATCTCCAGGCGGTCGGCGTTCTCAACGGGCGCCGGCAGCTCATCGGCGGCAATCGCGAGCTCGCAGATGGACTGCGACGGAATGGCGTTGCTCGCCTCGGCACCGCTCCAGGACACAATGCGCCCGCCGTCGATCTTGGGGCTCACAAACGTCGCCCCAAACTGACCCTTCTCGGCATTGCAGACCGGGAACTCGGCATCGGGCGTAAACAGAAAGTCGGGGTCTGCGTGGTTCTCCAGATAATGGTGAACGTCGGACATGCCCACTTCCTCATCGCAGCCCAGCAGCGCGCGGAAGGTATAGCGCGGCACAATGCCGTGCTTGAGCAGGTAGGCACCGGCGTAGAGCGACAACACCGCCGGACCCTTGTCATCAATCACGCCACGGCCGAGCAGCCAGCCCTCGCGACGCTCCATCGCAAACGGGTCGGTGTTCCAGCCGGGGCCGGCGGGCACCACGTCCACGTGGCAGATGGTCGCGAGCTGCTTGTCGCCGCGACCCGGGATATCGGCGATTCCCACATACCCATCGTCGTCGCTCGTTTGATAGCCGAGCTTCTGCGCGATGCCGAGCGCGCAATCGAGCGCGTCACGGACCGGGCGGCCAAACGGCGCGCCGGGCTCCGCATCGGCAGCAACGGCCACGGACGGATAGCTCACCAGCTGCTCGATATCGGCGACGACATCCTCCCAGACCTCGTCGACATACTCGGCAACGCTCTGCTCCACCTGATTCATGGACGACCTCCTTACCAATGAGCAGCGGGCACGCCCGCCCCTCACATTACGTCATTAGATAGCGAAAAGTTTAGCAAGCTCGGCCACCGAGTGCACCACTGCATCGGCACCCGCCGCCTCGTGCTCGCCCGGCGCCGCCGCGCCCGAATAGATACCAATGCACGGCACGCTCATCGCGTGCGCGCCCTCGACGTCGTTAAAGCGATCGCCGATCATCACGGCATCGCCCGCGGCCGCACCCAAGGCCGCCAACGCGTCGCGGACCGAATCGGCCTTGGTCTCGCGCCCCTGCGGCGGATTCATGCCAACCACCGCCTCAAACTGAGAAAGTCCCAGCTCTCCCACCATGTCAACGCACTTTGCCTCCATGCGCGACGTCGCCACGGCCAAGCGATGCCCTTGCGCGACAAGGCCATCGAGCAGCTCGGGGATTCCATCGAACACGGGATACTCTTCCGGTCCCAGCTCATCAAAAAAGGCACGGTACTCGTCGGCCACCACAAGCGACTCCTCGCGGGAGAAGCCATAAAAGTCGTGAAAGCTCTTCCACAGGGGCGGCCCGATCATGCGGCGCAGGTCACCCATCTGCGCCTCCGAAAACCCGCGCGCGGCCAACGTCTTGCGCGTCGAGGTCATCACCGCCCGACCCGTATCGGCCACCGTGCCGTCAAAATCAAACAGCACGACCGGCCGCTCGCATATCTCCAGCGCCTCCATCGGCATTCCTCTTCCCCAGTTGACGATTTCCACACCGACACTTCAAACTGTTGACTATTCAACAATTGAACCTAAAAATGTGGAACGACTCCACTATACTTGTCGCACTTTGCTCTCAGAAGGCGGCGCCGTCGCGTCCCAACGAAAGGTGCAATTATGTCTTTTGCCATCATAACCGACTCCACGTCGGACATCTCCCCCGCCCGTGCCCAAGAGCTCGGCATTTACGTGATTCCACTGCATGTGATTATCGAGGGCGAGGACCTGCTCGACCAGGTGCAGATTACCGCCCAAGAGTACGTCGCCCGCATGGCCGGCTCCGAGCAGCTGCCGCACACCTCGCAGCCGAGTGCCGGCGAGTTCAAGGAACTCTTTGACCGCGTGCGCGCCGACGGTCACGATAGCGCCATCTTTATCTCGCTGTGCAGCGAGTGGTCCGCCTGCTATGCCAACGCCAGCCTGACGGCCGAAACGCACGAGCTCGACGTGCGCTGCATCGACTCGCGCACCGGCTCGGGCGCCGAGGGCCTGCTGGTGGAGTACGCGCTGGCCATGCGCGAGGACGGCCGCAGCCTGGACGAGACCGAGGCGCAGATCCGCGCGACGCTGCCCGACGCCCACCTGCTGCTGATTCCCCGCACGCTCGAGAATCTCGTTAAGAACGGCCGCGCACCCAAGCTCGCCGGCCAGCTCACGCAAATGCTCAACATTCGCCTGGCCGTTTCGCCGGAGTGGAAATCGGGCGAGATCAAGGCCATAAAAAGGGCCGCGGTGCCAAGCGCATCGTTACCAACACCATGGCCGATTGCCTCGCATTTTTGGCTGAGCATCCGGGCTCCAGCGTGCGCGTGCTCACGACCGGCGCCGCCGAGGAGCAGGAGCTCGTCAGCCAAGCGCTCGCAGGCCAAGACTATGTAGACGCCGGCACCGGCCCCATCGGCTGCACCATCGCCACCCATGTAGGCGTCGACGCCATCGCCATCAGCTACTGCCCCCGCTACCAACCCGCCAATTAGGGCTACCCATACCACTTGCGGTGGAATAGGGACTGTTTTTGGCTTATTAACCGCCAATCAATCCCTATTCCACCGCAACCTAGAAGCAGTTCATTTGGGACGGGCTAAAAAGACTGGTATCAAACGTTTCAGACCAGTCTTTTTAGCCCCGTCCCATTTTGCCCACCTTACATCAGCCCGCTCAGGGCAATGTCGACGGCTTCGTTGAGGTCGTCGGTGATGTGCACGAGCTCGGGATCGAGCGGGCTGATCATACCGGCGTCCATCACCGGGCCGTTGAGCCAGTCGAATAGGCCCTGCCAGTACTCGGTACCCACCAGCACAAGAGGCATGCGCTTGACCTTGTGCGTCTGCACCAGCGTGAGCACCTCGAACATCTCGTCGAGCGTGCCAAAACCTCCGGGAAACACGATGGCGCCCGAGCTGTATTTGACGAACATGGTCTTGCGCACAAAGAAGTAACGGAAGTCCATGCCGAGGTTCACATATTTGTTGAGCCCCTGCTCGTGCGGCAGCTCAATGCCCAAACCAACTGACTTGCCGTTGACGCTCGCCGCTCCCCTGTTGGCCGCCTCCATGATGCCAGGGCCGCCACCGGTGATAACCGCCACGCCGCGCTGGGCGATCTTGCGACCGACCGTGCGCGCCGCCTTGTAGAGCGTATCGGTCTTGGGCGTGCGGGCGCTACCGAAGATGGTCACCGCAGGTCCGAGCTCGGCAAGCGCGCCAAAGCCGTCGACAAACTCGGCCTGGATGCGCAGTACGCGCCACGGATCGGCATGCAACCAGTCGGTCGACTCCTCGGGCGCCAGCAGGTTAGCGTACGTATTGTCCTTAGGAATCATCGGGCCGCGCATGACCACGGGGCCGCGCCGATACGTCTCGTCGTAGGCCGGCTCACCCTCGACGTTCTCATTCTTAATCATGAGTTACTCCTATCGAAAATAGAAACGGGCGGGGTCGACGCCATGCGTCAAACACCCGCCCGAACATCAACTATTCGGTATGGTACCCACGTTGCATCAAGCGCTTGCAAGGCATCGGTCAGCGGTCGCGCAGCCGGCGTCCGCGAATGTGACGAGCGGCTGCCGCTCAGCCTTTGCCGTTACCCACGCTCTGCAAGCGTGTCTGTCGCCCTTAGTAATCCACCGCCGCAGGGCTGTTCATCCAATCGCTCACGAATGCGCCATAGCGGCCCTCGATAATGGCCTGGCGGGCACGCTGCATAAGGTTGAGCAGGTAGTAGATGTTGTGCATCGAAAGCAGGATGCCGCCGAGCATCTCCTTCTGCGTGACCATGTGACGGATGAGCGCGCGGCTGTAGCCGCCCGTGCACACCGGGCAGGTGCAGGTGGGGTCGATGGGGCCGTCATCGTGCGCAAAGCGCGCGTTGCGGAAGTTGAGGCGACCCTCGCTGGAGAACGCCGTGCCCATACGGCCGGTGCGCGTCGGCAGCACGCAGTCGAACATGTCGATGCCCACGCCCACACCGCGCACGAGGGTGGTGGGGTTGCCGACGCCCATCAGGTAGCGCGGCTTGTGCTTGGGCATGTACTCACTCACGAGCGGCGCCAGCGTCTCGAACATGGTCTCGTGGTCCTCGCCCACCGAGTAGCCGCCAATGCCGTAACCGGGGAAGTCGCCGCACTCCTCCAGATGGCGCAGCGAGCGCAAGCGCAGGTCCAGGTGCATGCCGCCCTGAACGATGCCAAAGAGCGCCTGGTCATCGCGGGTATGCGCCTTATAGCAGCGCTCGGCCCACATGCTCGACAGCTCCACGGCGCGCTCAACGTAGGCGCGCGTGGCGGGATAGCCTGGGCACTGGTCCAGCTGCATGCAGATGTCGGAGCCGAGCTTCATGGCGATTTCCATGTTGTCCTCGGGCGTCCAGAACACGTGGCGGCCGTCGTAGTCGTTGACGATAAAGCGCACGCCCTCGTCGGTGAGCTTGACGGCGTCGTTGTGGCTGAAGACCTGGAAACCACCCGAGTCGGTGAGGATGGGGCCGTGCCAGTTCATAAACTTGTGCAGCCCGCCCAGCTCGGCGATGGTGTCCTCGCCGGGACGCATGGACAGGTGATAGGTGTTGGCGAGCACGATCTGGGCGCCGAGCTGCTTGACGGTCTCGGTGGGAATACCCTTGACGTTTGCCTTAGTGCCCACGGGCATAAAGATCGGCGTCTCGATGTCACCGTGCGGGGTGTGCAGCACGCCGGCACGCGCGTGCGTTGTCGGATCCTCAGCGATCAGGTCGAATTTAAAAAGGCTCTGGTCCATAAACTGGAACTCCTTGGTTGCGGTTCATACGCAAACCATTATACGGGCAACCCGCAAGAAGCACCGACTCGACAGAAACTGACGCAAAGGGGGCAGCAAACGAGCGTGGATTTTCGGACGCCCATCTCATGAGAGTGGATAATCTCCCACTTTTGCCCGAAACACAGACCAAAAACGGGAGATTATCCACTCTCGTTCGGCGGGTACTCATTTAAGTACGTCCCCAATGAGTGGAGCTATTTACCAGCCACGCCAACGCCGATGTTTTGGGAATGTCAGCGAGCGGTCGCCAGAGCGAACAAATTGGCATGAAAAGAGGACGGCATAGACCTTCTGGTCATGCC
>URNI01000071.1 GCA_900549135.1 uncultured Collinsella sp.
CGTCGGCCTCGATCGCATCGGTGCGTCGACATCCTCATCCCTGCACCTGGATTCGAGCTATGACTTTGACTCGAATATGGCCGTGGTCGTGGCGGGGGACATTCCCGATCCGCGCGATCGCGAGCGCTATCTGTCGGCGCTTGAGTGCGTGCTGGTCGATGCCCATCTCGCCATGGGTGGATCGGTGCTCACGCTCTTTACTAACAGGCGCGATATGGAGGATCTGTATGCCCGTGTCGAGCCCAAATTGGCGCGAGCGGGTCTGGAGCTCAATTGCCAACAGCGTAACTCGTCCCCGCGTCGTCTGCGCGATCGGTTTATCAATGAGCCGACCTCATCGCTCTTTGCGCTCAAGGCATTTTGGGAGGGCTTTGACGCCAGCGGCGAGACACTGCGTTGCGTCATTATCCCCAAGCTGCCGTTCTCGAGCCCCACGGATCCTCTTTCGTGTGAGCGCAACCTGCGCGAGGACCGCGCCTGGGCGCGCTACTCGCTGCCCGAGGCGGTACTCGAAGTCAAGCAGGCCGCTGGCCGTCTCATCCGCTCGTCGACTGATTGCGGCGTGCTCATCTTGGCAGATCCGCGCTTGGTGACAAAGGGCTACGGCAAGAAGTTCTTGACGTCGCTGCCCACGACTTCCTACCAGCGTATCGAGTCGGCGCAGATCGGTCATTATTTGCAGCTGTGGCGTGCACGCCACGAGCGACGCCGTTAAAGCGGGCAGGTCAGGCTCTTCGCCATATCGCATAGACGCAATGCCTGGGCGGGGTCATCCAGTATGCGGATGTCTCCGCCCGCTGCGATTACCTGACAGAACAGCCAGTGCTCTGACCCATAACGCACGGTCACCGTTGCCATGTCTGCCCCGTTTGGCTCAATCGACATGATGCCGGCCCAGTCTAGATGCTCTGCCATGTCGAACGGCATGAGGAGTTTTGCGCTCTGCTCCGCTTGGGAAAGGGATTCGTGGAGGGACGCGGACGCGGGCGTGTGGCGTTCCACGGAATCGTCGGTGAGGGTAAGGCCCTCGATTTTGTCCATGCGGTAGGAGCGCTGCTCATCAACTTCGACATCCCAGGCAATCAGATATGTTTGGTCACCATACGTCGCGATGCGCATGGGGTCGATGAGACGCTCGCGTGGCTGTGCGTCGTCCATCGAACGGTAGTTGATGCGGCATCGAACACCGTCTTGAATCGCGCAGTTCAGCTGCTGCCAGTGCGATCCTCGGGCAACGGTGTCGACGACGCGCTGGTTGTAGCCGAGCTCCTCGGGTAGGAGGGCGTGTCGGATACGCTCTGCTGCCCGAGAGTCAATTCCCATCGATTCGAGCTCGTGGTTGAGTACGGCGCCTTCGGCGGCGCTCAGGCGCAAAGGTAGCACACGCCCCGCATCGCCTGTCAGGATGATGCACTCGCCGTGGCGTTCGCAGATGATGCGTGCGCCCGACTCACGGTCGGCGAGGGTCGAGACGATATCGATAATTTCGTCGAGCGCCGCACCCGTGATATCAAAACGGCTGCAGATATCCCCTCGTGTCATACCGGTCTCGCCGGCAGCGTAGAGGGCCTCCATGATGTCAATCGCACGCGAGAGCCTTTGCTCGCTGGTGAGTTTACGCGCGGGCATGCTCGTGCACCGTCCTTTCGATGAGGTGGTTCCATGCCAGTTTAAGTGCATCGGGGGCAACGGGTCTCATGCCGTCCATGGCGTGCTCCATACAAAACGAGGCAGCGGCATTAAGGTCGCGCACGCCGACGGTCCAGGTCCAACCCTCTTCGGTGCGTGTGAGCTCCCCGCGACCGCGCGTTAGGCCGCTGACCATGTCGGCCTGGGCTTGCGGGGCAAACGAAAAGGTTGCCGTAACGGGCTTGCAATCGGCAAAATCAAACTCAAAGAACAGACGATCGTTCAGGTTAAAGTCGGCGGGGATGGAGTAGGCCTTCGAGGGGCGCCATGCGCGAACGATACGGTCGCAGCGAAACGTCCTGATTTCATCGGTGGCGTTGTCGAGTCCGCAAAAATACGCCACGCCCTCGTGCTCGAACATGCCGTATACGCAGACGGTGCGTTCTTTTTGCTCTCCGCGCCCGTTTTGATACAAAAAGCGCAGCGCGCAGCGTTCGGCAAAAGCGCTCCACACCGCATCGACGGCGGGCGAGCGACGGGCGGGAGGCTCTTCTGCGGTCGATGTGCCGGTGAGGTAGGCGATCTTGGAGCGTATGTCTGCAAGCGGCGTGGCAAACGCGGCCGAACCGGTCGCAAGGGTCTGGTCGATAGCGTCGAGCAAGATGTCCGCGTCGTCTGCAGTGATGAGGCCACCGGCCGCAAACGTGTGCTCGCGATCGATGGTCCACGCGCTTTCTTCGGTTTCTTGGGCGCCTGCTGCGCGGACTTCCTTGATCGTGATTCCGCGTTCGAGGAGTTTTTCGCGATCGCGGCGAAACTTGCGCTTATCCGAGTCGATATTGCCCGACCCATAGCCAAGATCGGAATCCAGGACAATTTGCTCTGTGGTCAATGGCTCGGGAGAGCTGTTAAGGACAAAGAACAGATTGAGGATGCGCTGGGCGGTCTTGTCGAAACCGGGCTCCGGCGCCCCCTTTTTATTCGTTACGGTTGTATCGCTTGCCGTCATAGAATCCTCGCATGGGAAGGTGTTTGATGCCATGATTTTAGTCCGATATGGAGATTAGGCTATATCCTTGTCCGCTCGCGGCGTTAAGATGGCCCGAATTCGGTCGTTTGCGCTCGCTCGGGGTATACTTTCGACTATATACGGTTCTAATGTGCATGCATTGGGCCTATTTGTCGGATTATGGATGTGGAGCGCACATGGCGAACACCCAGAACTATATTAACCACCTGCTGCAGAACACCGGCATTACGCCGGCGTGCAGTGAAGAAGAGCGCCTGGCTGCTGAGGATATCGCTCAGATTTTCCGCAACCACGGCTTTGACCCCGAGGTGCAGGAATTTAATGCTCCCGCGCCCAGCAGGTTGGCGTTTGCTGTTACCGGTATTCTGGCGTTTGCCGGCGCCCTGCTGATGGGCATCGGCGGCGGTATCGGCTTGGTCGGCACCTTGCTGGCCATTGTCGGTGCCGTGCTCTACGTGCTCGAGCGCACGGGACATCCCGTGGTTTCGCGCCTGGGAAAGACCGGTGTGAGCCAAAATGTCATCGCCTATCACAAGGCCTCGGGCCCGCTTGCGTCTCCGCGCAACCGTCCGGTCGTCGTGGTGGCCCACTATGATTCCCCCCGTGCCGAGCTCCTTGCTCGCGAGCCCTACGCTCCGTATCGCGCGCTCATCGCCAAGCTCCTGCCTGTCGCCACGATCGCGCCCGCGGCTGTTGCTATCCTGCGTATCCTGCCGCTTCCCGGCGTGCTCAAGGTGCTGCTGTGGGTTGTCGCGATTTTGGCCTCCCTTGTGGCACTGGCCAACGCCGCCAATATCATCTCCAACCGTTTTGTGCTTCCCTACACGTCTGGCGCGGTGTGCAACAAGTCCTCTGTTGCCGCCATGCTCGGTGTCATGGACAACGTTGCCCCCTATCAGGGCGAAAACGAGTTCCCCGACGACATTCCATTCGATACCTATTTTGGCGAGCAGAAGCGTCGCGCCGAGGAAATGGCGCGCGCGGCGGCCGAGTATGCCGCGGCCCAGCAGCAAAACGACTACGGCAACACCATTGAATATGAGGAACCTTCCTACGATGAGGACGAGTTTGGCCAGCCGGTGGCGCCTGTCGACGCACCCGAGCAGGACGAGGCTTTTGATGGACAGATCGATGGTTTTGAGGGTGCCTCTGCCGACGAGACGCTGATCGGCGTTATCGCCCCCGAGGCTCAAGATCAGACTGTCCAGGCCGAAGTGTCCACCGGGGAAGAGTCCACCGCCGAGCCGGCGGAGGAGCCCGCGGTGGTCGAAGTCGCCGAGCCCAAGCTCTATCGCAATGCCGCCGGCAATATCCGCTTTGGTTCGGATGCCATCCGTGCGCTCGGAATGCTTCCCGAGTCCTGCACGCTCGATTACGAGGAGGGCGAGGAGCCGACGTTTGAGCCCGAGCCTGCCCCCGTCGTGACTGCGCCTGCGCCCGCTGTCACCGTGGATGATGAGTCTGCCGCGGTTGCCGTTGCCGTTGCCGAGCCCGAGGCAGTGTCCGCGATCGATCCCGCGGCAGGACTGGACATTTTGGCTCCCGCCGCGCCGGCGCAAGACGTTGCGGACGAGTCTGACGACGATTACGTTGAACAGCCGAGGCGCGTGTCTTACGAGAGCGATACTGATTTCTCGGCCGAGATTCCCGCGGCAACGCCCCATGCCGACATTGTATCCGCGTTCTCGTCGATTGGCGCCAGCGCTTCCAACTTCTTTAAGGGTGCGCTTGCAAAGGGCAAGAAATTTGTCGACGATTTCGAGGAGAAGCGCGCTGCCGCACGCGAGGCTGCCGAGCAGGAGGCTATCGCTCAGCAGCAGGCAGCCGAGGCGGCACGTGAGCACGCGGCGCAAGAGTTCGAGCAGAACGAGGTTATGCAGTCCACGCCCGTCGACGCCGCCGAAGCTACAACGTCCTTTGAGTCCCAGCAACCGGCGTCCGCGGATGTTGTTGAGGCGACGACGTCTTTCGAGGCTCAGGAGCACGTCGATAGCACCATGTCGTTTGATGCCGCGCAGTTCGATTCCACGATAACGTTTGAAAAGCAGGGCACCGCGATTGCCGAGCCCCTTCCTGTTTCCGATGAGCAGGGCGACGCGCCAGACGATGACGAGCCTATTGATGCTGCCGAAATCCAAGATGTCGCCGAGGACGAGTCCGTTGAGGCCAACTCTGACGAAGAGCAATACGCGGCAGCCGATCAAGGTGATTCGACCGAGGTCGAGCAGGAGGAAGTGCCTGCGGTTTCCGAGACTCCCGAGACGGATGAGTCGAGGCCTTACTCCACGCAGATTTTCACCATGCCGACCCCGAGTGGTTCCGGTGCCACGGTTGCCAATGTCGCTCCCACTCAGGACGAAACGGTCGATTCCCTTATGGCCCAGATTTCCTCCCAGGCATCGCCGCGTGCGCAGACGAATGTTCCCGATCCGGCGTCGGCACCGTCGCCTGCACCTTCCTCGTCTCCGCTGGCTTCGGTCCCCGATCCGTCGCTGCCGTCCATGAAGCAGGCAAACGTTGCGTCTCGCACGTCGCTGTTCGACCTTCCCGACCCCTCCGCGCAGGTCAACGATCCCTTTGCTACTGCCCAGGGTCCCGAACCCACATCGGCACCCGTTGCGCCTCCTATGCCCGTTGCGTCGGGCGCGCAGCCGATCGAGACCATTTCGGCTCCCGCCCCGGCGGCACCCAAGTCTCGTAAGCGCGGCCTGGGTGGTCTGTTCGGCCGTAAAATGAAAAACGAGCAGGACAGCATGAGTGACTGGCTGGGCGTCGAAGACGATTACGATGCCAAGAAGTCCGGTCGCGGTATCGGTTCGTGGGATAACTTCGAGGACGATAACGATGGCTGGAAGGGTGGCGCTACGTCTTCCGATGGCGCTTCTTCCGAAGATATGCTCTCGGCTGTCGCCTCTATGGGCGATGATGAGCTGCTCGGTCACGATATCTGGTTTGTGGCAACGGGCGCCTCGGATTGTGATGGCGCCGGCATGAAGGCCTTCTTGGCTTCGCATCGCGATAAGCTCCGCGGCGTATTCTTTATCAATCTTGAATCCGTCGGCGCCGGTAGGCTTTCGGTTGTGACGGTCGAGGGCGAACAACAACTGCTCAAGGGCGATCGCCGCATCATGAACCTGGTCAGCAAGGTCTGCAAGTCGTTCCATGTCGATTGTGGCGCGCTCGAGATGCCCTATGCCAAGACCGATGCCTATGCCGCGCTCGAGGCGAGCCGCCGAGCCCTCACCATCGCCGGCGTGGACGGCACGCGTCTGGCTTGCGCTCGTACCGAGGACGACCTGCCCCACAATGTCAACCCGACGAACATTGCTACGGTATCCGAGGTCGTGACCGAGGTTATCCGCCGTTCGTAGACGGAGCTCTAAGGAGTCAACGTGTTTTCGTATATTAAGCGCCATTGGCCTGTCTACGTGATTTTGACCTTGATTGCCATTGCGTTAGGATTTGGGGCTGCCTACATCGTGGGTGCGAAGGGCTCGACCCCCGCCTCCGCAATCAGCGAAGAGGTGGAGCAAGAACAGAGCACGGGTGCCGATGGGATTCCTGAGTCCGAGCAGGCAATCGTTGATGGTGGATCTTCGTCTGCAGAGTAGATACGGCGATTTACATGATTGAAAGCGGGCGAGCCGGGGGACTGGCTCGCCCGCTTTTTCATCGTGCTAGCGGTTCTTTGGGATAGACCTAAGGCGAGCGAACCATAGGGCTGCGGCACCCGAGGTCAGGAGCGCGGTGATGCAAGCGACGATGGGAACTGATCCTGTTGCCGGTAGGTCCTGCGGTAGGGTACAGCGTTGAATGACACGGTCCTCGTCATGTGACTCAAGTTTATCGCCGCCGCCGTTGCGGCAAAGATCGACGCGCGCGCTGTTGGTGAGTGCGGTTTGGGGCGTATAAGCCGACGTTGCCTGCATGTGCACGACTGCGCCCCGAGCGTCTGTGCCAAGGATTGCTTTGGCATCGTCAAGGTCGTCGTGCTCATCTTTGAGATCATCGCGGGTCCAAGAATCCGCATCGCTTCGAGTCGTAAAGTCGGCAGCTACCGCACCGTATTCAATTCGAATGCCCGTTACGACGGTATTGGATGCAAGGTCGAGCTCTTCCGCCTCGAGTGTGGTGGATTCCGTGGTCGAGACATCCGCCTTCCAGAGGCGCCAGCCGTCGTAATCGACGAGGCGGCAGTCCTCACCAAGGCTCTCTTTTACTTCGTCGGACTCAAGCCAAGGATTTTCGTGTCCATCGTCAAGTGTCGCGTTCGCCGGCTCATCGACGTCTGTCGAGTCCAACGGCGTCGTGCGATACCACACGTTGCACAGACCGTTGAGGTCGCCGATGGCGACGGGGGTTTCGATTGAGATGAATCTCGCCGTGCCGTCTTTGGCGCACTCAAGATCATCGATAATCGTAAACTCATCAACCCAAGTAGCGGAATCGTTTCGAGCGTCGATGGTATAGGAGAAAAGTCCATCCGTATTAGTTTGCGTCGCGGCGCGATTTTTACCATCTCCGTTGGCCAGCAGACCCTTTCCGATAGGTTGGACAAGCTCCTGACGCTTGTCGACCTGTCCTTTGATCTCGATGGGCGCATCCTTCATCGCGACGGATTGGACTTCTCCCGTATCCTTTATTTCAAACGTTATCTCCTCGGCAAGGTCATAGGTCCGCGGAGACATCATTTCGCGCAACGAGTAGGTGCCGGGTGCAAGATGTTCGACGCGGTGCGGCTTGTCGGATGAGGTCCAGGAGTCTATTTCGGTTTTATCGGGACCATATAAGGTGAGCTGTGCGCCTTCCACTTCCTGCTCGCCGCTTGCATCGACCTTGGAGATATCAACTTTGGTGTAATCGTCGGATACGTTAAGCCGTGCTTCTACGACGGGTGTTTTCTGGTCGGCATAAGCGAGGTCTACGATATGGGGCGTCCGGTCGAGTAAAAAGCCGGTCGGCGCTTGAGTCTCGACGACCTCGTAGCGTGCGGTGCCAGATCCCAGCGGGAGGTTGTCCGCGCGTGCTTCTCCAGTTTCATCCGACGTGACGGTCGCGACGGTCTCACCGTCGAGCGCGGCAATGCTACCGTCGGGGCGCACGATATCACCCGAGGCACGAATCTCAAAGACGGCGCCCGCGAGGCTGCTGCCGTCTATGGCATCGGTTTTAACGATCCTGATGTTTCCGGTCGCGGCGTGGTCATAATACGAGGTGATTGCAACGGGCGTTAGGTTCATGTCGGCGGGTATGTTTACCTCGATTTCTTCGCCGACAAGATAGGGCTCTTTGGCCGAGGTTTCGCGTACATAATAGGTGCCCGGCACGAGCGATTCGGGCAGTGTGACGGTCCCGGTCGCGTCAGTCGTAAAGGCGTCCATTACGTTATGTGCTGGATACCAGCAAGTTTGTGAGACAGGTTCGTGATTGCTGTCGAGGAGTTGGAAGGTGAATCCGGCTAGTGGAACAGAAGCGCCTGTTTGGGCATCGCGTTTTACAATCTGGAGATGCGTCGACAGCGCGTGGTTGTCTACGATATATTGAAGCTCGGCGCCGTTGGAAATCTGATTGGCCCCGACGGTCCATTCCCCTGCACGTTTAAAACCCTCGGGGACGGTTTCCGGAACCTCGCGAATCGTGTAGCCGGCACGGTCGTATGGGACAGCTCCGTGGACACCGGCGGGTCGCTTGCCTGTGCCGAACCATGCTTCGGGCTGATCTTTGGTGGAGGCAAAGCCATAGATGTTTGTGGTCAGTGTGCCAACAACCTGCTGAGAACTGTTGCTGACAACCTCAAAGACAACACCACCCGCCGGTTGCTCCAGGCCGGATTGGTCGCTATTGCCGTAATCCTTGAATTTGGAAATCTCAAGGTCAAACGCAATGGGGATATCGGAAATGCGAGATTCGATCTCGACCACGCCTGAATCGCCGAGCTGGTCGGCTCCAACGGTATAGGTCCAGCTGTCGTTGGATGGCAGGTAGCCCTCGGGGGCTTTTGATTCGTAGATGGTAAAGGTTCCTAAGGGGACATCGGCGAGGGTGGCCTGACCGCTTTCGTCGGTCGTGAGGATTTGCGCCCATCCAGGGGTTGATTGTGACACACACGTGAACTCTGCTCCTGCGAGTGAAGATCCCGCCTGGGGGCCGGCATTCGTCGCGGCATCGAGTTTTACGATATGCAGGTTGATGATGCCGGGCTGTTCATCAATGGCGACCTGTCCACCGTCATTTCCCGTGGTAAAGGCGATGCGATCACGACGAGGGACATAGCCGGCCGGCGCCTTCGTTTCAACTAGGTAGTATGCAGTGTTGGGCAGAAGAGTTGCTTGCGCCCGACCGTTGCTGTCCATCTGGATGGTGCCGACACGCGCGCCGCTGGCGCTCTCAAAAATATCGAATGCTGCCCCGTCAAACTGATAAGTATTGTTTCCGCTGGTAATGGCAGCGTTTGCAGACTGCTTTTGGAAGGAAACAGAGACCGCCGGCAGTACATAGAGCATGTCCTGACGTTTGCTGCCGCCCGATACGGCTCCTAGATAGCGTCGCGCGCGGTGCGGAGCGGCTTTGATGTTTCCTGATTTTGCGCTGTCGTGGAGCCACCGCGCCGCCGCCACGACTTCATTGTCAGCGGTAAAGTGCCCACTCTTGGTTTTGCCCTGAGCGGTCGTGTAAGAGTAAGTACCGTCGACATGGGTAGTGCCGTTGAGCATCCATACGGCAAGCTGGGTGGCGGCGC
>URNI01000072.1 GCA_900549135.1 uncultured Collinsella sp.
TGCCTCGATAATGAGGGCGGGTTTCATGCGGGTAAGTACCGGAAGCAAACCAAAAGCTGACCAAATGCCGACAAAAAACGGGCCGTACGCAGCAATGGTTTTGCATACGGCCCGCTACCAGCAGGTTTATAAAACCCCAGAGGTCCCTGTCTCCACAATTGACCTAGAAAAGGCGCTCAGTCTGCAGAAAGTTTCCGCAAAAGCTCACGCGGTGCAGCGGACAAAGTCCATGTTTGCGAATGGCCTCGATGTGCTCGGGGCTCGCATAGCCCTTCGACTCGGCCAGATGGTACTCGGGGTACTCGGCGTCGTACTCGACCATCATCTCGTCACGCGTGACCTTGGCCATGATGGACGCCGCGGCGATGCAGGCGATCTTGGCATCGCCCTTCACCACATCGCGCTCGTTGGGAACGGCGCCCAAGGGGTTACCGTCCATGAGGACGCAGTCGGGCTCGAGCCCCGTATCGGCCACGGCGCCCACAACGGCAGCGCGGATGGCGCGGGCCATGCCCATCTCATCGATATCCTTAGGCGCGATATGGCAAAAACCGATCGCCGTCGCCACCTCGGCAATCTTCACTGAGAGCAACTCGCGGCGCGCGGGCGTGAGCTTTTTGGAATCGTTGATACCCCAGACGCGCGGTTCCATGGGAAGGCAGACGGCGCATACCGTCAAAGGACCGGCCACCGATCCGCGACCCACCTCGTCGACACCAACGACCACCCCATCGCCGCCAAGCTCATGCATAAGCTCGTACATGTCATTGACGCGCTCGCGCTCGGCAAGCTCCTTGGCATGGCGCTTAAGAGCACGCTCGCAAGCCTTGATCACCTGCTGGCGCGGATCCTCACGATAATGCTCCACAAGGGCGGGAATCTCCTCGAACGTGGCACTCGCCAGCTCGCCGGCAACCTGCGATGCCGAAAGCGAGCTCGTCATATTGGCCATACCAGGCCCTCCTTGCATGCAAATCAGATAAAAAGAAGGGCCACCCGAAGGTGACCCTTGCGTCCAAACGAGTGGACAGACGCTGCGATCTTCTTAGCGCTTCTCGGGGATGCGAGCAGCCTTGCCCACCTTGTCGCGGAGGTAGTACAGCTTGGCGCGACGGACGCTACCATGACGGACGACCTCGAGCTTGGCGATCTTGGGGCTGTGAAGCGGGAAGGTACGCTCAACACCGACACCGAAGGAAATCTTGCGGACGGTGAAGGTCTCGCGGGCACCGGCGCCGGCCATGCGGATGACGTCGCCCTGGAAGACCTGGATGCGCTCGCGGTCGCCTTCCTTAATGCGGTAGTGAACCTTGACGTTGTCGGCGACGCGAACCTGAGGAATGTCCTCGCGGATCTGCTGACGCTCGATTGCGCGGATGTAATCCATGTGCAATTCCTTACTCTTCTAGAGGTGCCGTACCACCTTGGCCGGCACGTAGTTGAACAAACGTATTCGAGTATACACGCGCGGGTTTCTGCTGCAAGAACATTTTTTTACGCAGACAAAAAGACAAAACCCGCACATGATAACCGCCCGCCTCACGAATGAGACGGGCGGCATGAAAGGGGCTACGCTAGGCGTCTAAACCCAAAACGTTAGGCGGAACGCTTGGCCTCGAGCTTGGCTTGAGCGGCAGCCAGGCGTGCGAGGGGCACGCGGTAGGGCGAACAGGACACGTAGTCAACGTCGGCCACGTTAAACAGGCCCTTGATGGACTTGGGGTCGCCGCCGTGCTCGCCGCACACGCCAAAGTGCATGTAGGGGTTGGTGGCGCGACCCTTCTCGACAGCCATGCGCACCAGCTCGAGCACCGCCGCGTCGATGGTCTCGAAGGGGTTGTCCTTCAGAATCTTCTTATGCATGTACAGCGGGATGAACTTGGCCTCGGCATCGTCGCGAGAGAAGCCGAAGGTCGTCTGCGTGAGGTCGTTGGTGCCAAAGCAGAAGAAGTCGGCATGATGGGCGATCTCGTCGGCGACCATGCAGGCGCGTGGCAGCTCGAGCATCGTGCCCACGGGAATATTGAGCTCGACGCCCTCTTCGGCGGAAACCTCGGCGATCACGCGCTCGATAACCTCGCGGGTCTGGACATGCTCGGCCGTGATGGAAACGAGCGGAACCATGATCTCGGGATGCGGGTCGACGCCCTCCTTGATTAGGCGGGCAGCGGCCGTGGCGACGGCGCGGACCTGCATGAGCGGCAGATCGCTAAAGACGACGGACAGGCGAACGCCGCGCAGGCCGAGCATCGGGTTGGACTCGACCATGCCGTCGATACGACGCAGGCGGGTGCGCAGGGCGGCAAGCTCTTCCTCGCTGGCGCCAGCGGCTTCCTTCTTGGTGATGGCAACCTCGAGCTCGCGAGGATTATCCAGGAACTCATGAAGCGGCGGGTCAAGCAGGCGGACGACCACATCGCGACCGGACATGGTCTTGAACATCGCCAGGAAGTCCTCGGTCTGAACCTTGAGCAGGTCAGCCAGAGCCTGCTGCTTCACGGCCCCATCGTCAGACAGGATAAAGCTCTGGATGATGTTCTTGCGGTCACCCAGGAACATGTGCTCAGTGCGGCACAGGCCTATGGCCTCGGCGCCAAACTCGAGTGCGAGCGCGGCGTCTTCGGGGTTGTCGGCATTAACGCGAACATGGTTGGCATGGCCACAAGTCTCGTCCAAACGGATCTCGTCGGCCCAGGACAGGATGGTGTCCAGGTCACCGGTGAGCTCGGCCGAGACCAGGTCAACGGCGCCGTCGACGACGATGCCCTGGGTGCCGTCGATGGAGATGACATCGCCCTCGTGCAGCACACGGTCGCTGCCCTCGATGCGAACGACCTTCTCGGCGGAATCGATGTGGAAGCGCTCAACGCCGCAGACGCAGGGCGTACCCATGCCGCGGGCGATAACGGCGGCATGGCTCGTCTTGCCACCGTGGCTGGTCAGGATGCCCTCGGCGGCAACCATGCCCTTCAGGTCGTCGGGGTTGGTCTCCCAGCGAACCAGAATGACCTTATGGCCCTCGTTGGCGCGCGCGACGGCATCGTCGCTCGAAAACACGACCTCGCCCACGGCGGCACCAGGGCTGGCGTTTAGACCGCTGGCCAGGGCCTCGTACTTTTTGGAGGCATCGAACTGCGGATGCAGGAGCTGGTCGAGCTGCGCGGGATCGATGCGGCTCACGGCCTCCTCGCGGGTGATCAGACCCTCCTCGACCATTTCGATGGCGATGCGCAAGGCGGCGGTGGCAGTGCGCTTACCCACGCGGGTCTGGAGCATCCAGAGCTTGCCCTGTTCGATGGTGAACTCGATATCGCACATATCGCGGTAATGATCCTCGAGCGTCAGGAACACGCGCTCGAGCTCCTCACCTGCGGACTCGAGGCCCGGGGTGGTCTTGAGGTCGGCGATAGGCTCGGTGTTGCGGATACCGGCGACGACGTCCTCGCCCTGGGCATTAACCAAAAAGTCACCGTAGAACTCCTTGGTGCCGTCCGCCGGATTACGCGTAAAGGCGACGCCCGTCGCAGAGGTCTCGCCCTTGTTGCCAAAGGCCATGGCCTGCACGTTGACGGCGGTGCCGAGGTCGTCGGAAATGCCATGCTGCTTGCGGTAGATGCAGGCACGCTCGTTCATCCAGCTGCCAAAGACGGCCTGGATTGCAAGGCGCAGCTGAAGCTCCGGGTCGTGCGGGAAAACGGGCTTGCCGTCAGCGACCTCGAGCTCGGGATACAGGGAGGCATCGACGTTCTCGGAGAAGATACCCTTAAAGGTCTCGACGAGCTCCTGCAGATCCTCGGCCGAAAGCTCGGAGTCGACGCGGACGCCGGCGACCAGGCGTGCCTGGGTCAGCGCGTTCTCGAACAGGTCGGCGTCAACGCCCATAACGACGTTGGAGAACATCTGAATAAAGCGGCGGTAGCTATCCCAAGCAAAACGCGGATTTTGCGTCTGGGCGATGAGACCCTGAACGGAGTCGTCGTTGAGGCCCAGGTTGAGGACCGTATCCATCATGCCGGGCATGGAAAACGGAGCACCCGAGCGAACCGACACGAGCAGCGGATCGGAGGCGTCGCCGAGCTTCTTGCCGCAGCGGGCCTCGAGGTCTGCCTCGGCAGCAACGATCTCATCGAGTGCGCCCTCGGGCCACACGTTGCCGGCACCGGAGTACTCGACGCAAGTCTGGCAGGTAATGGTAAAGCCACCGGGAACCGGCAGGCCGATGCGGCTCATCTCGGCAAGGTTTGCGCCCTTGCCGCCAAGCACGAAGTTCATGGACTTGTCGCCCTCAGTGACACAGGTGCCCTGGGCGTCGGTTCCAAAACGGTAAACCCTCTTGCAATCGCTCACGATACTTCCCCTTCCATGCGCTTACGCGCACGACCGTGGTAACGAATCGACCCACCGGATGCGAGCCGTGAGGGTACTATACGGCGGGCATTGAGCAGGCTTGCGTAGAGGGCGCGAGGTTTGGTAAACGTGGTAAATGTGGCGGTAAACGGTAGGTAAAGGTGGTTACCTTATGAAGATACCACTACAATAAAAAAGCAGGTCAGATGCGATGTTTTTGCTAAATCGCTTTATCAAAATGCTACTAATATTAGGCGCGGCGGGTGGCTCGGCGGGCGCGGGCTTCTTGGATTTCCTCCAAGTGGCTAATGATCTCGGCAGCGCTTTCCTCGATCGCCTTGCCATCGGTACGCACCACAAAGCAGCCCAGGCGCTTCATGAGGGCGCGAGCTTCCTCGAGCTCGCTGCGCACGCTCTCGGGCGCAGCATAGGAGCCTGCGACGGCGCGAGCATAGTCATCGCCCAAGCGGCTATCGCGAATTTCGGAAATCACATCGACGGTCGAAATCAGGCCAAACAAACGCATTGGGTCGACCTCGTAAATCGACTTGGGCGGCTCCATGCCATGGGCCAAAGGAACATTGGCAACCTTGTAACCCTGATAGGCCAAATACATCGACAGCGGCGTCTTGGACGTGCGCGATACGCCCAGCAGCACAATATCGGCCCCCGAAAGGTCGTCGCAGCCGCGCCCATCATCGTGCTCAACGAAATACTCCATAGCCTCGATGCGGTGGAAATAGCGGTCATCCGTTTTGTGAATCACGCCCGCAACACCTTTGGGCGGCACACCAATGAGCGACGACAGCACGGCAAGCGTCGGGCCGATTAGGTCGACCGAACGGATATGCAGCATGCCCAGGTAATCGAGCACACGGGCGCGAAGCGTCGGATCGACAATGGTGTGGAACACGGCAATATCGCGATGATCTGCATCGACGCGCGGGCCCACAAACGACTTGACCTGCTCCACCGAGTTCACCTTGGGCAGGCGCAAGAGACGAAAAGCCCCTTCATCAAATTGCCCGGACGCCGCAAGCACCACCTCACAAGCGGTATCGCCGAGCGAGTCGGAGATAACGATAACGGTGGGACGAGCGGTGACCGGGCAATCCATGCGGGGCTCCTTTTGCGCTTACGCGCAGGCTGGCTTACTTTTTGCGGGCAAGCTCACCGATGTTGGCGATGCCGGAGAAAACGGCCTCGAAGCGGTTGAGCAGCTTAAGGCGATTATCGCGGAGCTGCTCGTCCTTGTCCATGACCATAACCTCGTCGAAGAAGCGGTCGATGGGAGCACGCAGAGCTGCAAGAGCGGCGAATGCGGCCGGGTAATCCTCGGCAGCAAGGGCGGCATCGACAGCGGTTTGAGCAGCCTCGGAGGCGTCGGCGAGCGCGAGCTCAACCTCGCCCATCAGGCTGCGGTCGTACTCCGCACCAAGCTCGGGCTTGGAGATGTGCGCGGCGCGGGCATAGGCGGTAGCCAGGTTGTCGAAGGTCTCGGCGTCGTTCTTGCGGGCCTCGTCGAGCGCGGCGCAGCGGGCGAAGAAGACGGACGGGGCGATGATGTGCACCGCAGAGACGGCGGCGACGGTATCGGCCGGAATCTTCTCATCGCGGGCCATGCTCACCAGGCGGCCGTGGAAGAAGTCGCGGACCTGCTGGGCGACCTCGGCGGCGTCAAACTCAATGCCCTGCTCGCTATAGAGCTCAAGGGCAAAGTCAATCAGCGACGTGGGGTCAATCGGCAGGCGATCGCGCAGGATGTTGATGATGCCGATGGCGGCGCGACGCAGCGCGTACGGATCGGAAGAGCCGGTCGGGGGCTCGCCGATGGCAAAGATGCCCGCAATGGTATCGAGCTTGTCGGCACAGGCCACGATGCAGCCAGCGGTGCCCTCGGGCAGCTCATCGCCGGCAAAGCGGGGACGATAGTGATCGCGAATGGCGTGGGCGACCTCGTCGTTCTCCCCCATCGCGGAAGCGTAATAACCGCCCATAACGCCCTGCTGGCTCGTGAACTCAACGACGGCGTTGGATACAAGGTCGGCCTTGCACAGGTGAGCGGCGCGAGCGGCATCGGCGGCAAGGTGGGCGCCCAGATGGGCCTCGCGGGCGATGGCGAGCGCGAGCTGCTCAATACGCTCGGACTTGGCGAGCACGCTACCGAGCTTCTCCTGGAAGGCGACCTTGGCCAGACGCTCACGGAACTCGTCGAGGGAAATCTTCAGGTCTTCCTCGTAGAAGAACTTGGCGTCGTCCAGGCGAGCACGCACGACGCGCTCGTTGCCGTCGATCACGCGCTCGGCGTTCTCGGGTTTGCTGTTCGAGACGATCACGAACTCACGCGTCAGCTTGCCCTCGCCGTCATAGATCGGGAAGTAGCGCTGGTTGGTGAGCATGGACTCGCAGATGATCTCGTGCGGGACCTTGAGGAACTCCTCGTCAAAGGTACCGACGAGCACCGTCGGCCACTCGCAGAGGTTAATGACCTCCTCAAAGACCTTCTTGGGCGTATCGACATGGCAGCCGGGACGGGCAGCCTCGACCTCGGCGATACCGGCAAGGATGGCCTCGCGACGGCGCTCGGCAGAAAGCACACCGGCGTCCTCGAGCACCTGCTCGTAAACAGCGGGGCTGGCGACCACATGGTCACCGGGGCCAAGCACGCGATGTCCGCGCGTGGTGTTGCCACTCGTCACGTCGGCAAAGGACGCAGGCACAACGTCCTCGCCCAGAAGGCAGCAGATCCAACGGACCGGACGCACGAACGTAGCATGCTCGTGACCCCAGCGCTGGCTGCGGTAGTTAGGCCACTGCAGGCCGGCGATGGTCTTCTCGCACAGGGCCGTCAGGATCGGGGTGGCCGGGGCGGAAGGAATGTTCTTCTCGGCAAAGACGTACTCACGGCCGTCGGTGTCCTCGCGACGAACCAGATCCTCGGCAGCCACACCGCACTTGCGGGCGAAGCCCTGGGCGGCCTTGGTAGCGTTTCCGTCAGCATCGAAGGCAATGTTGGCCGCGGGGCCGCGCTTGACCTCGTGAACCTCATCGGTCGCGGTGGCGACGTCGGCAACGAGCGCAGCCAGGCGACGCGGGCTCGAGATCACGCGGACCTCGCCGTGGGCCAGACCGGCCTCGTCGAGACCCTTGGCGATCATGGTGCCAAGCTGCTTGACGGCATTGTTCAGCGGTGCAGAGGGCATTTCCTCCGTACCGATCTCAAACAGGAAATCCTTAGCGTCTGCCATGGCTTACGCCACCTCGCCTTCCTGGTCGGCATTCTCGTTGACTCCGGCGACCTCGGCCATATAGGCCTCGCAGCACGCCTTGGCGACGGCGCGGACGCGCAGGATGTAGTTAGCGCGCTCGACTGCGGACAGCGCACCGCGGGCATCGAGCAGATTGAAGGCATGGCTGCACTTCATGACGCAGTCATATGCCGGCAGCGGCAGCTTGCGCTCCAGGCAGGAGTGGCACTCGGCCTCGTAGTCGTCAAACTTCTGACGCATCATCTCGACGTTGGCGACCTCAAAGTTGTAGGCGCTGAACTCGCGCTCGTTCTCCAGGAACACGTCGCCGTAGGTCATGGGCGTGCCGTCGGGCAGGTAGCTCCAAACCAAGTCGTAGACCGAGTTGACGCCCTGAGCGTACATGGCGATACGCTCCAGGCCATAGGTGATCTCGACGGGCACGGGGTCGACCTCGATGCCGCCCACCTGCTGGAAGTACGTAAACTGCGTGACCTCCATGCCGTTGAGCCAGACCTCCCAGCCAAGGCCCCAGGCGCCCAGCGTCGGGCTCTCCCAGTCGTCCTCGACAAAGCGGACGTCATGGTCGTTGGGGTCCAGGCCAATGGCGGCCAGCGAACCCAGGTAGAGCTCCTGGGCGTTGACCGGCGAGGGCTTGATGAGCACCTGGAACTGATAGTAGTGCTGCATGCGGTTGGGGTTCTCGCCGTAGCGGCCATCGGCGGGACGGCGGCAGGGCTGCGCATAGCAGGTGCGCCACTCGGCGGGACCGAGCGAGCGCAGCGTGGTCGCGGTATGAAAGGTACCGGCACCGACCTCGGAGTCATAGGGCTGCATAATGACGCAGCCCTGCTCGCCCCAGTACTGCTGGAGGCGCAGGATGATGTCTTGGAAGGAAAGCGATGAAGCGTTCATGCCTCTAATATCCCCTCGTCGAAACGATTACACGGTTAGGTACTGTACTATAGCGGTTTTTAGCCGATAGCGCCGATACGGTTGAGCGGCCAGTAGCGCACAAGCGCCACGGCGATCAATTCGGAGCGGTCGACCGGGCCAAAGTAGCGGGAGTCAGCAGAGTTCTCGCGGTTGTCGCCCATCACCCACACGCACCCGTCGGGAACGGTGTAGGGATAGCTTACCTGAGCGCCGGGAGCCTGGACCGAAAGCGGCCAGCTCATGCCGGTCGTGTAGTCCTCGTCGAGCGCCTGGCCGTCAACGACCACCTTGCCGTCCTGAAGGTCGACCGTCTGGCCGGCCGTGGCAATAACACGCTTGACGAGAACATCGTGCTCGGAGGTGCCATCGGGGTTGTGGAACACCACGATATCGCCTTGGCTGACAGGCTGGCCGAGTTCAAGGCTCACCTTTTGCGCCAGGATCTGGTCGCCGATCTCGATCGTGGACTCCATGGAGCCGGTGGGCACCACAAAGGGCTCGACCACAAAGATGCGGATCAGGAAGGTAGCGACCAGTGCGATCGCGACGACCATGATCCACTCAAACGCACCCTTTAGCACGGAATGCTGCGATGGAACCATTCTCACTCCTTGCTCTGCGAATACGATGCGTCCAGGATGTCCTGCG
>URNI01000073.1 GCA_900549135.1 uncultured Collinsella sp.
TTCTGGCCCGTGTAGTGGATGACCATCATGTACACGCGCGACTTGTCCTGGTGGCTCGCAAAACCGACAATCATGGCCACGATCACCACCGCTGTGAGCCCCACGAGCGCATACATGCCGGCACCTGCCGTAATGCCCGTGGTAATGGCCCAAAACAGATACAGCAGGTCGAGCGGGTCCTTGACCGCCGTACGATAGCGGACGATAGACAGAGCACCGACCATACCGAGTGAGATGACCACGTTCGTCGAGATCGCGAGCGTGACCATGCAGGTGAGCACGCACATGCCCACGAGCGTCACGGCAAAACTACGCGAATACACCACGCCGGTAAAAAAGCGCTTGTAGACGTAATAGATCAGGATGCCCATGGCGAGCGCCACGAGCAGCGAAAGGCCAATCTTGGCAGGGTCGACCTGGCCAAACGCCTCCAAGACGGAGTTCTTAAAAAAGTCCCTAGTGCTCATGGTCTAAATATCCCCTCGGTTCTCAAAATCCGATTCCCAGTAATTAAATCCGCGCAGGTAGGCGGTCTTGTCATAACACAGGCAGTACTTGGAGACCGCCGTGAGTTCAGCCGCGCCCGGCGGCACCATATCGCGCACCAGCTGCGGGCAAAACTCCGTAAACTTGACCTCCATCACTAGCTTGCCGGGCTCCAGAACCGGCAGCGCGGGCAGCGTAACGTCAAAGATATCGAAGCTTCCCACCGCGGCACGCACGTTCATGTCAAACGTGATGCGTACGGTGCCCTCATCCATCACCCACGGCTCGCGCTCGTAGTCCACGATGGTCCTCGGGCGCATCATGTTGCAGATGCACTCGATGTAGAACTCTCGGCAGAGCGGATAGGGGCTCCTCAGCAAAAAGTCGTAGTCGCCAGCCAGGATCTGCTCAAACTCGCCGCGCGTAAGCGGCGCGTCCTCCTTATAGATCCAGCTGCCGAACTTCTTTTTGCGCTCGAGCTTAATCACCTTGTCGCTGCCGTTATAGATACGCACGCGATACTTTTTGCGCATGAGAACGCCGGCGTCTTTTTCCTCGTAGGCCGAATTGCAGTAGTCGTCAAAATACAGGCTGCGAATAGTGTAACCGCCCGCCCGCGCATGCTTGTCCAGCTTAAACACCGGCGCCATGCGACAGGCAAGCGCGGCATGCTCGCCCTCGTTAATGAGATATTTGAGCTCGTGGCGGTAACGCTCCTGCGTGGCACGCACAGGCGGGGCCGCCAAGCGCTCAAGCAACGCGCTAGCCCTCCTCATACGTATCCTCCACGACCTTACCGCCGTCTTGCACGTAAAAACACTTCATGCCGTAGTGCTTGCCGTCGTCGGTCACATAGTAGTCAAACGCATCTTGCGTATAACCGTCGGAGTTGGTGGCACGCACGCGCACAAAATACTGGCCGGCATCGGGCGCATCGCAGGTCACCTCGGGAAGCAGCACGTCCTCGGCCTTAAAGACCACGTCGCTTATGGCATAGTCGCGCGCAAGCTCTACGGTGTAGCGAATGTCGCGCGCCTCAAAGTCGTAGGACGCATCCCAGTTAATACGCAGCTTACCGTTATCGATCTGCGGCACGCCGATGTAGAACGGCATGGGCTTTTTAAAACTCTCGCGAAAGCTCTTGTAGTTCTCCTCGATCTCGGAGGGAATCGCCGCGGCGATCTGCTCGTATTGGTCCTTGGTCACGGGCAGGTTATCGATATCGGGGGCGGCAAAGACGAGCGATTCAGTCACCTCGCGATAATGCTTGATCATCTTGCTCAGGCGTGCCTCGGTCATATACGAGCGCAGGTCCTTGACGGCGCGGTCGAGCTCGCTGCGGAACGATTTGCTGCGCAGCGCACGATTGAACAGTACGTTGCCCCAGTAGTTGCTTGCGCCGCGCTCCCAGCTCGCGTAGTCCGAAAACCCGGTAAGAGAAAGCTCCAGCTTACGCAGCATGCCGTCGTTATCCCAATCTAAAAAGTACCAGGTATTTGAGTTGAGAGGGCTGTACAGATAGCAGTTACGGTTCTGCGTATCGCAGTTGCCCGTCAGGATCTGAAACGCCAGCCAATAGACCAGATTCTCGGTATCAAAGTAGGTGTCGAGCACGTCATCGATCTTTTGCGATTCGTCGTTGAGCGCATCGAGCATCTCGATGAGCTTCGTGTGGTCCGAATCGCCCTTAATCTCGAGCATGCCCTCAAAGTTTGCCTGGTTATAGTCGGGGTCGTCAGCAAGCTTAATGGTGTCCTCGTAGCGATGGAAATCAAAGCTGTTCACCTTGTACAGGTGCCCGCTCTTATCCAGGCCATGTGCCTTAAGCGCCGTCTTGTTGAGCTGCTCCACCTGCGTAAACAGGCCGTAGTCCTCAAAGGTGTCGTTGGACTTTTCGGTCTGGTCGCACACCCACAGATGCACAAACTGCGTGCGCAGGCCCATCATCTGGGGAATCCCGCGGATAAGGTCGTAGGCCATCTTGTTGCGAAAACGCATACCCTCGCCCATGTGCTTGTTGAGCGCAATCGCGCGCTGTTGGCGCCAGGTACCCTTGCCCTTTTTGAGCTCCACCTTGTAATTCTTTTGCGAGTTATTGCTCGATGTCTGGCCGCGCACCTGCACGGTAGCATTGGGCGCTTCCTCGCCATAGCCAACCTCGCCGGCCACCGGGCCGTCTTCGTCGCCCGGCTGCAGCAGGCCCATAACCTGATAGCGCGTCACGCCCATGTCGGCATAGTCATACACCGAGTACGTGTTGATCTCGGCCCAGCTGTGGTCGGTGTTCTCGGAGCTGTTGCCGCGTGAGACCGTCAAGTACATGGTCACAATACCCGAGTCATCGCAGACCTCGTAGAGCTCGTCCTTGTCGCGCAGGTGCTTGGCCTCATTCGAGGCCTCAGCCTTTTTAATCTTGTCCTGCTTTTTGACCTTTTTGGTCGAGGAGTCTTCCTGCACCGAGCAGCCCGAAAGCAACAGCGCACCGGCAGCCGCCTCAAACAGGCGACGGCGAGACATCATCCTATCGGTCATCAGGACCTCCCCAACGATTGCGATACACACGGACCACCGTGCGTTCAAACGCACCATGCGGCTCGCCCTCTAGACGCAGCTCCTCATAGCGCTGTTCGGCACGGTCGAGCAAGCGGCCCAACTCCGTAAAGCGCCCCGTCTTGTCGGTCGCCACGATGGGCTGCTGGCTCAGAATACGATACGGCAAGTTGGCGGTATAGGCATCGAGCCGCATGAGCGCCACAACAAAAAACACCGCCGCGCCGAGCAAAAAGCCAAAGCCATAAAACTGCTGCGGAAAGAACAGCGAGACGATGGTCGCCAGCCCCGCCACGCCCGCGAACAGCCCGGAGGCAAGCACGGCGCCCTTGTAGTCGGTAAAGTACAGCAAGATGAGCATCACCGTATTGCCCACGGCATACAGGCCATAGCCCACGCACAGCGTGCGAAAATACCCGTGCATAAGGTTGTTAAAGCCCAACGGTAGGGCCGACAGCACCGTGGTCTCGAGCGAAATGACCGCCGCGGTCACAAACAACTGCTTGAGCGCACAAAAGCGCAGCTCGCTGTTAAGCGTGGAGAGCATCTCCTCCTCGGCCACCAAAATGTCGCCTACCACGCCGCCGTCATTGAACAGGCTGTAGTAGTCGCGGTAGCGCGGATAGAAGTTGACCTCGACCGAGACCACAAAGTTGACGGTCGTGACCAGGATCGTCAAAAACGCGATGAGTGCCGGCACATCGTAGTAGGGCGCACCATAAAACAAGCCCTTGACCCGCACGCCAATGGGACCAGCCCAAATAATCACCAGGTGCGCAAAGAGTCCCAGATTGGTTAACAGACCCGTGAGCGCCAGCGGCATAAACTGATCGAGCCACTGCAAAAAGGGCCAGGGGCTGCGGTCGCTCTGAGGAAAATACCGGTACAGCAGCACCACGTCCCAGGCGAGCATGACACCGTAGCCCAGGGCGATTGATGCCAACAGGCCCTCGACCGGCGGCAGCCCCAATGCCAGCGCTGCCAGGGCAAACAGGCACGCCACGCCAATGGCGGCCGCAAAGCTGCACAGGATGCCGCGGTAATCCTTAATAGCCGTGAGATAGCTCATGCCGTTCCAGTTGACGATCATAATGTTGAACAGCCACAGGCACAGCAGCCCCTGCAGCAGCGTGGCGCCCGAGAATAGCAAAAAGACGCCGTAGAGCATCGTGCCCGCAACGAGCATGACAGCATTGGAGCCCCAAAACGAGGGCAGAATCTCGTCCTCGCGCTCGGCAAAGAGCATGTCGGCCAAAAAGCGCGTGACCGGCATGGAGAAAAAGCTCGTGAGCGTAAGCGACGCCAGCAGCGTGTAGGTCACCATGCACACCAGCAGATCCTGGTTGGCGCGCCCCACGCCCCACAGACCGCACAGCACCAAGATGCCCACCTGCAGCAGCACGCCCAGCAGCATGGGGCCCGTGCACACAATGCCAGCGTAGCCATAGGCGCGCATCGTGGCAAACAGGCCCTTGCGCCTAAACAGGCGCTTGAGCTCAAAACCAATTCCGGCCACCGGCTACTCCCCCTCTCTGGACAGGTTAAACGCACGCGCCGTCTCGTCGTACAGCGCGCGATAGCTGGCAAGCATCTGCTCGTGCAAAAAGTACGTGGCAACTCGACGCTGCCCGCGCTCCCCCATCTCAATGCGACGGGCACGGCTCACGCACATGCGCTCCATGGCATCGGCCAAGCCCTTGCGATACATAGGCGGCGTCACAAAACCCGCCACGCCAAAGTCGTCGCCCGGGGCGCCTTCGAGTAGCTCGCGGCAGCAGCCCACCTCGGTCGTCACGCAGGGACGGCGCGCTGCAAGCGACTCCAGCACGCTGAGCGGCTGGCCCTCGGAGATGCTCGTCAAAATGGTAAAGTCGAGCTTTTCCATGTACTCGACCACGTTGACGCGGCCGGTAAAAATCAGGTCGCGCACGCCCAGGGTTTCTACCAGCGCGTGGCACTCGGCGCCGTACTCCTCGTCGTCCACGCCGCCCATGATGTGCAGGCGCACCTTAGGCAGGCGCTCGTGCAGCTCAAAGAAGGCATAGATCATAGTCTTGACGTCCTTGATGGGAGCCAGGCGCACCACCGCACCAATGTCCACCCAGCCGTCATCGGGCTTTAAGGGAATGTCCTTAAAGCGGTCGAACTGAATGCCGTTGGGGATAACCAGGCATTTGTCTGCATCGCAACCCATATCGATCTGCGTCTTACGAGCGTTATGGAACAAACTCGTCACGCGGAAGGCGCGGCGGTAGATCTCCTCCGAAAGAAGGTAGAAAAAGCGAATCCAGCGGTCCTTAAACGACGGCACCACCCAGTCGGCGCGAATGATCTCTTCCTCGCGCTCGCGGGTATAGATGCCATGCTCGGTCAGCAGCACCGGCGCATGGTGAACGCTTGAGCCCAGGCAGGCGAGCAGGCCGCCGTAGCCGGTCGAGATAGCGTGGTACACATCGGCCACCGGCACCTCGCTGCCCAACAGGTAGAGCACGGGAAGCAACATGGAGCGCATGGTGTGGAATGCATCGGCAAAGGGCGTGTAGGGGTACTCGGCCAGGCACACGTCGCGGAAGATATCCATAAACGTGCGGCTCTGCAAAAACGAGAGCGGATGCACGCGACGGCGCTGGAAGATATCGAACAGCACGTCCCAGTCCGGATTGGAGAGCGACACCAGGCGGCGTAGCGCCTCGCGCTCGCGGTCGTTAAAACTGGCTTCATGTTGCTCGCCCGAAAGCCGCAGGGCATCGTCCAGGAACACCTCGTGCACCTCGACCACGTTGCTGGGCAGCTCGTAGACAAATTTACCGCGGTCGGCAGCATGCGCGCCAATCACCCACAGCACAAACTCGTGCTCGGGCATGGCCTGGATATAGCCATGCATCCAGGTAGATACGCCGCCGTGCACATAGGGGTAGCAACCCTCGAGTACCAAGCAGATTCTCATTTGTCGCCACCCTCCTTGCGCTCGATCGTCACGGTCTTATCATTTGCCTTGAGCAGATACAGATTGCCCGTAAGGTGCGTCAGTTCGCCACCCGTGACTGCACCCGGCTCGCCATTGTTGGCGCGGAACATGAGCCACGCCTCGTCGTGGAAATTACCCAGGCTGAGCGTCCAGGCATCTGCGTCTGCATCCACACTCACCGTCACGGACGAAAAGCGCTGGATGGCACCCGAGCATTCCGAACCGGTCTGGCGACGCAGGTCGGGCGCAAACTTGGTAAGCCACTCCAGGTAGTCGACCAGGCCGCCCTTGTAGACCTCCCAGCCCTCCTTGGCACCACGATCGGGATCGAGCAAGTCGTCCGGGTGCATAAAATGCGTACTCACGTAGTGCATGTTGAGCTCGGACACGGCAGCCAGGCGCATATAGGAATCGTCGACCATGCCGCCCGAGACAATGCGCGGCTGCTCCACAATGCCGTCGCTCGCCACGCCAAACTCCTGCACGTACGGCAGGTCGGTGCCGTCCTCAAAATACGTACTGGCGATAGTCTTAATGCGCGGAACGTCGGTGCCGATAAGCTTGCGCGCACGGGCCGAAAGGATATTCGACGGCGGCACGTAGACCGAGCCGTGCGCGTTGGGCAGCACCTCGTCCTGGAAAGCGATAAGCTCGTTGAGCGATGCGACAAGCGTTTCCTTGTTCTTCCACGTCTTGTAGTCGTACAACATGCCGTAATCGGTGTCCCAGAGTGCCAGAGGCTGATGGTTGTAGCCGTGAAAGCCCAGCTCTCCGCCCATCTGCAGCAGCATGCCGCCAAAGTAGCGGAACTGTGTGGTATCGGCTTGGCGCGCGGGCTCGGTCTGGTTGACCGCGTCCTCGTAGTTTTCGATCATCACGCCGGTATAGCGAATGCCGTATTTTTGCGCGAGCTTTTGCAGATCGGGCCACCAGACCTTGGCATAAAAATCGGCGACGGAAAGCCCGTAGTCGCGCTTGATATAAGTACCATCGCCCGAGGGCACGGGACTAGGAAAGTCGTCCAAATAGAACACGGCGCTGTTGATGACCGGATAGGCCGTGGTATCACCCAGCAAGCTTATGGCCGAAGCATAGAACCCACGCATGACCTTGTCGTAGATGCCAATGTTGCACACCACGGTGTGACCACTGCCGCAATCGTTAGACCAAATGAGCGGCGTGCCCGTGTCACCGGTCTTTGCCCATACGTGCGCCGTTTCGCGCAATGAAACCGAGAGCGAAGAATCGAAGGGATCCGAGAACTCGTAGCGCTCTCCTCCGCCCAACATAAAGTCCGCACACGGAACGATACTTTCGGCTGTCGCATAGTCATATCCGACCGATTCGATCCCAAGCTTGGAAGCAATAGCCTGCAGGTAGTTCGAGTTATCTGACGTCATGCCCAGCATGAGTGAGCCGCCCGCACTCACCCAACTCATCAGATCGGTCAGATGCGTACCCAGTCCGTCAAGCGAGGGCATAAGCACAATCACGCGATCAAACGACGTGAGCGATGGGATTGCGTCCGCACCGTCGGTGGCAATATCGACATCGCGATGGGCGATCTTCATGTCCAGCAAAATCTGGTCGAACTGGTCTTTAACGTCCTCGACGCCAGCTTGATCGGAATCGGTAATGACCAGGCACGGGGGCTTTTGGCCAAAGATTGCCGAGGAAGCCGGCACCGCATCGTTGGCGGCCAGCATCCCCAGCTTATGCTGGCCCGCACTGTACTGCACGCCGGCACGCTCCACCAGCAGCACGGCGGCCATGGCAATAAAGACCGCCCACACCACGAGGAGTCCCATCCAACGAAAGCGGCCTGCACGGTCGCGGATATGTTGGGCCACGCTCATCTGGCCTCCTCCCCGTCGCGCCAAAACGCCAACTTTTCGCGGTTGTCGGCGCTCAAATACACATGTTGCTTGTCAATCGCATCGATCACACGGTGAACCTCGTCACCGTCGCGGCGCATCACGGCCAGGCGCAGGCAAAGCATCCAAACCTCCTGCTCCTCGGGCACGTCGAGCACCAGCTGGTCGGTCACGGCCTGCGCCTCGTCGATCTGTCCGACATCGGCCAGCGCCGTCGCGTATCGAATGCGCAGCTCAAGGGTATCCTCGCGCTCGCAGCGACGCGCAAGCAGGCGCGCGTACTGTTGACGCTGAATCTGAGCAACGCGCCCCTCAGCCAAGCCCGAGCCCAAGTATTCACCAAGAAAATCACAGTATTCGTTGAGGTTTTGCGCGCTCGGGTCCGTCTTAAAGGCGCGCTCCAGCTGCTGCAGTTTAAGGTCGGACTCCTTGGAGATCTGCGCCACCGCCGTCGCGGCATAGTGCGCCACCTCAACGTCGTCGTTAAGCTTAGCCGCCTGCAGCTGCGCCAGGTACGCGTCGGGCTCCTCGGTGAGCATAGAGAGCATTAGGCGGCGCCGGTATGCCGGGTCGTTGACGATAAGCGCCTCCTCGAGCGGGACCACGCCCGCATCGGCGTCACGGTCGTGCACCAGAATGCTGCGATGCAGGTCGTCGTTAAAGCGCAGCGACTCCAGCGCAGACTCTTTCAGCCCCTCGCCAAACACCGCGCTGCGGACCGATAGCAGAACCACCAGCAACGGGCCCCACAGCGGCACCAGCACTATCACAGCCAGCATGTGTCCGCGCACCGGCAGCAGGCCCAGCTTCATGAGCGTCCACAGCATCAGGCAAACCAACGCATGAATCAACAGCAAGACGGCAGCAACGACAAGCGAGATCAAGCGGCACCCCCCTCACCGTCACCGGTGTAAGAGATGTGCTGCAACAGCGCCACGATGTCCTCGCCGTCGACGGGCTCCACCGCAATATGCTTTGCGCTCAGGCGCTCGCGGATAATGGGCAGATCGCACGCCTTTGCCTGGCGCATAAGCAGGTAGAGCACGTCGCCGTCGACCAAGCCCGCCGCGTCGCTCTCGCGGATTGCCGACCCAATTGCGCCCACCAGCTCGCCGACAGGCTCCATGCCCGGTACCACGCGCAGGAGCAAAAAACTCCCCATCTTGCTATCTGCCAGCGCCTGCTCCGCCGCGAGCTCTTGGCCAAAGGCAGCCTGCTTGAGCACGCAAGTGCCGTCAACGCAGCGTTTATCCTGCGCCACCGCCTCGTAGTCAAAGGCACGGCCT
>URNI01000074.1 GCA_900549135.1 uncultured Collinsella sp.
AGCCCCTTGCGGCGTAGTTCTTATTTAAGCCGTCCAGGTTTTGGGGTGCAGTTCAGTCGTTGGGGACGTTCTTAAATGACTACTTTACAGCTCCAGCGCCTCGGCGACTTCGGCTGCGCAGGCCAGGGCATCGGCCATGGCACTCACCACGAGAGAGCTGCCGTTACGGGCATCACCCGCCACATACACCGGTGCGGCATCCGCGGCGACACTCTCCGTACGAGCCGCGAGGTGCGAACCCTCGGCAGCCATCACCGGCAGCGGACGACCAGCGGTGGCAACAGGCACGCTCACCGCATCGAACACGCTGTGCTCCGGACCCGTAAAGCCACAGGCGATGAGCACCAGCTGGGCCGGCACCTCGTGCTCGGAGCCCGCAATGCGTTCGGGCTTGCCGGCCGACCAATCCAGATCGACCACGCGCAGGCCCGCTGCCGCGCCCTTCTTGTCCAGCAGCACCTCGAGCGTATCCACGCCCCAGGCACGCATCTCGCCGCCCATGGCAGCGATAGCCTCCTGCTGACCGTAGTCGGTCTTCTTAACGTTGGGCCACTGCGGCCAAGGGTTGCTCGCCGCGCGCTTATCGGGCGCGGCCGGCAAGAACTCAAACTGGCGCACGCTACGCGCACCCTGGCGCACCGCGGTACCCACGCAGTCGTTGCCGGTATCGCCGCCGCCAATGACCACGACGTCCAGACCGTGCGCGTTCACCGCGGGCTCGCCACCATCGAGCACCGAGACGGTCGAAGCCGTCAGATAGTCCACGGCATACACCACGCCCGGGGCACCCACATTCGTAGCCGAAAGACCGCGGGGCGCACGAGCACCGGCAGCCACCACAACGGCGTCAAAGCCATTGAGCTTGGCCGCTACCGCAGGGTTCGTAACATCAGCGCCCAGCTCAAAGACGATGCCCAGCTCGCGCATGAGCGCCACGCGACGCTCGACCACGGACTTCTCGAGCTTCATGTTGGGAATGCCGTACATGAGCAAGCCGCCCGGGCGGTCGTCGCGCTCAAACACCGTCACGCGGGCGCCGCGACGCGCAAGCTCCCATGCCGCCACCAGACCAGCAGGACCGGAGCCCACCACGGCAACCGTGGGTGCGCCCTCCCCTGCCGGCTCAAAGCGACGCGGACCGCCGTTGGCCCATTCATGATCGCTAATCGCGCGCTCGTTGTCATGGATCGTCGTGGGCTGGCCATCGACCGAACCCAGGTTGCACGCGGCCTCGCAAAGCGCCGGGCACACGCGACTCGTGAACTCGGGCATGGGCGAGGTGAGCGACAGGCGCTCGGCAGCCTCGTCCCAGCGGCCGCGGTACACCAGCTCATTCCACTCGGGAATCAGGTTGTGCAGCGGACAGCCACTCGGGCGCGCCTTGCCAAAGCTCGCGCCCATCTGGCAAAACGCCACACCGCACATCATGCAGCGGCTCGCCTGGGCGCGACGTGCGTCGTCATCGAGTTCCACGTACAGCGGATCAAAATCATGGCTGCGCTCCTCCACGGGGCGGAGCTCGTGGGTCACGCGATCGATATCAAGAAAAGCACCGGGCTTACCCATGGCACTTACGCCTCCTTCTTGGTCGAAGCAACAGAGCTGGCAGCCACGGACGCAGTGCCCGCAGCACCGCCCGCGACATCAAAGCGAGCGACATCCGCGGCACTCGCGCGACCGGTCACGATGTCAAACGCCAGCTCCTCAGCCTGCGCATGCGTCTTGCCCACAGCCTCGGCCGCAGCGACAATCGCCAGCACGCGCTCGTACTCGGTCGGAATGACCTTCACAAAGTGCTTGCTCATCGTCTCAAAGCTGTAGAGCAGCTTAATGCCGCGCGGGCTCTGCGTCGCGTCCACGTGCTCTTGGATGAGCTCGCGAATCTGCGCCAGCTCGTCTGCCGTCGGAGCCTTGAGCTCAACGCTCTCGTGGTTCACGCGGGCATCGAGCGTGCCGTACTGGTCAAAGACATAGGTCACGCCGCCTGTCATACCGGCGGCGAAGTTCTGCCCGACCTCGCCCAGGATGAGCGCCAGACCGCCCGTCATGTACTCGCAGCCATGGTTGCCGCAGCCCTCGACCACCACGGTGGCACCGGAGTTGCGCACGGCAAAACGCTGGCCGGCAAGACCGTTAATGAAACCGCGGCCGCTCGTGGCACCAAAGAACGCAACGTTGCCCACGATGATGTTCTCGTCGAACTTGTAGGTCGCATGCGGGTTGGGGCGCACCGACACCTCGCCGCCCGAAAGGCCCTTGCCAAAGTAGTCGTTGGCGTCGCCGCACACGTTGAGCGTAATGCCACGCGGCAGGAAGGCGCCAAAGCTCTGACCGGCCGAGCCATCGCAATCGATGGTGATGGAGCCGGCGGGCAGACCCTCGGGATGCGCCTTGGTCACCGCATTGCCCAGGATGGTGCCCACGCAACGGTTGACGTTGGCGATATCGGCGCGGAAGCGAATCGGACGCAGATGCGCACGGGCATCGGCTGTATAGGGCACAAACAACGTGGAGTCGAGCGTCTTGTCGAGCTCGCTGTCCGCGGCCATCTGCGGCAGGAAGTGGCGACCGTCGGCACCCGGGATATGGGCACCGAACTCGCAGGTCGCGCTCGCCAGCACGGGCGACAGATCGAGCAGATTGGCCTTGCGGTTGCCCGGGACCTCGATCTGACGCAAGCACTCGGGATGGCCGACCATCTCGTCGACGGTGCGGAAGCCCAGGCTCGCCATGACCTCGCGCAGCTGCTCGGCAACAAAGAGCATAAAGTGCTCGACGTGCTCGGGCTTGCCGCGGAAGCCGCGACGCAGGCGGCAGTTTTGCGTGGCGATGCCGGCCGGGCAGGTATCCTGCTGGCAGTCGCGCTGCATGAGGCAGCCCATGGAGATGAGCGGCATGGTCGCAAAGCCAAACCCCTCGGCGCCCAGCAGGCAGGCGACGGCAACATCGGTGCCGTCCATGAGCTTGCCGTCGGCCTCGAGCACCACGCGCGAGCGCAGGCCGTTTTGCAGCAGCGTCTGCTGGGCCTCGGCAAGGCCAAGCTCCAGCGGCAGGCCCGCATGCCAGATGGAATCGCGCGCCGCGGCACCCGAGCCGCCGTTATGGCCGCTGATCAAGATCTTGTCGGCAGCACCCTTGGCCACACCGGTGGCGATGGTGCCGACGCCGGCCTCGCTGACCAGCTTGACCGACACGCGCGCGCCGGGGTTGGCGTTCTTAAGGTCAAAGATCAGCTCTGCCAGGTCCTCGATAGAGTAGATGTCGTGGTGCGGCGGAGGCGAGATCAGGCCGATGCCGGGCGTAGACTGACGGACCTCGGCGATCCAGGGATAGACCTTCTTGCCGGGCAGGTGGCCGCCCTCGCCGGGCTTGGCGCCCTGGGCCATCTTAATCTGAATCTCGAAGGCGCTGCAAAGGTAGCGGCTCGTCACGCCAAAGCGCGCGCTTGCCACCTGCTTGATGGCGGAGTTCTTGGAGTCACCGTTGGCCAGCGGGGTCTCGCGACGCGGATCCTCGCCGCCCTCGCCCGAGTTGGAGCGTCCATGCAGGCGGTTCATGGCGATGGCCATGCACTCGTGTGCCTCTTTGCTGATGGAACCGTACGACATGGCGCCGGTGTTAAAGCGGCGGACGATGTTGAGCGCGGGCTCGACCTCGTCGAGTGCCACCGGAGTGCGGCCACTGGCATCAAAGTCAAGCAAGTCGCGCAGGCGCACGGCACGGCCGGTGCGGTGCAGGCGGGCGCTGTACTCCTTAAAGGTGTCGTAACTGTCCTCGCGGCAGGCGGTCTGCAGCAGGTAGACGGTCTGAGGGTCGATCAGGTGATCCTCGCCGCCAAGCGGGCGCCACTTGGTCAGACCCAGCGTGGGCAGCTGATCGGGAGCCGGGCTCTTAAGGATGGCGAGCGCGGCGTCGTAGCGCTCGTTTTGCTCGCGCTCGACGTCCTCGACACCCATACCGCCCACACGGCTCACCGTGCCGGCGAAGTACGCGTTGACGAACTCCGGCGTAAAGCCCACGGCCTCGAAGATCTGCGCCGAATGGTAGCTCTGCACCGTGGAGATGCCCATCTTGGACATGATGGAGACGATGCCCGCCGTCGCGGCCTTGTTGTAGTTGGCGATGCCCTGCTCGGCCGTCACATCCAAATCGCCGCGTGCCGCCAGATCGCGGATGCACGCATGCGCGTTGTACGGATAGATGCCGCTCGCGGAGTAGCCCACCAGTGCCGCAAAGTCGTGCGGGGACACGGCGTCGCCGCACTCCACCACGATGTCGGCAAAGGTACGCACGCCGGCGCGGATCAGGTGGTTGTGCACGCAGCCCACGGCGAGCAGCGACGGCACGGGCACCTCGCCCGCAGCGGCACGATCGCTCAACACCACGATGTTCACGCCGTCGCGGACCGCAGCCTCGACGTCCTCCGCAAGCTGCTTGAGCGCAGCCTGCAGCGCGCCCTCGCCGGCATCGCGGCGGTACACGGCACGGAAACGGCGGGTCTTAAAGCCCGCGCGGTCGATGGCGCAGATACGCTCGAACTCTTCCTCGTTGAGCAACGGACGCTCCAGGCGCACCAGCTGGCAGGCCGTGCGGGAATCCTCGAGCAGGTTGCCGTGGTTGCCCAGGTAGAGCGTGGTCGAGGTGACCATGTGCTCGCGCAGGGCATCGATCGGCGGATTCGTGACCTGGGCGAACAGCTGATAGAAATAATCGTAGAAGGATCGCGTCTTCTTGGACAGGCAGGCCAGCGGCGCATCGATGCCCATCGAGGCGAGCGGCGCCTTGCCCTGCTGGGCCATGGGGCGCACGACCTCGTCAACATCATCCCAGTGGTAGCCGAGCTTGGCCATGCGCACGGCGGCGGGCACCTCGGCGTCCTCGGCGGGCGTTGCCGCGGCAGGCCTATCGAGCGCGTCGACGGTCAGCGTCTCCTCGGCAATCCAATCACGGTAGGGCTTTTCCTTGGCGTAACGAGCGCGCAGCTCGTCGTTGTAGATGACGCGCCCGCGGGCAAAGTCGACCTCGAGCATCTGGCCCGGTCCCAGACAGCCGCTCGTCAGGATGTTCTCGGGGCTCACCTCGATGGTGCCCACCTCGCTCGCCAGCATAAAGCGACCGTCGCGCGTCACATAGTAGCGGGCGGGACGCAGGCCGTTACGGTCGAGGGCGGCACCCAGCGTGCGACCGTCGGTAAAGGCGATGGCCGCCGGGCCATCCCACGGCTCCATGAGCATGGACTGGTAGGCGTCGTAGGCGCGGCGTTCCTCGCTCAGATTGTCGTTGTGGTCCCACGGCTCGGGCAGCAGCATGGACGCGGCACGTGTAAGCGGGCGACCGTTCATGACCAAAAACTCGAGCACATTGTCCAGAATCGCGGAATCGGAGCCCTCGCGGTTGATGATGGGCATCACGCGCTCAAGATCGTGCTGCAACACGGGGCTGTACAGGTTGGGCTCGCGGGCGCGAATCCAGTTGACGTTGCCCTTGAGGGTGTTGATCTCGCCGTTGTGGATGATAAAGCGGTTAGGGTGTGCGCGCTCCCAGCTGGGCGTGGTGTTAGTGGAGTAGCGCGAGTGAACGAGCGCCACGGCCGTCTTGACGGCGGCGTCGTTGAGATCGATGAAGAAGCGGCGCATCTGCGTGGCGACGAGCATGCCCTTGTACACGATAGTGCGCGAGCTCATGGAGCACACGTAGAAGATCTTGTCGCGCAGGGCGGACTCGGCGTCGGCCTTCTTTTCGATGGTGCGGCGGCACACATACAGACGGCGCTCAAAGGCATCACCGGCGGGTGTGTCGTCCGGACGGCCCAGGAAGGCCTGCAGGATGGTAGGCATGCAGGCGCGGGCCGTCTCGCCCAGGTCGTGCGGGTCGACCGGTACCTCACGCCAAAAGAGCAGCGGAACGCCGGCTTCGGCGCAGCCCTCCTCAAACACGCGACGGGCATCCTCTACGCCCTTGTCGTCCTGCGGGAAGAACAGCATGGCCACGCCATAGTCGCCCTCTGCCGGCAGAATCTGGCCGCACTTTTGAGCCTCTTTGCGGAAAAAATGATGCGGAACCTGGAACAGGATGCCGGCGCCGTCGCCGGTGTTCTTCTCGAGTCCCGTACCGCCGCGGTGCTCCAAGTTGACCAGAATGGACAGCGCGTCGTCCAGAATCTGGTGATGGCGCTCACCGTTGATATCGGCAAGCGCGCCGATGCCACATGCATCGTGGTCGAATTCGGGGCGATAAAGGCCCTGCTGCTGAGCGGAATCTGCCTGCATCGCGATCCTCCCCTAGATATTTAGACAGTCAGTTGAATAGGCATACTAGGAGCATGGCCGGCCCGTTGTGTTTCCCGCCCGTTTCGAAACAATCGCGTAACGCACGCCCTACGAGTGGACACCGCCGACCTCAAGGACGGCAACAAGGGCCCCAGGTTCGGCCTGTAAACTCACCGCTTCAAACATCTCAATCTGTAACAGGAGGAGCCGATTTTGGCGCTTAGATGTTACAGGTTGAGATTTTCTGCAGGACAGTTTTGGTTTGTCTCGATCTGTAACACGAAGGGCCGGTTTTTGCAGCTAACTGTTACAGATCGAGATTTTCCATAGGACCATTTCTTCCTGTCTCGATCTGTAACACCTAGGTCCAATTTCCATCCCTAGTTGTTACAGATCAAGACATTTCGGCAACTCCTTTCCCCATCCTATTCAAATACAACAATTTTGTTAGTCTCGGTTAACCTTTAAGCCTAAAACGGGTACCCTTTACGGCGTCAAACAAACGGCACGCAGGAGTGCACCATGCTCAACCATCTCAAACAACACTTTGGTTCCCGGCGCACCGGTGGTCACGGAGGTCTAGACATTGCACGGCATATCGGCCCCGGACTGCTCGTGACCGTCGGCTTTATCGACCCGGGCAACTGGGCCTCCAATATGGCCGCGGGCTCGCAGTTTGGCTACGCGCTGCTGTGGATCGTCACGCTGTCCACGATTATGCTCATCGCGTTGCAGCACAACGCGGCGCACCTGGGCATCGCCACGGGCACCTGTCTTGCCGAGGCCACGACACGCTACCTCCCCCGCATCGTGGGACGCGCGGTACTCGCCAGCGCCTATCTCGCGACCATCGCCACCGCCATGGCCGAAGTCCTGGGCGGTGCAATCGCGCTTCAAATGCTCTTTGGCCTGCCCGTACGCGCCGGCTGCATCATCGTCGCGGCGGCATCGATTGCCATGCTCATGACAAGCTCCTACAAACGCGCCGAACGCTGGATCATCGCCTTCGTGGGCGTGGTAGGACTCTCGTTTTTGGCCGAGCTCACGCTAGTCAAGGTCGACTGGCCGCAAGCCGCCACAAGCTGGATCACACCCAGTATGCCCACCGGCTCGGCTGCGATTATCGTAAGTGTCCTAGGCGCGGTCGTTATGCCTCACAACCTCTTCCTGCACTCCGAGGTCATCCAATCCATGCACTTCGAAGGCCAAGGCGAGCAGGTTATCGAGGAACGTCTGCGCTACGAGCTCTTCGACACGCTCTTTTCGATGGGCGTGGGCTGGGCGATCAACTCGGCCATGGTCATCCTGGCCGCAACGACCTTCTTTGCGCACGGCATTGTCGTAGACGACCTCGCCGTCGCAGCGGACACGCTCTCCCCCATTCTGGGCCCGGCAAGCTCGACCATCTTTGCGGTGGCACTGCTGTTTGCGGGCATATCGAGTAGTGTGACGGCGGGCATGGCGGCGGGCACCATCACCGCGGGCATGTTCGACGAGGAATACGACATCCACGACCGGCACTCATCGATTGGAGTGGCGGTCTGTTTCGTCGGCGCAGTGGCGGCGTGCCTGATCGTCCCGAATCCTTTTGAGGGTCTCATCTGGAGTCAGGCGCTGCTGTCGCTTCAGTTGCCGATTACGGTCTTTGTGCTCATACGACTCACCAGTTCGCCCCGCGTTATGGGCAAATACGTCAACTCGCGCCCGCTCAACGCGCTGCTCGTAGGAATCGGCGTCATCGTGACGATTCTCGACATCGTGCTGCTAACGGGGATGTAATTGGGATGACGTGGCTGTCCAGATATAACGTCTCAATCTGCAACACGTAAGGCCGTTTTAAACCGTCAGATAAATCAAAAGGGTCCCGGCCGAGAATTCGACCGGGACCCTTGGACAGAGCTATGTTCGGCTTTCGCCGTGTGTCTGCGAGTTACTCCTCGACGAGCTCAAACTGATCGGGACCGACGCCGCAGACCGGGCACACGTAATCCTCGGGCAGCTCGGGCGTGTCGACCTCAACCTCGTAACCACAAACGACACAAACGAACTTATACGTCTTCTTTTCCTCAGCCATGATGTTCTCCTCTCGAACGTGACTGCTGGTGTACTTGCTTATTAGTATATATTCTCAATAATATTATGCAAGTAGTTTTGCAGCATTTCTACCCTTGGTACGAAGACGCCTTGGGCGGCGTCTTGCCCTTCAGCACCTTGTGGTAGTAGTCATAGGTCAACGGAGTCTCGTCGCTCAGGCGCTCGGCATCCTCGACCTCGCCGATAAACAGTAGATGGGTGCCAACATCTACAGTGTCGATCAAACGGCAGCTAAACAGGGCCGCCGCGTGCTCGGGAACATAGGGCATGCCAAGAGCCGTCTCGCTGGTCTCGTACTTGGCAAACTTGTCATAGTCGCTGCTGGTGCGGAACCCAAAGTTGCCAATGTAGAGCATATCGGCCGTCTGATCGATCGCGGTCAGCGCAAAGGCCTTGGCAGACGAGATAACACCAGACGTGACATTTTCCTTGTTCACGGCAACCGAGATGCGCGGCGGCGCAGACGTCACCTGCACCGCCGTGTTGATGACGCAGCCGGCACGCAGCCCGTCGGCCGCGGCACTCACCACATACAGGCCGCTCGGCATGGTAAAGAACGCAGTTTTGTCCATAACGATCACTCCCCTAACCCGGGTTGGAACCTCATGGATGTATGTACCCACAAAAAAGGCGGCGCCCATAACAGACGCCACCTTTGAGACATATGTGCCAGAACAGCAAGCAAGATGAGACGCCCGCAGTTGCGGTGAAATAGGGACTGAATAGCCCCTCAAACAG
>URNI01000075.1 GCA_900549135.1 uncultured Collinsella sp.
TGGGCTTTGGCACGGGCGCGGGTGTGATCTTTGGCGCCACGGGCGGCGTGATGGAGGCCGCCGTGCGCTCGGCCTATTACCTGGTGACGGGCAAGAACCCCGACGCCGACTTCTTTACCGATGTGCGCGGCCTGGACGGCTGGAAGGAAGCTGTTGCCGATATCGATGGCACTAAGGTGCGTGTTGCCGTGGCACACGGGCTGGGCAACGCCGCCCGCCTGCTCGACGCGATTCGCGACGGCCGCGTGAGCTATGACTTCGTTGAGGTTATGGCATGCCCGGGCGGCTGCGTCGGTGGCGGCGGTCAGCCCATCCACGACGGCTGCGAGCTGGCAGCCGAGCGCGGTCAGGTGCTGTGGGGCCTCGATGCCGCTGCGGACATTCGCTTCTCGCACGAGAATCCCGATGTCCAGGCGTGCTACAGCGAGTTTTTGGGCGCGCCGCTCTCGCCGCTGGCCGAGGAGTTGCTGCATACCGACCATCACGCCTGGTCGATGCCCAACGAGGGGAAGTGCTAGCGATGGGCGCGTTTGATGTTGAGATGACGCGCCGAGGATTTGCCTCGGCGTTTGCCGCGGGTGCGCTGTCGCTCGCGCTGGCTGGCTGTGGTGGCGGGTCTGCCGGGACCGGGTCTGCCGCGGGCTCGGCTGCTGCCGACGGGGCAGCGGCCGCCGCGGAGCCGGTTGAGGTGCACGTCGCCTCGCTCAAGGGTCCGACGTCGATCGGTCTGGTGCAGTTTATGGACCGGGCGGCCGATGGCGAGACGGACAATGAGTTCAACTTTGCGATTAACACTGCCGCTGATGAGATCGTGCCCAAGGTCATTCAGGGCGATGTCGACATTGCCCTGGTGCCGGCCAACGTGGCGAGCGTGCTCTACAACAAGACCGAGGGCGCGGTGCAGGTCATCGACATCAACACACTGGGCGTGCTGAACGTTGTGACGGGCGACGCGAGTGTGGCCTCGTTTGGCGACCTGGCGGGTCGCACCGTCTACATGACGGGCAAGGGCACCACGCCAGAGTACGTCATGAACTATCTGCTGGAGCGCGCGGGCCTGACCGGCCAGGTGACGCTTGAGTTTAAGAGCGAGCCCACCGAGGTGCTGTCGGCGTTGCTTGTCGACCCGTCCGCCGTGGGCGTGCTGCCGGAGCCGTTCAAGACCGCTGCCATCGCCAAGAGCGAAGGCAAGCTGTCGGCGCCGGTGAGCCTGACCGATGTGTGGGATGAGCTAGCGGGTGACACGGGTTCGCGCCTGCTGACGGGCGTGACCGTGGTGCGCCGTGCCTTTGCCGAGGAGCATCCCGAGGCCGTGGCGGAATTCTTGCGCTGCCATGAGGCGAGCGTGAAGGCTGTCAATGCGGCGCCGGCAGATTGGGCACAGGCCGTGGTCGATGCGGGTATCGTCGATAACGCCGCGATTGCTGAAAAGGCGATTCCCGGGTGCATGCTCGTGTGCCAGACGGGGAAGGATATGAAGGCGGCGCTCGGTGGGTACCTGCAGGTGCTGGCCGATGCGGACGCGAGCGCCGTGGGCGGCAAGCTCCCGGCTGATGATTTCTATTACATGGAGTAGCCCGTGCGTGCGTTTGCTCGACAAATGACAGAGCGTATGAAGGCGGTGACGGCAGCAGGTGCCGTTGCCGCCTTTTGGCTTGCCGTGTGGGTCTTTGCAGCAGCACTGGTGGCGCAGCCGTTGATTTTGCCGGGGCCAGGCACTGTTGCGATGGCGTTGCTGCGGCTAGTATGCGATGCCGGTACGTGGGCGATTCTGGTGGACTCAGGCGCGCGAATCTTGGGTGGGCTGGCGCTTGCCGCGGCGTGCGGCGGCGTGATGGCGGGAGCCTCGGTGCGGTCGCCGACGTTTGCCCGCTTGGTGGCGCCGGCGCTTTCGTTTGTTAAGGCGACGCCGGTTGCCTGCGTGGTGGTCCTGCTGCTCATTTGGTTGGGGTCGGCGCGTGTGAGCGTCGCGGCGGTCTTTTTGATGGCACTGCCGGGCGTGTATTTTTCGCTGGTCGAGGGCTTGGCGCAAGTGGATAAGCCGCTGGAGCAGATGTTTCGTCTGCATGGCGTGCGGGGTTGGCGTCTGTTTTGTGCCCACACCTGGCGCGAAGTCCTGCCGTTTGTGCTTTCGTGCGCCCGCGCTGTGATCGGCATGAGCTGGAAGGCCGGCGTGGCGGCGGAGCTCATCGGCATGGCGACGGGCACCGTGGGCGAACGCATCTATCAGGCGAAGCTTTTGATCGAGACGGCGGACCTGCTGGCGTGGACCGTGCTGGTTGTTATGGCTTCGTGGGCATGCGAGCGCGTGCTGGTGTGGTTGCTGCGGGCTTCGGGGCCCGTGGCGTGGCGTACTGCCGTGCGGGCGCATGGGCGCGGTGGCCGCGGGCGTGCGTGCGGCTCTGCTGGCGGCGGGGCTGCTGCGGAGCTTGCGCTCGCCGTGGGCGACCGGGCGCCCTGGTCGCCGGCGCTCGACGGACTGGTGCTTCATGTGCCCGCCGGTGGACGCACCTGTGTGATGGGCGCTTCGGGCGTGGGCAAGTCGACGTTGCTTGCGCTGGTGGCGGGGGAGTGCGCACCGTGCTCCATGGTGTTTCAGGACGTGCGCCTGGTCGAGGACGCCTCTGCTTTGGATAACGTGCTGGTGTGCGCCGACGCGCGCGTGGACGCCTCGAGCGCCGCAGCCCTGCTGCGCCTGCTGGTGCCGGGGGTCGATGTACATGCTCGTGTGGCCGAGCTCTCGGGCGGGCAGCGCCGTCGCGTCGAGATCGCCCGAGCCCTGCTGTGTCCGGGCGACGCGGTGATTCTGGACGAGCCTTTTACCGGCTTAGATACCGCTGCGCGCGACGCATGCGCCGAGGTCGTGCTCGACTTGCTCGACGGCCGCATGCTGTTGCTTGCCACACACGATGCCGCTGACGCTCGGGCCCTCAATATCTCGGACATCATTACGCTCTAAATACTTACTCAGCAACAAAATGATCCGTTTTTCTCCGTTCCCATGGGGTCGGGTATGGTATTCTATCTGCGGGGTAATACTTAGAAATACCAAGTAATACCAACGCCGTAGAAACAAACTCCAGATGCGGGCCAATCGGGTTGCCTTCACAGCCCGTCGCCCAGCCGCGTGGCCCGCATCTATCCGCACCACCGTTGTTTCAAAAAGGAAGCGCCATGGCAGAACACATGACCCCGGTTGTCGCGAAGGTCTTGCCCGAGGAAAAGGCGGCCTTCGCGGCGGCAACCCAGCTCGTAGGCACCACGCCGTCCAACGCTATCCGCATGTTTATCGCCGCGTTCAATCGCTGCGGCACCTTTCCGTTCGACATTTCGCCCAGCGGGGCCTTTGGCACTGCGCCCGATTCTCATCAATAAGTGATCCGTTTTCCTCCGTCCCCATGGGATCAGCTCTCTGCCGAGTTGTGGTAGAACTAGGGAACGGTTTTGAGGAGGTTGGCATGCTCAATGCGATGATTTGGGCGCTTGCCTGTTTTGGCGTTGTCGCTGCCGATATAGCCCTGAGCGTGGTTCTGTTTTCAGTTCTCGATGCCGTATCGGTGCTGACGGGCTATCCGATCGACAATCTCGATATCCAATGGTTTCAGGCTGCCGCTCAGACGGCGTCGTTTTTGATGGCGCTGCTGTGGTGGCGCTATCTGTGGCCGCGCTCGTTTATGGCGCGCTGGCAGGGCGTGCGCCCGCTTGGCGGGGGAGCAAATGCTGCATGGAAGCGCATCGTATGCGTTGTCGTGATCGGCCTATCCATGCAGGTGGTCATTAGCTACCTATGCGACGGCGTGCTGTCACTGCTGCCCGAGGTTGCGGCAGACTATAGCGAACTTGTCGAGGAAACAGGCATGGGCGACACGAGCTATCTGGCCGTCCTGACCACGGTGCTCGGCGCGCCGTTTTGCGAGGAACTGCTGGTGCGCGGTATCATTTTTGAGTTCTCACTGCGTGCGTTTAATCCACAGTGCCGTCCGCTCTGGAAGCGCCGGCGTCACGTGCGACCGCAAGATGGCGCCATGGTGCCCTGGGCGGCCCCGAGTGCCTGGGGCGTCGCCGCGGCAATCGTGCTGCAGGCGGCCATCTTTGGCTTTATGCATATGAACTGGGTGCAGGGCTGCTATGCGGGCGCTGCCGCCCTCATTTTTGGTTGGGTGCTCGTGACGACCGGAAAGCTCCGCTACACGATCTTGCTGCACTTTGCCTTTAATGCCGGGTCGTATCTCATGACGTTGCTCTGGTTTGTGAACACGCCGTTCGACGTTGTGGTCACGGTTGGCATCGCCGGCTTTGTGCTGGTAGAGGCGATGCACTCGCTGCTTCGATTGTGCATTCCCGTGTCGCGCGAAGCTGATCGGTCTGAGTAATAACGCCTTTAATTAGACCGATGCGTCTTGAACGCACCTGGCGTTTCGCCGAATGCTTCTTTGAATTTTGAGTAAAAGAATGACATGTTGGAGATGCCGACTTTTCGGGCTACATACTGCACGCTGCGCTCGGTGTTATTGAGAAGATATGCCGCCTCTGTGAGCTGCTGGTTGAGCTTGATTTGCGAAAACGTTTTGCCGGTTTTTTGCTTGATCAAGCTGCTGAGATAGCTGGTGCTATAACCCGTATCGCTCGCAATGCTTTCGAGCGTGCAGTCGCCGTAGCTTCGCTCAATATGATTCAGAATCGACACGATGCGCTCGTCCGACATGATTGCCTGGTTATCAGTTGCGGAGCGTCGGTACAGTCCTCGAATGAGAACAAGGAATAGGCTGACGGCGAGGTGCCTCATGAGTTCATTAGAGTAGGCATCTTTAAAGTGATATTCGATAAAGAGCATCTCGATGAGGCGTCGCGCATGTCGGGCGTATTCCTCTGGGAGAATGAGATATTTGCGGGCCTCACGGTTTTTGGACACAAAATCAAATAGGAGATTCGTTAATGGTGACGCGCCGGGTAGCTGGCTCAGGAAGAACGAATCGAACATTTCTTTTTTGAAGACGATTGAAATGACGATATCGTGCTCGCCCTTAACGTACGGAACGCTTCTGACTACGCCGGTGTTGCAAATGAGCACGTCGCCCTTTTTAAGGAGTAGTCGCCGTCCGTTGACGATAAACGTGCAGACGCCGTCGTACACGTAGTTAAGCTCCATATCCCGATTCATATGAGGAGGAATGTCGGTAAAGCGCGACTCCTTGATAAGGCCCACGGGGTTTTCGTCGAGGGTTTCTTTCCAGTCAAACAGATAGACCTCTTCGCCGTTAATGGTTGTGGTTTCCACCCTGTTATATCGCGGGCTGAGCTCTCCTGGATGCGTGCGATGCCACTCTTCGGTCTCGGTATGCGTGTAGAGCAGCTGTTTGAGATTCGAATCCATGGGGTGCTCCAGGGGTGAACGGTAGAATCGATGCCTTAAACGGTATTATATCTAAAAAAAATGTTATAAGCCCACGCTTTCTATGCGATATCTTATGCATCTTGTTCTTCCTAGTATTGGGTTATCCGCTGGAGCATCCGATCAAGGAGGGCAAATGAGTAAGTTAAAACATGGGTTTGACTCCGACTTTTTATGGGGCGGAGCCATATCGTGCTCGCAGGCCGATGGCGCCTGGAATGAGGGCGGAAAGGGAAAGTCGACGCAGGATTGTCGATGGCTGGATGGTACCTGGACTCATGACCAGATTGAGGACAAGCATCAAAACAACCCCTTCTGCCATGACGAACTAATGAACGCTCTCGCAGATGATGGTGTTGAGTTCTACCCGTTTAGGCGCGGTAACGACTTCTATCATCACTACCGTGAGGACATCGCGCTTTTTGCGGAGATGGGCCTCAAGCTGTTCCGCACCTCTATTTGCTGGAGCCGGATCTATCCTAACGGAGATGATCTTGAGCCTAACCGCGAAGGCATCGAGTGGTATCGAAGCATGCTGGGTGAGTGCAAAAAGCACGGCATTAAAACCTTCGTCACCATGCTCCACTATGACATCCCGGTAAATCTTGTCACCACATATGGGGGATGGAAGAATCGCAAGACGATTGATTTCTTCGCCCGCTATGTCGAGACAATCGTTACGGAATTGGGCGATCTGGTCGATTTCTGGCTGCCTTTTAACGAGTTCAATGCAGCGCGTTTTTCGCCTTGGGACGGGGTCTGTCTGGTCAAAGACGAAGAGGGGGAGAACTTCGATCGAGCCATCTTCCAGTGCCTGCACCACGAGTTCGTTGCCAATGCGCGTGCCGTCGAGATTGTCCATCGTCTTTCGCCCGATACTCCCGTTGGCGGCATGATCGCTCGATTCTGTACGTATCCCGCCACCTGCCGTCCCGAAGATAACATGCAGGCTATTCACGACGACCAGTATTCCAACTGGTTCTATACGGATGTGATGGCTCGTGGAAAATACCCCGCTTATATGAATCGCTATTTCGACGCGTGCGATATCGAGATTCAAATGGAGCCGGGCGATGAAGAGCTCATCGCTCGCAACACGGTCGACTTCCTGGCCTTCTCGTACTACTTTTCCCAGGTATCCACCTGCGATCAGGGATGGGAGAAGACTGCGGGAAATCTGGTCATGGCAAACAAGAACCCTTATCTCGAGACGAGTGAGTGGGGCTGGCAGCTCGATCCCATTGGCCTGAGGGTTACCCTTAACCAGATGTATGACCGCTATGGGCTGCCCCTGTATATCGCCGAGAACGGCCTCGGTACATCTGATGTAGTCGAGGAGGATGGCAGCATCCACGACGAGTATCGAATCGATTATTTGCGCCAGCACATAAAGTGCCTTAAGGAAGCAGTGATCGATGGCGTTGACGTGCGCGGATACATGATCTGGGGATTCATTGACCTTGTTGCCTGCGGTCCTCTTACGATGGACAAGCGCTACGGGCTTATCTATGTCGATCTGGATAATTGCGGCAACGGCACTGCGGAGCGCTCGCGTAAAGACTCTTTCTATTGGTATCAGAAATGTATCGCCACTAATGGCGAGGATCTTGGGTAGGAGTGATTGTCGTGGCAGACAAGAAGGAACTGGCCGCTCGTGTCCTCGAGCTCGTGGGCGGCGCCGATAACGTTGTTATGGCAACGCACTGCATTACAAGGCTCAGATTCAACCTGAAGGACGATAGCAAGGCAGACCTGGAGGCCCTTAAGACGCTTGACGGCGCCTTGGGCGCGCAGGTTAAAGACGGGCAGTGGCAGGTTATCATCGGCGCCAGCGTGGGGTCGGTATATGACGAATTGGAGCCCATGCTAGGTGACAGGATGGGTGGCGAGGTCTCCGCCGACGCCGAGCAGCCTGAGCTCCAAAAAGGTTCGGCTCGCGTATTCGATATCATCACCGGCATCTTCTCCGCTATCATTCCCGCACTGGTGGCGGGAGGCATCGTAAAGGGCATCCTGGCTGCTATCGCGGCTTTTGGAATCGACACGGGTGCCGGCGACTTTGCGATATTTAATATGATTTCGGATATCCCGTTCTACTTCTTGCCGTTTTTGCTGGCAATGTCTACAGCTGATAAGTTCCGGGTCAACCGTTCGCTTGCGCTTTGTGTTGCCGGATCGCTGATGTACCCGACCATTGTCAACGCTGTCGGTACGGGCGAGACACCCCTTGCGCTGTTCGGTTTTGCGGTGCCGATTTTTAGCTACGCCGATTCCGTGTTCCCGGTTATCTTTGGCGTCATTGGCTTGTCTTTTGTATATCGCGCAATCGACAAAGTCGTGCCGGATCTTTTTAAGCTCGTTGTCGTTCCGGCGCTCTCCCTTGCTATCGTGATTCCCGTCAACCTGTTTGTGCTCGCTCCGATTGGTGCCTGGTGCGGTCTTGGTCTTGCCAACGGTATCGTTTGGCTATTCTCGACGTTAGGCCCCGTTGCCGGTTTTCTGCTGGGCTTCTTTATGCCGCTTATCGTGCTCTTCGGCATGCATCAGTCAACGAGCCCTATCCAGATTTCCAATATCGCAACGCTTGGGTATGACTATCTGCTCCCGATCTCTTTCTGCCATAACCTCGCCGAAAGCGGTGCGTCTTTTGGTGCAGCCCTGCGCATGACCGACGAAAAGCTCAAGTCCGCTGCAATGACGTGCGCCTTCTCAGCATTTATGGGAATTTCCGAGCCCGCCTTGTTTACCGTTCAGGTTCCTAACAGGACTCCGCTTATCGCTGCGATGATCGCGGATGGCATTGGCGGTGCGCTTACCGTTGTTCTCGGCGCAAAGTGCTTCGGCTTTGTTATGCCCGGCATTACCTCGCTGCCCGTTTATGCCGATCCAAGCGGCAATCCCATGGACCTGATCATGATTGTCGTCTGCATCGCTTTGACTTGGGCTATCTCTGCGGCGCTCTCGTTTGCGCTCTATGGTCGTTTCGACAAAAAGTAACGACGTTTTGAGATAGACAATATTAATCGGCCGCTCGCCGGGGAATCGTTCTGCGACGCCCCGGCGAGCGGCATTTTATTGGTGGGGCGCGTGTGCCGCCAGCGGCGGCATGCCGCCTCGCCGCGCTAGTTGCGCCTGCCGCCGCCGTTGGCGCCCTGGCGGCCCTGTGCCGCGCGATTGCGACCGGCAGTGTTCTGCGCGCGCGACATGCCGCCGTGGCCCTTGCTGCTTTTGGGTCCCTTGCCGGCGGCGCCACCGTGGGCCTTACCGCCCTTCTTGCCAGTGCCGTGTCCGCCGCCGGCAGACGTCTCGCCCGGGCGTGGCGGCACGGGGCGAATCAGGCAATGCTTGGTGTAGCCGATCAGGTCGCGACGGCCAGCCTTTTCCAGTGCCTCGCGTACCAGCTTGTAGTTCTCGGGCTTGCGATACTGGATGAGCGCGCGTTGCATGGCCTTCTCATGCGGGTCGCGCGCCACATAGATCGGTTTCATGGTGCGCGGGTCCACGCCGGTGTAGTACATGCAGGTCGACATAGTGGACGGTGTGGGGTAGAAGTCCTGCACCTGCTCGGGCATGTAGCCCATGTCGCGCACGGCCT
>URNI01000076.1 GCA_900549135.1 uncultured Collinsella sp.
GGCAATACGCTTGAGGATCCTTAAAAGAAAGTCCAGTTTATCCTTCCCACTCCAACTAGTCGCTATTTAGGGCGTCCAAGATTTGGGGCGCAGTTCAATTTGATCGGACGGGCTTCTTGGTGGGTATCATGGTTGGACGATCATTAGGAGGTTTCCCTACATGGAATTGTTTGAGCCGATTCTTCATTTCTTTGCACAACGATGGGTCCACAACATCATCTGGGCCGTCATCTTGGCGATAGGCACCGCCGTCGCCGCCAAGGTCGTATCCAAGACCCTGAACCATCTGCTTAACCGAGACGATAACCCGCTTCCGGCATCGAGTATCTTCATCAACATCGCGCGCGCCGTCATTTGGATGATCGGCGGCAGCTTTATCCTCGACAACTGCTTTGGCATTAACGCAAACGCGCTCGTCGCCGCTCTTGGCGTCGGCGGCATCGCCATCTCGCTCGGCTTTCAGGACACGCTGTCAAACCTTATCGGCGGCATGCAAGTGACCTTTATGGGCATCATCAAACCCGGCGACAATATCGAGGTCGGCGGCGTGTCGGGCGTGGTCCAGGACATCACCTGGCGCCACACGACCATCGAAGATGCCTGTGGACAGACCATCATTGTGCCCAACTCCAACATCTCCAAGAACACGCTCGTGCATTTGATGCCCTTTGGACGCGTGGCCGTGCCCGTTGCCGTAAAGGACACGTCTAAGTGGGCTTCCCTTGACGTGCTGGCAGACGAGCTCACGAGCGCAACCAAAACGGCCGTCTCGCCCATCTCGGGCTTTGACAAGGAGCCCTACGTACTCTTTAGCGAAATCGGCGACTTTGGCATCAAAGGAAAGATCATCTTTATCGTCAGCGACGACAGCACTACTTTCACGGCAGCCGACGCCTGCATCCGCGCCATCGCCCCCATCATCGCCTAAACCACCGCAAAGGGGACAGGCATCTTTGTAGTGGTTTTCATTCGTGGTACCATGGTTCATATAGTTGTTTAAACGACTAAGGGAGCAACATTATGGAAGAGGCCTATCGTCAAGCACGCAAGCGCGGCGAGCAAGGACGTCGACGCGCCATTAGCCAAAGCGAGCATCCATACCTTACGGACCTCGATAGCTTGGTTGCTCAGCTCCCCTTAGGTCAGCGAGAGAATGTCGGCCTGCGGGATATTCCGCTCGAAATGGTCGTCGGCACGGTCACCAAGGGCCGTCAGTCCGCCTTTTCGTGTAACTTTATGCCCCTGCTTCCGTTTAGCACCGAGTTCGCCCGCAAGTGGTCCAACCTCTACGACATCCAGGTGACCGAGGGCTATCGCGACCCCGTCATCGTCACCGAGTTCATGCATCGGTTCTATGTCCAGGAAGGCAACAAACGCGTCAGTGTCCTCAAATTCCTGGACGCTCCAACGGTTTCGGCCAGGGTCAGCCGTCTCTACCCCGGCACATGGGATTCCGTCGAAAGCCGCCTGTATGGTGAATTCTGCGCGTTTTGGCGCGTCTGCCCCCTATACGAGATCGAGTTCTCGCGTGAGGGAAGCTACGAAACGCTCGCCAAGATGCTCGGTCAGAACCTTATCGAAAAATGGCCGCAGAAAAAGGTCGACTACCTACGCCACACCTTCCTGCTCTTTAAGCGCGCCTACCTTCGCGCAGGCGGCGACCACCTGGACATTACGCCTGCCGACGCCATGCTCGTGTACCTCAATGTGTACAACCAGGACCGCCTGCTGGATACGCCGACGGATATCGTCGTAAACCGCCTGTGCAAGATTTGGCGCGAGCTGGTCATTGCCGGCAAAAATGACGAGGACAAGGTCGATCTTGTCGAAGCACCGAGCGTCGACGAGGAAGAAACGCCCGCCAAGTCCGCCGCTGGCGTGCTCAACTTCTTTATGGGCAAGACCGTCTACTCGACGGCCAACCCCCTGCGCATCGCCTTTATCCATGAGTTCCCCTGTGCGACGTCGAGCTGGGACAGCCTGCACGACCAAGGGCGTCAGTATCTCGATGAGCACTTTGGCGGTATCGTGTGCACCGAGGCGTTCGAGGACTGTCACGATCCGGATGTGTTCTACGCCGCCGTGGAAACGGCTGTCAAACATGGAGACAACGTCATCTTCTCGACCTCGCACCGCCTGATGGAATACACGCTCAGAGCTGCCGTTGAGTATCCCCAGGTTCGGTTCCTTAACTGCTCTATCGGCCTTCCCCACCAAAGCGTCCGTTCGTACTTTGGCAAGATGTACGAGGCCAAGTTTCTGCTGGGCGCCCTCGCGGCCAGCATGGCGGACAACCACCGCATCGGTTACCACGCGTCGGTCTTCGCCTCGGGCGCACTCAGCGAGATCAACGCCTTTGCGATTGGCGCCTCGCTGCTCGACCCGCGCGCGCAAATTATCCTGACCTGGGGCGATGTGCCCGCTGGAGGTCTCGCCGAGGCCATGTGCCGCGAAGGCGTGAGCGTCATGACCGGCGCTGACATGTCAAAGTCGCTCGAAGACCCAACGGCCTACGGGCTTCACCGCTTGGTCGACGGCAAAGTCACCGGCATCGCCATGCCCGTATGGAACTGGGGCCGTTACTACGAGCTCATCGTTCGCAGCCTTCTGCACGGCACGTGGGACGAGACCAGCGACGAAAACCAAGTGCGCGCCGTCAACTACTGGTACGGCATGAGCTCCGGCGTTATCGACATCCGTTACGCTCCGGGCCTTCCCTACCAGACGCGCAAACTCGTGCAGTTGCTCCGCAACGGCATTGTCGAGGGATCCATCAACCCCTTTGGCGGCGAGCTCCACAGCCAGAACGGCGTGGTACAGATCGAAGGCTTCCCTCCGCTGCCGAGCACGCAGATTGTCGAGATGAATTGGCTGGCGGACAACGTGGTAGGCACCATTCCGCAGCTCGACGATGAGCCGAAAGTCCCTGCCCTATGAAAATCCTTGCAATAGCCGATACCGAAGAACGATGCCTTTGGGAGTGCTTTCGCAAGGAACGCTTTGAGGGAGTCGACCTGATTTTGTCCGCCGGCGATCTGGACCCGGACTATCTTGAGTTTTTGGTTACGGTCATCAACAAACCGCTCATCTACGTGCGCGGCAATCACGATGACCGCTACGCACGTCATGCACCGGGCGGATGTATCTGCGTGGAAGACAGCGTGTACACGTACCGAGGGATTCGCATTGCGGGCCTTGGCGGGTCCATGCGTTATCGCGACGGCGCCAACATGTACACCGAACGCGAGATGTCCAAGCGCATGCGTAAGCTGTCGCGTAAGGTTAGGATGGTCGACGGGTGCGACATTCTGCTTACCCATGCACCCGCCGCCGGTATGGGTGATCTGGACGATCTGCCGCATCGAGGATTCGAGTGCTTTAACACAGCACTCGAATCCTGGAATCCCGACTACATGGTGCACGGGCATGTGCACCAAAGCTACGGTTGCGATTTTCAGCGCGAGCGTCAGCATGTGTGTGGAACGACGATCATCAACGCCTGCGGCTATACGCAGTTTGAGCTCGACCAGACGCGCTACCCCATCCGTGGCTGGCAGGCAGCCTGGCTCAATTCGCAAACCATGCGCCGCGAGCTCAAACGCCACGATGCTATCGAGTCCTCAACAGCCAGAACACCCTGGTAACCACCATAAAGGGGACACTGTCCCCTTTGTGGTGCTTTTGACGCGATAGCAAGAAACCCGGTCCTGCAAAAGGCAGAACCGGGTTTCTTTAGCAATGCTTGCTGTACTCAGGCAGTAACTAGCAGTTACTCAGCCAGGAAGTCACGCTGGACAGCGGGATCGACCTTGACGCCAGGGCCCATGGTGGAAGACACGGAGATGGACTTGACGTACTTGCCCTTAGCAGAAGAGGGCTTGACGCGCAGAATCTCGGTGTACAGGGCAGCGTAGTTCTCGACGAGCTGCTGCTCAGAGAAGGACTTCTTGCCCAGGGGCACGTGGCAGATGCCGTAGCGGTCGGCGCGGTACTCAACGCGGCCAGCCTTGAGCTCGGAGACCATCTTGGCGACGTCCATGGTCACAGTGCCGAGCTTGGGGTTCGGCATGAGGCCACGGGGACCAAGGATCTTACCGATGCGGCCAACCTTGGCCATCATGTTCGGCGTAGCGATAGCGGCGTCGAAGTTGATCTCGCCCTTCTGAATCTGGGCGACGAGCTCGTCGGAACCGATGATGTCGGCGCCGGCAGCCTCGGCCTCGCGGGCCTTCTCGCCCTCGGCGAAGACGGCAACACGAACGGTCTTGCCGGTGCCGTAGGGCAGGGAGATGGAACCACGGATGTTCTGGTCAGCCTTACGAGTATCGATGCCCAGACGGAAGTGGGCCTCGACGGTCTCATCGAACTTGGCGGTGTCGAGCTCCTTGATGAGCTTGGCAGCCTGAAGGGGGGTGTAGAGCGTGGCGCGGTCGATCTTCTCGGCAGCGGCGTTATAGCTCTTACCATGCTTAGCCATGTGCATTACCTCCTGTGGTTAAACGGGCGTGAGCCCTCCCACATCGTATTGTGTGCCCTATTGCACACATATAACGGGCGCCCCGGTCGGGGCACCCGTCATTACCTAAAGAAATCGCTACTCAGCGATGGTGACGCCCATGGAGCGGGCGGTACCGGCGATGATCTTCTTGGCGGCGTCAATGTCGTTGGCATTGAGGTCCGGCATCTTGATCTCGGCGATCTTGGTGAGCTGCTCCTGGGAGAGCTGACCAACCTTGTCAGCCTGGGGCTTAGCGGAACCAGACTTGAGGTTCAGCTCCTTCTTGATAAGGTGAGCCGCCGGCGGGGTCTTGGTGATGAAGGAGAAGGACTTATCCTCGTAGACAGAGATCTCAACGGGGATGATGTCGCCCTTCTTGTCCTGCGTCTCGGCGTTAAAGGCCTGGCAGAACTGCATGATGTTCACGCCAGCAGCGCCCAGGGCGGGGCCGACGGGAGGAGCGGGGTTAGCTGCACCAGCAGGAATCTGGAGCTTAATGACGTTGGCAACCTTCTTCTCAGCCATGGTCATTCCTTTCGAATCACGAGTGTGAAGTACTTGCTATATCGTAAGCACGCACGTGTTAGAAGCACTCCTGAGATGAGCAGTCACAGAAGAAGCACGCTCGCGCGAACGGACGAAAACTTAAGCGATGACAGCGACCTGGTTAAAGTCGAGCTCGACCGGCGTCTCGCGGCCAAAGATCATCAGCGCGACCTTGAGCTTGCCAGCCTCGGTGTTAACCTCGGAGACCTTGCCATCAAAGTCGGTAAGCGGGCCATCGGTGACGCGGACGGACGTGCCGACCTGAATATCAACCGAGGTGCGCTTGGGCGAATCGCCCTTACCGGGACGACGAGTCATCTTATTGTACTCTTCGCGGGAAAGCGGAGCGGGCTTGCCGTTGCCGCCTAGGAAACCGGTGACGCCAGGCGTGTTACGAACACACGTCCAAGCATCGTCATCCATCTCCATGCGGACCAGGACATAACCCGGGAAAATCTTGGAATCCTTGGTCTCGCGCTTGCCACCCTCTTTAATCTCGGTGACGCGCTCCATAGGAATCTCGATATCAAAGATACGGTCCTGCATGCCCATAGTCTCGATGCGATGCTCGAGATCGGACTTAACGCGGTTCTCGTATCCAGAGTAAGTGTGAACGACGTACCAACGCTTAGACATGGTTTAGCCCCTCAATCCAGAGAACAGAGCAAGAGCCTCGCCAAAGCCAGCATCGAGCAGAGCGATGACGACGCCGACGACGACCAGAGAAGCACAGACGACGACCGAGTAGTTCACGAGCTCCTTCTTATCGGGCCACGTGACACGCTTCATCTCGGACTTGACCGAAGCGAAATACTTCTTGGTGCGGGCGAAGAAACCAGGCTTCTCGTTCTTCTTGGACTTCGCAGCCTTCTCGTTCTTCTTGGCAACGGCCTTCTTGGCCTCAACCTTGGAGTTGGCGGCAGCTTTGTTGGCAGGTGCCGGCTGCTGAGCCTTCTTCTTGTTCTTCTTGTTGGCCATTTGGGTTACCTCCGCGCAATGCGCTTATACATGAGTAAACCGTAAGCCCCCAAGTGGGAGCTTACGGAATAATGACTGGCACGCCAGGAAGGACTCGAACCCTCAACACTCGGTTTTGGAGACCGATGCTCTACCAATTGAACTACTGGCGTATGTGACTAGAGACTAGCGAGTCTCTTTGTGCAGCGTGTGGTGACGGCACCAGGGGCAATACTTCTTGATCTCCATACGATCAGGCATGGTCGACTTGTTCTTGGTGGTCGTATAGTTGCGGCGCTTGCACTCAGTGCACGCAAGAGTAACTAGAGTACGCATGTATCCTGAACCTTTCATTTCCGCCCCGTACGGGCACGAGTTGTTACTTTATCAGCTCCACGTAAGTGCTGTCAATGAAAACCTCGAGTCAATTGGTTCTCGGTGGATCCATTCATATTTGGAACACATCAATGAAGCCATCGAGATCTAATCGACGATGCATCCAGGACCATTATCGATCTTCTCGACACCAGCAACGGCTCAATATCCATTGCAGAAAGAACCCGGCACCCATATAAGTGCCGGGTTCTCTAAGTCAGCTATATCAAAGAGCTAATTTACTCAATGATCGTGGAGACGATGCCCGAACCGACGGTGTGGCCACCCTCGCGGATAGCGAAGCGCAGGCCCTCCTCCATGGCGATCGGGTGGATGAGGTCGCCCTCGATGGTGATGTGGTCACCAGGCATAGCCATCTCGGTGCCCTCGGGGAGCTTGACCGTACCGGTAACGTCGGTGGTACGGAAGTAGAACTGAGGACGATAACCATCGAAGAACGGGGTGTGACGGCCGCCCTCCTCCTTGGTCAGAACGTAGATCTCGCCGGTGAACTTGGTGTGCGGGGTAACCGAACCGGGCTTGCAGAGAACCTGGCCGCGCTCGATGTCCTCGCGCTTGATGCCGCGGAGCAGCAGACCGACGTTGTCGCCAGCCTCGCAGAAGTCCATGGACTTACGGAACATCTCGATACCGGTAACGACGGTGTTCTGGGTATCCTTGATGCCGACGATCTCGACGGGCTCGTTGAGCTTGAGCTCACCGCGCTCGACACGGCCGGTAGCAACGGTACCACGGCCGGAGATGGTCATAACGTCCTCAACGGCCATCAGGAAGGGGAGGTCGTTGTTACGAGCAGGCGTCGGGATGTACTCGTCGACGGCCTTCATGAGCTCGCGGATAGCGTCCATCCACTTGGCGTCGCCCTCGAGAGCGCCCAGAGCGGAACCACGGATGACGGGGATGTCGTCGCCGGGGAAATCGTACTCGGAGAGGAGCTCACGGGTCTCCATCTCGACGAGGTCGATGAGCTCGTCATCGTCGACCATGTCGCACTTGTTCAGGAAGACGACGATGTAGGGAACGCCGACCTGACGGGCGAGCAGGATGTGCTCGCGGGTCTGAGCCATGGGGCCGTCGGTAGCGGCGATGACCAGGATAGCGCCGTCCATCTGAGCAGCACCGGAGATCATGTTCTTGACGTAGTCAGCGTGGCCCGGGCAGTCAACGTGAGCGTAGTGACGGGCAGCAGTCTCGTACTCGACGTGGGAGACGGAGATCGTGATGCCGCGCTCGCGCTCCTCGGGAGCCTTGTCGATGTTCTCGAACGCAGTGAAGTCAGCCTTGCAGCCCTCGGTCTCGGAGAGAACCTTGGTGATGGCAGCGGTCAGCGTGGTCTTGCCGTGGTCGACGTGACCAATGGTGCCGATGTTAACATGCGGCTTAGTGCGCTCAAACTTCTCTTTGGCCATAAAGCCCTCCTCTAAACAGGTCGTCCCCGGACGGGACTTTGCCTTTATACCATAGTGGCCTCTCAACATACTATTGAGAAGCCACCGTGTTACCTATGGTAGCGGTGACTGGATTCGAACCAGTGACGCCACGGGTATGAACCGTGTGCTCTAACCAACTGAGCTACACCGCCGGATGGAGCCTGCAACCAGACTTGAACTGGTGACCTCTTCGTTACCAACGAAGTGCTCTACCGACTGAGCTATACAGGCACTTGACGGGTGGGAGCTATAGGATTCGAACCTATGTAGGCAGAGCCAACGGGTTTACAGCCCGTCCCCATTAACCACTCGGGCAAACTCCCAATCGTTCAAGTATCCGCAGGTCCTTTGGTCTTTTGGACCGCCGCCCCCGCGAACGAAAAAGATAATACGATGCAACCTTGGGGGCTGTCAACGAAAACCTCTAGATACACGGTGCCGGGCGTATCTATATAGCCGTGACCTGCGGTTTTATTGAGTTTGGATATGAAGGACGGTGGTTTTGGATACTGAGGTGACATTTCCCGAGGTAACACTTTGGTGTAGTAGAGTACACCTTCAGAATCGAACTTCGATAACAGCCTATTTGCACCTATATATAGGTCGAGATCGGGGCTTCCTGGCTTGACCGAGCGTGGATGACTAGAGCCGGTCCGGCCTTTGTCTCGATCTGTAACGTCTAGAGAACATTTTCTCCCCAATCTGTTACAGATTGAGATATAAGGATAGACGGGTGGCCAATGTCTCGATCTGTAACATCTAGCAGCCAATAACTTCTCCAGTTGTTACAGATTGAGACAACTAGGTGGGGCCCGCCAGCAAAATCTCAATCTATAACAGGTAGCCGTCCAAATCGGTTCCAGATGTTACAGATTGAGATGAACGAACGAGCGGACAATCCCTATTTACCTCTTGCATAACTGTGCATAGTGTATATATACTGTGCTTACCGGTTATATACACGTGTAGCCCAACAGCTAAGGAGCCGCTGTGGACATCATCCTATCCAATTCGAGCGATAAGCCCATCTACGAACAGATATCCTCG
>URNI01000077.1 GCA_900549135.1 uncultured Collinsella sp.
CCATATATCTCTCCCTGTCCCGCCGGGGAGGAATGTAGGCCCGCCAGGGCCTGCATTCCTCCCCTTAGGTATCGATTACTTCAGTCTGATATGACTTCGCTGAGGCTTAAACAAACACACAGAATAACACAGGTAGTTGGGGTTATTGCGCATATATAAAATAGCCTCCGACCGCGGGTGGTCGGAGGCTATTTACAAACACGTTTTAGGCAGGTCTAGCCGTAGATGCGCTGGGGCTGTTCTTCGCCCTTTACGGCTGCTTCGGTTACGATGACCTTGGCAACGCCCTCCTCGCTGGGGAGGTCGAACATCGTCTGCTGCAGAACGTCCTCGCAGATGGCGCGTAGACCGCGGGCGCCGGTCTTGCGGGCAAGCGCCATGCGGGCGATCTCGTGCAGGGCGGCGTCCTCAAACTCAAGATCGACGTCCTCGAGCTGGAACATCTTGCGGTACTGACGCACCACGGCGTTCTTGGGATCGGTCAGGATCGACACCAGGTCGTCCTCGTCGAGCGCCTGCGTCTGGGTGACGACGGGCGTACGGCCCACGAACTCGGGGATCATGCCAAAAGCGTTGAGGTCCTGCGGGAGCACCTGACGCAGCAGGTCATTCTCGTCGACCGAGGTGGGGCCGGCGATCTCGGAGTTAAAGCCCACGCCCTTGTTGCCCACGCGATCGGCAATGATCTTATCCAGACCCACAAAGGCACCACCGCAGATGAACAGGATGTTGGTCGTGTCGATCTGTAGCAGCTCCTGCTGGGGATGTTTGCGACCGCCGGTGGGCGGAACGCTTGCCACCGTGCCCTCAAGGATCTTCAGCAGCGCCTGCTGAACGCCCTCGCCCGAAACATCGCGGGTAATAGAGAGGTTCTCGGCCTTTCGGGCGATCTTGTCGATCTCGTCCACGTAGATAATGCCCACCTGCGCGCGCTCAATGTCGCCATCGGCAGCATTGATGAGCTTGAGCAGGATGTTCTCCACGTCCTCGCCCACATAACCGGCCTCGGTGAGCGCGGTGGCATCGGCGATGGCAAACGGCACCTCGAGGATGCGCGCAAGCGTCTGGGCGAGCAGGGTCTTGCCGGTACCGGTGGGACCGAGCAGCAAAATGTTGGACTTGGCGAGCTCCACCTCGTCCATATCATCGTCGAACTGCGAGTCAACGCCGTCGTCAAAGGCAGACACCGCGGCGCCGCCCTCGATCACGCGGCGATAGTGGTTGTACACGGCCACCGACATGGCGCGCTTGGCGTCCTCCTGACCCATGACATAGGCCGAGAGCTCGTCATAAATCTCGTGCGGCGTCGGCACGTGCGTGATGACCTGGCGATCGTCCTCGAGCTCAAAACCCTCGGTCTCGGGGTCCGCGGCGGGCTGGGATGCAGCCTGGCCGTGGTCGTTGAGGAAGCCCGGCAGCTTGCCGTTGCGGGCAGCGTCCATAAAGTCAGAAGCCAGCGACTCCTCCAGAATCTCGGAACAGGCGGCGACGCACTCGTCACAGATAAAGATGTTGGTCGGGCCCTTTACGAGGCGACGGACCTGGCCCTGCTCTTTTCCGCAAAAGGAGCAGCGGATGGGGTTGCCGTTCTCGTCAAAGTTGTCCTGCATGTTACCGGCCATCCTAGGCGTCCTTCGCGGCAAGGTCGCGCGAGGTGACGATACGGTCGATCAGGCCGTAGTCGAGGGCCTCGGCAGCGGTCAGGTAGTTGTCGCGCTCGGTATCGGCCTGGACCTTCTCGATGGGCTGGCCCGAGGCGTCGGACAGGATCTGGTTGAGCTCGCGGCGGGTCTTCTTAATCTCCTCGGCAACGATCTCGATCTCGGTCTGCTGGCCCTGGGCACCGCCGCTGGGCTGGTGAATCATAACCTTGGAATGCGGCAGGCAGAAGCGCTTGCCCTTGGCGCCGGCCGAAAGCAGCACGGCAGCCATGGACGCGGCCATACCGACGCAGATGGTGGAGACCTGCGGCTTAATGAAGTTCATGGTGTCCAGAATCGCCAGGCCGGAGTAAACCTCGCCACCGGGCGAGTTGATATAGAGCGAGATATCCTTCTCGGCATCCTGGCTCTCAAGATGCAGCAGCTGGGCAACGACCAGGTTGGCGCTGACGGAGTTGATCTCCTCGCCCAAGAAGATGATGCGGTCGTTGAGCAGGCGCGAATAGATATCGTAGCTGCGCTCGCCGCGCGGTGTCTGCTCGATAACGTATGGCACGAGGGCGGAATCGAACTTAGCGATCATACGCATCTCCATTTCTCTCTTGCGGACCAAATTGGTTCTAGATAAACGTACGGTGCCCGCATGCTATGCATTGGCTGGCACCGTACGAAGCAACCGGATAACCGGTGTATAACTTTACCCCATCACGGGCGCACGCATGCGCTCGCGGGCAAGGTGGCGAGAATTACTCGGCGTCCTTGGCGGTCTCGTCGACCTCGGTCACCTTGGCGTTCTCGACCAGGTGGTCGACGGCCTTGGAGCGACGGATGGACTCGCGGACGGCAGGCATGCGGCCATCGGCGATGAACTCGGCCTTGGAAGCCTCGACGTCCTTGACGCCGGCCTTCTCAAACTCGGCGTTGATGTCGTCCTCGGTGACCTCGATCTTGAGCTCGCGGGCGAGGGCGTCGAGCGCCAGGGACTCACGGGCAACGTCGTTGGCCTGCTTGTGCAGGTCGCCGATGAACTGCTCCATGGTCAGACCGGAAGCGGGCAGCCAGGTGTCCAGGGTCATGCCGCGGGCAGCGAGGTTGGACAGGAAGTTCTGGCCAAGCTCCTCAAAGACGGACTGCTCGTAGTCGGCGTCCATCTCGTCGAGCTGCAAACGCTCAGCGAGAGCGGAGACGCAACGGTTCTCCTTCTCGGCCGGCAGGCGGGAAGCCTTGTCCTGCTCGATCTCGATCTTGATGGCGTCGCGCATAGCGTCGATGCTGTCGAAGCCAAAGTCGGACTTGACGAGCTCGTCGGTGAGCTCGGGGGTGTTGCGGACCTTGATGCCCTTGACGGTGACCTCGACGGTGTGGGTCTCGGCCTCCTCGCCCTCCTCGACCTCGTCGGTCCAGGTGACGGTCTTGACGTCGTCAACGTTGGCGCCGATCAGGGCCTCGTTGAACTCCTTGGGGTTGCTGTCGCTACCGGCGATGAGCATGCGGCCCTCGGCAGCGAAGTTGTCGGCGTTCTCGACGGCCTTGAGGTCGACAGTGACGTAGTCCTCGGCCTCGACGGCGCGACCCTCGACGTCCTCGAAGGTGGCACGGTAGTTGAGGAGCATCTCGACCTGGTTGTTGATCTCGGACTCGGTGACCTCCGCGGGAGGCATCTCGATCTCGACGGCGTCGAAGGAGGAGAGCTCGGCAGCAGGACGCAGGGAGAACTCGACGGTGTAGGTGTAGTCCTCGTGATCCTTGGCGAGGTCGAGCTCCTTGTAGTCACCGTTCTTGGTGGGGACGATGTCCAGCTCGTTGAGGACGACGGGCTCGTTGGCGGCGATCAGGTCGTTGGTGGCCTGAGCGAGGGTAGCCTCGGCGCCAAGTGCGGAGTCGATGACCGGACGGGGAGCCTTGCCGGCGCGGAAGCCCGGGAAGCGGTACTTCTTAGCGGTGTCCTTGTAGGCCTTCTTGATCGCGGCGTCGACGTCGGCGGCCGGGATGGTGACCGTAGCGGTGAGCTTGGCGTCCTTGACGTCAGAAGCGGTGATGTTCAACACGTTCCTCCTCATACTGCCCAGCTTATCTGAGGTGCTGGTACCTTTATGCAACAAAGAGTCGCGACGGCAGGAGCCGACGCAGGTGCGTTGGTGCGGGCGAAAGGACTCGAACCTTCACGGGAATCCCACCAGAACCTAAATCTGGCACGTCTACCAATTCCGCCACGCCCGCATGAGCGCACAGACTAGGAATGATAGCAGATACGAACGACAAGCGCACGCACACCTTTTGCAGGCTCACGACCTCACCACGAGTGCAAAAGGCGGGGCGAGTTGCCCCGCCCCGCCAATTGCGACTTGTTCGCTGACCCGCTACTCCCCCAGCAGGGCCTTCTCGGGCGTGATCGGAAGCGAGCGGACCTGGTGTCCGGTGGCGTGCGCCACTGCCGAGGCCACGGCGGCGAGCGGCGTGTTGATGACGACCTCGCCGATCGACTTGGCGCCAAACGGGCCCGTCGGCTCGTAGCTCGGCTCAAAGGCCACGCGAATGCTGCCGATATCCAGGCGCGTGGGCAGCTTGTAGCTCATAAAGTTGCCGGTGCGCAGGCGGCCGCGGTCATCGTGCTCGACGATTTCGTAGAGCGCATGACCGATGCCCTGGGCAATGCCGCCCTCGGCCTGGACGCGCGCGAGCGCCTCGTTGATCACGGTGCCGCAGTCCACAGCCGCCGCGTAGTCCACCACGGTCACCTTGCCGGTGGCCTTGTCGACCTCGACCTCGGCAATGCCGGCCATAAACGGCGGAGGCGAAACGGGCAGGCAGGCAGAGGCATGCGAGGTGAGCGCGTCGCCGCCCGCGATGTTCTTAACGCACAGGTTGGCAAAGTCGCGCAGCGTGAGGTAGCGGTTCTGCTCGCGGGCGGCGCGCTCGTCGGACAGGCGCACGTACTGACCATCGAAGACCACGTCGGCGGCGTCCACGTCCCACATCTGGGCTGCCTTGGCGCAAATCTTCTCGCGCAGCTCGGTCGCGGCGTTCTTGGCCGCCAGGCCCGTCACGTACGTGCCCGAGCTCGCGTACGAGCCGGCATCGAACGGCGACACATCGGTGTCCACGCCGCGCACCACGATAAGCGAGCTCTCAACGCCCAGCTCCTCGGCGGCAATCTGCGCCAGGATCGTATCGACGCCCATGCCGTTATCGGTGGCGCCGGTGCCGATGGTAATGAATCCATCCTCTTCCAGGCGCATGTCGATGCCGGCGATATCCACGTTGGAAATGCCCGATCCCTGCATGGTGAGCGCGCAGCCCAGGGCGCGCACGCGGTCGCCCAGGTCGACGGCCAGCGGCTTATCGCGCCAGCCGATCATGTCCATCGCGCGCAGCAGGCAGCGGTCGAGCGCGCAGGCGTTGAGCTTCTCGTTGTAGTACTGCGGCATGATCTCGCCCTCGCGCACGATGTTCTTAAGGCGCAGGTCGGCGGGGTCCATGTGAAGCATGTCGGCGAGCTCGTTGACGGCGCTCTCCACGGCAAACTGGCCCTGGGTGGCACCGTAGCCGCGATACGCGCCACCGCGGTTGGTATTGGTGTAGACGGCGTCCCAGCTAAAGCGGCTCGCCTTCACATGGTTGTAGATGGGCAGGCTCTTGTGGCCCGAGAGGCCGATCGTCGTGGTGGCGTGCTCGCCGTACGCACCGGCGTTGGACAGCGTGTGCAGATCGATGGCCGTGATGGTGCCGTCGTTCATGGCGCCTAGCTTAACGGTCATCTGCATCTGGTGGCGCGAGTTGCCCGCGGTGATGGTCTCCTCGCGGGTATAGCAGCAGTAGCTCGGGCGGCCGGTCTGCTGCGTCACGAACGCCACGAAGATCTCGCAGCAGCCCGTCTGCTTGGAGCCAAAGCCGCCACCGATACGCGGCTTGATGACCTGCACCTGCGACTGCGGAATGTCGAGCGACTGCGCGACCATGCGACGCACGTGGAAGGGCACCTGCGTAGAGGTGGTCACCGAGATGCGCCCGAACGCGTCGGTCGTCGCGAAGGCGCGGAAGGTCTCCATGGGCGCGGTCTGCGTGGCCTGGCTGGTGTAGGTGCGGGTGAAGACGATGTCACTCTGGGCGAAGACCTCGTCCAAGTCGCCAAAATCGCTGGTACCGCTGCAAACCAGGTTGCGCGAAACATCGCCGCCCTGCGGGAACATAAAGGTCACGTCGCCCTCGGGGTGGACCACGATGTCGTTATCGAGTGCCTGGGTAAAGTCGAGCAGCGGCTCGAGCACCTCGTAGTCGACCTTGATGAGCTTGAGCGCCTTGTCGGCGGCCTCCTCGGTCTCGGCGGCAACGATCGCCACCTCCTCGTTTTGGTAACGGACGAGGTTCTCGAGAATCAGGCGGTCGTAAGGACTCGGCTGCGGATAGCTCTGACCGGCAATGGTAAAGCGACGCTGGGGCACGTCCTCGTAGGTGTAGACGCCCACCACGCCGGGTACCTTCAGGGCGCGAGACGTGTCGATGGAGCGGATCTTGGCGCGGGCATAGGGGCTGCGCTTGAGTTTGACAATGAGCGCGCCGGCGGGCACCAGGTCGCCCGTGTAGACGGGACGGCCCTCGAGCAGGGCCTTCGAGTCCTTCTTGGGCTGCTTGTGAGTGATCTGCTTGTAGGAGACACCGTCGCAGCTGGTGTCGTTGACCGGCAGCTCGGGCATCTCAAAGCCCACCTGCACGCCTGACTCGTTGAGAAAGCGCACGATGGCACGCAGCTGGCTCTCGTAGCCGCTGCAGCGGCAGAGGTTGCCAGCGAGCTGACGCGAGAGCTCCTCGCGCGTGACGACGAGGCTCGGGTCCTCCTTGGCGGCGCGGGCGAGCGCCAGCACGTTCATGATGAGGCCGGGGGCGCAAAAACCGCACTGCTCGGCACCTTCGGCAGCCATCGCCCGGGCGAGCGCCTCGGACTCGGCCTTGAGGCCCTCGAGCGTGGTGATGGTGTGGCCCTCGACGCGAGCGGCGGGAACCGAGCAGCTCAGCACCGGGTCGCCATCGAGCCACACCGTGCACAGACCGCAGTTGGTGGTCTCGCAGGCGCAGCGCACCGACGCGCAGCCCTGCTCGCGCAGCAGCACAAAGAGCATGGTATCGGGGGCAATCTGAACCTTGACCTTGCGGCCGTTGAGCGTAAAGGAAAGATCGATGAGTTTGGCAGCCATTAGCGCACCTCGCTAGAATCGACGCCGGGCACGCGGCGGCAGGAATACTCGTCCGTGGCAAACTTAGGCACTTGCACGGTCTCGAGCTCGCGGGCAAGCGCGGCCGAAAGCTCGATGCCGGCGGCGCGGCGCACAGCCTGAATCGCCAGCGGGGCCGAGATGCGACGGCGGTAGTCGGCCGAGCCCCACAGGTTGGTGCCGTAACTCAGCGATCGCACGGATGCGGCCAGGGCGCGAAGCTCGTCCTCGGAAGGCTGCTCGGCGGTAAGGCCGCATGCCTCGCCCTGCAGCAGGGTCGCGCGCAGCGGGCGGGCGCCCACGGTGACATGCCAGCTGTTGTCCCACCAGGCAGCGGTGACATTGAGCGAGGGGAAGTCGGTCGCGGCCTTGCGCACGGCCTCGTAGCTCGCACGGTAATCGTGCTTGACGACCACCACGTGCTCGATCACGTCGCGCACGTAGCCCATGTCCACGAACTCGGCGAGCGGCACGCGGCCGGCACCCGTCAGCTCAACGTACGAGTCGAGCGCCAAAAAGGCCGAGAGCACGTCCGAAAAACCAAAGCGGCCGTAGATGCTGCCGCCCACCGTGGCGGTATTGCGCAGCTGCACGCCCACGATATCGTGGACGGCGAACTCAAAGACATGGTTGACAAGCGCGTTGAGCTCGGCATGGCGCTCGAGCTGGCGCAGGGTGCACATGGCACCGATGCGAAACTCGGTCTCGGTCTCCTCGATCTGATCGAGTCCGCAGGCCGAAAGGTCAATCGCCGTCGCCACGCGACGCGAACCCAGGCGCATCCAGATGCCGCCGCCCACAATCTTGTTGTTGCGGTTCTTCTGTAAGAGCTCATAGGCTTCGGCCGCGTTTCCAACACGGACGTAGGTACCGAACTTGAGCACGTTCTCCCCCATCTCTTCACTTGACCAGTGTTTCTAAGTGTACCAAACGAGGGCGCACGACCCTCACCACCACAGAAAAAGGCTCCCAGCCGGAATGACTGGGAGCCTTCTGCGATGCTATGTCGAGCGAAGATTTAGCAGACGCCCTGGGCGAGCATGGCGTCGGCGACCTTCAGGAAGCCGGCGATGTTGGCGCCCATGACAAAGTTGCCCTCCTGGCCATACTCCTTGGCGGTGTCGTCCACGTTATGGAACATGCCGCGCATGAGCTGCTCGAGCTTGCCGTCGACCTCCTCGAAGGTCCAGAACAGATGCTCGGCGTTCTGGCTCATCTCCAGGCCGGACACGAGCACGCCACCGGCGTTGGCAGCCTTACCAGGCATAAAGGCAACGCCGTTCTCCTGGAAGTAGGTCGTGGCCTCGATGGTCGTGGGCATGTTCGCGCCCTCGCCGACCACCTTGCAGCCGTTGGCGACGAGCGCCTGGGCGTCCTCGAGCAGCAGCGTGTTCTCGCGAGCGCAGGGCAGCGCGATGTCGCAGGGCAGCTGCCAAACGCCACGGCCGTCGCCCTCGTGCCACACGGCGTTGGGCTTCTCGTCAACGTACATAGCGAGCGTAACGCCCTTGTCGTGGCCAGAGCGCTTCTTGTTGTAGATGTGCTCGAGCACGGTGTAGTCGATGCCGTCGGGATCCTCGACCCAGCCGTGGGTATCGGAGCAGGCGAGCACCTTGCCGCCGAGCTGAGTGACCTTCTGGACCGCGTAGATAGCGACGTTGCCGGAGCCGTGAACGACGACGTTCTTGCCCTCGAAGGAGTCGCCGCGGCTCTTAAGGTACTCGTCCACAAAGTAGGCCAGACCGTAACCGGTGGCCTCGGTACGGGCGAGCGAGCCGCCAAAGGAGAGGCCCTTGCCGGTGAGGACGCCGGTCCACTCGTTGGTCAGGCGCTTGTACTGACCGAACAGGTAGGCAACCTCGCGGCCGCCAACGCCCAGGTCGCCGGCGGGAACGTCGGTGTTGGGGCCAATGTGGCGATAGAGCTCGGTCATGAAGGACTGGCAGAAGTGCATGATCTCGTTGTTGGACTTGCC
>URNI01000078.1 GCA_900549135.1 uncultured Collinsella sp.
TGCCCAGCGACAGATTGCGGAAGAACAGGTTGGCGTCCTCGCCGATGCCGGGATGGGCTGTCATGAGCATAAAGTCGCTGTAGAGTTTGGCCGTCTTCTCGTTAAAGTTGCCGGTGCCCAAAAGCGTGAGGCGCGTTAGCGCCATGCCCTCGCGATAGGTGAGCTGGCAGATCTTTGAGTGGCATTTAAAGCCCTCGGAACCATAGATGACGGTGCAGCCGGCCTCTTCCAGGCGCTCGGCCCACTCGATGTTGTTCTGCTCGTCAAAGCGGGCACGAAGTTCCATGAGCACCGTGACCTCTTTGCCGTTCTCGGCAGCATCGATCAGCGACTCGCACAGGCGGCTCTGCTTGGCCACGCGGTAGAGCGTGATGCGCAGCGAGATGCACTCGGGGTCGTAGGCGGCCTCGTGCACCAGATCCAGGAAGGGGTTCATGGCCTCGTAGGGATAAAAGAGCAGCTTGTCGTGCTGCAGCACCTGCTCGCGGATGGAGCGGGTCATGTCGATGGTGGGATTGGGCTGCGGCCTAAACGGCGTAAAGAGCAGCTCGTTGCGCAGGTGCTCGGGAATCTTGCCCTCAATGCCAAAGACGTAGCCCAGGTCGAGCGGGATATCGCAGGTAAAGACAGAGCGGCGCGAAAGCTCGAGCGCCTTGCGGATGGTCTTGAGCGTTGGCTTTTCGAGCGAGCCCGATACGGCGAGCACCACCGGCTGCAGGCGCAGGCGCTTCTTGAGGATGCGCTTCATGTGCTGGCGGTAGTCCTCTTCCTCTTCGACGCCCTCGCCGTCCGGATCGATGTCGGCGTTGCGGGTGACGCGGATCAGCGCACGATCCAGCGGCTTATAGGAGCCAAAGCAGCTGTCCAGGCAGGCGAGGATGACGTCCTCGAGCAAGATGTAGGAGTAGGTGCCGGTGGGCGAGGGGATCTCGACCACGCGGTTCATCGAGGCGGGAATCTCGATAAGGCCCAGCAGGCTCTCCTCGTCGGTGGCGCCGTCCAGACCACAGGCCAGATAGAGCGCGCCGTTGCGCAGGTTGGGGAAGGGGTGGCGCGGGTCAATGACCAGCGGCGAGATGACCGGCGACACGTAGGCCTGGAAGTAGCGGGTTACAAAAGTGCGCTCCTCGGGCGTAAGCGAATCGATGCGGGCGCGGTGAACGCCCAGGGTGTCGAGCTTGCCCTCGATGCTCTTAAAGATAGATTCCCAACGGGTAAGGAGCCCGGGCATTTCGGCCATGACAGCATCGACCTGTTCGGAGGCGGTCATATTGCTCTTGTTGTCGACAGGTTGCTTTTTGAGCTCTGCCAGATCGGACAGGCCGCCCACGCGCACCATGAGAAATTCATCGAGGTTGGACTCGAAAATCGACACGAACTTTAGACGCTCGAACAGCGGAACGGTCTCGTCGAAGGCTTCGTCAAGCACGCGGTTGTCAAAGCGCAGCCAGCTAAGCTCTCGGTTTTGCGTATACGAAAAATCACGCGGCGGCTTGCGCAGCTTGGCAGCGGCTTGCTTTTTTTCGATTTTGCTCGGCATATGCATCTGTCCGTTCAGTCCCCGCAAGGGACGGTAGCCTAACTCTAATTCACTATTGTCTCAATTTAGTCGACCGCTGGCACGGACGTATCGCGTGAACGGTATCTTTACCTACTTCTTACGCTGACAAGTCATAGGACTGACGCCCTGCTCGTCTGCAAGCGGTCTATATCCTCACTCAATTGGTACGTAAGTGTGAATAAGAATGATGGATAGCTGAATATCATTGAATGCAGGCGGAAACGTAAACAAACATCATTTATATACATAAAACCGATTTAGCTATGCAATTCTGAATCAAAAGTTTAGAGATGCAATTGCAAATAGTTTTTAGGAAAAAAGAGCGTTTACCTTAGAAAAGTTACTTTAGAACGCCGAAGTACATTATGGGGGAATCTCATGCGATATACCGTTCATCGCACTTTGTTGACCGTTCGGGGGCGAGGTGGAATTGCAGGTGGAATTTGGATATAACTAGAGCTGTCAGCAAGCAGCGTCCGCTATGGAAGGGCGCTGAGAGATTCGGCCGAAAGGCCCGAAAGAAAGGTAGGAGGCCATGACGAAAGGTCTGCACGTGCCTTCCGAGATCGGCAAGCTCAGGAAGGTCTGCCTGCACCGTCCCGGCGACGAGCTCCTCAACCTGCCGCCCGACGAGCTCGAGCGACTCCTGTTCGACGACGTCCCGTTCCTGGAGGTCGCGCAGCAGGAGCACGACACCTTCGCCCAGATCCTGAGGGACCAGGGCGTGGAGGTCCTCTATCTCGAGAACCTCGTCGCCGAGGTGTTCGACCAGGTCCCCGGCGCCCGCGCCGAGTTCACCGACCAGTACATCGCCGAGGCCGGCATCCGCGGCCAGCACATGCCGCAGATCGTCCGCGAGAAGCTGGACTCCATCGAGGACAACCTCGAGTTCGTCAAGAAGACCATGGCCGGCATGACCAAGGCCGAGATCGACATGCCCCTCACGGCGTCCACGACCCTCGACTCCCTGGTCAACTCCGAGTCCGAGTCCGACCTGATCATCGACCCGATGCCCAACCTCTACTTCACCCGCGACCCGTTCGCGGTCATCGGCGAGGGCGTCAACCTCAACCGCATGTACTCGGTCACCCGCAACCGCGAGACCCTGTACGGCAAGTACATCTTCAAGTACCACCCCGACTACAAGGACGTCTCGCTGTACTTCCGCCGCGACTGCCAGTTCCACACCGAGGGCGGCGACGTGCTGAACATCAACGAGAAGACCCTCGCCGTCGGCATCTCCCAGCGCACCCAGGCCGCCGCTATCGACGTCATGGCCCAGAACATCTTCTGGAACTCCGACTCCAAGGTCGAGCGCATCCTGGCCTTCGACATCCCGGTCTCGCGCGCCTTCATGCACCTCGACACGGTCTTCACCCAGATCGACGTCGATAAGTTCACGATCCACCCCGCCATCATGGGCACCCTGCGCGTCTACGAGCTGACCGCCGGCAAGAACCCGGGCGACGTGAACATCCGCCTGATCGAGGACACCCTCGAGCACGTCCTGGAGGACGCCACCGGCGTCGACCAGGTCAAGCTGATCCCCTGCGGCGGCGGCGACCCGATCGCGGCCTCCCGCGAGCAGTGGAACGACGGCTCCAACACCCTGTGCGTCGAGCCCGGCAAGATCTGCGTCTACGCCCGCAACACCGTCACCAACGACGTGCTGTACAAGGAGGGCCTGGACCTTCTCGTCGTGCCCTCCGCCGAGCTCTCCCGCGGCCGCGGCGGCCCGCGCTGCATGAGCATGCCCTTCTGGCGCGAGGACCTCTAAGTCTTTCCGTTTCCGGTGCGGTCCCCCTACAACCGCACCGGCTTCGCCCGTTAAACGGGCACCACTAATACTTACGTAATTCATTTCTTCGAAAGGAATCAAACCATGGGTGTTAACCTTTCCGGCCGTAGCTTCCTCAAGCTTCTCGACCTCACCACCGAGGAGATCGAGTACCTGCTCAAGCTCTCCAAGAACTTCAAGGATATGAAGCGCGCTGGCGTTCCGCACCGCTATCTCGAGGGCAAGAACATCGTTCTGCTCTTCCAGAAGACCTCTACTCGTACCCGCTGCGCCTTCGAGGTCGGCGGCATGGATCTGGGCATGGGCGTCACCTACCTCGATCCGGGTTCGTCGCAGATGGGCAAGAAGGAGTCCATCGAGGACACTGCCCGCGTTCTCGGCCGCATGTATGACGGCATCGAGTTCCGTGGCTTTGCCCAGGACGACGTCGAGGAGCTCGCTGCTAAGTCCGGCGTGCCCGTGTGGAACGGCCTGACCACCGAGTGGCACCCCACCCAGATGCTCGCCGACATCCTGACCGTCCAGGAGAACTTCAACTACGACATCAAGGGCAAGACCCTCGTCTTCATGGGCGACTGCAAGAACAATGTCGCTCGCTCCCTCATGGTCGTCTGCTCCAAGCTCGGCATGAACTTCGTGGCCTGCGGCCCCGAGGAGTGCATGCCCGCTGACGACGTCATCGAGGCCTGCAGGCCCATCGCCGAGGCCAACGGCTGCACCATCAAGCTGACCACCGACGTCAAGGACGGCGTCACCGGTGCCGACGTTATCTACACCGACGTGTGGGTCTCCATGGGCGAGCCTGACGAGGTCTGGGCCGAGCGCATCGCTCAGCTCACCCCGTATCGTGTCACCTCCGAGGTCATGGCCATGGCCAACCCGGGTGCCATCTTCCTGCACTGCCTGCCCAGCTTCCACGACACCAACACCACGATTGGCGCCGAGAAGTGCGAGCAGTTCGGCATCACCGAGCAGGAGGTCACCGACGAGGTCTTCGAGAGCCCCGCTTCCAAGGTCTTCGACGAGGCCGAGAACCGCATGCACACCATCAAGGCTGTCATGTACGCCACGCTCAAGTAAGAGCATCTAGCATCTCGCTCGGGGTGTATTGCTGCACACCCCGAGCGGCTTTGTCTGGTAAATATCTCGCACCAGGCGGCAGGCACGGCACGGAAGAGCCGCTTCGGGCGAGATCAGTAAATGATTTATGAAGGGGGGATGAGAACCATGACTGAGACCGCTAAGAAAAAGCGCGGTATGCCTTCATCGTTCACCATTCTTCTAGCTCTGCTGGCAATTGTTGCAGTGATTACCGTTATCGTCTCCGGCACGTCCGGCGGCGCGGTTACTGCCGCCCGTCTGAGCGATTTCTGCACCGCCCCGATTAAGGGCTTCGCTGACGCTCTGCCCGTCTGCCTCTTCGTTATGATCCTGGGCGGCTTCCTCGGCATGATGACCGAGACCGGCGCTCTGGACAACGGCATCGCCGTCCTGGTGCAGAAGCTTAAGGGTAACGAGATCATGCTCATTCCCGTGCTGATGCTCATCTTCTCCCTCGGTGGTACCACCTATGGTATGTGCGAGGAGACCGTTCCCTTCTACGCCCTGCTCGCCGCTACCATGATGGCCGCTGGCTTCGACCCCATGGTCGGCGCCGCTACCGTCCTGCTCGGCGCTGGCTGCGGCTGCCTCGGCTCCACGGTTAACCCGTTCGCCGTCGGCGCTGCCGTCGACGCTCTGACCGGCGTTGGCATTGAGGTCAACCAGTCCATCATCATCGGCCTCGGTGCCGTCCTGTGGATTGTTACCACTGCCATGTCCATCTTCTTCGTCATGAGCTATGCCAAGAAGGTCAAGGCTGACAAGGGTTCCACCATCCTTTCAATGCAGGAGCTCAAGGACGCCGAAGAGGCTCACGGCAAGGCTGCTTCCGAGGTTCATAATGAGGTCAAGCTCACCGGTCGTCAGAAGGGTGTTCTGATCGCCTTTGCTTTCACCTTCGTCGTCATGATCGTCGGCTTCATTCCGCTGGCCGACCTCAACGAGGGCGTCGCCAACTTCTTCGACGCTGGCGCTGTCTACGACGCCGACGGTAACGCCGTCGTCCAGGGCTGGTCTGCCCTGATCACCGGCCTGCCCATTGGCCAGTGGTACTTCGACGAGGCTTCCACCTGGTTCTTCCTCATGGCCGTTCTGATCGGTATCATCGGTGGCCTGTCCGAGAAGCAGATCGTTAACACCTTCATCACCGGCGCTGCCGACATGATGTCCGTTGTTCTCGTCATCGCCCTCGCCCGTGGTATCTCCGTCCTCATGGCTAACACCGGCCTCGACGTCTTCGTCCTCGACGCTGCCGCCAATGCCCTGGCTGGCCTGTCCGGCGTGATCTTCGCTCCCATGAGCTTCCTGGTCTACTTCGGCCTGTCCTTCCTGATCCCCTCGACCTCTGGTATGGCCACCGTCTCCATGCCCATCATGGGACCGCTGGCTGTTAAGCTCGGCTTCTCGCCCGAGGTCATGGTCATGATCTTCTCCGCCGCCATCGGTGTCGTGAACCTGTTCACCCCGACCTCCGGCGCCATCATGGGCGGTCTCGCCCTGGCCAAGATCGAGTGGACGACCTGGCTCAAGTTTGCCCTTAAGCTCATCGTCGCGCTCTCCGTCGTCTGCGCCATCATCCTGACCGTCGCCTGCGTGTTGCTCTAAGTACCCAACGGGTACCCCACGGAAACCTTGACGATCCTGTAAAGGATCACCTGGTCATCGTCTGTCCGGTGGGGTAAACCCACCGGTAGACTCCTACCTTTAGCCCCCTCCCGTTCCGTGCGCGGGAGGGGGCGCACTTATGTTGCGCGGCTCTACGAACCGCGCAACCAGTCGACGCTGCGCGCCGCCCAGGACGACAATTTGTCATTCAAAAGGCAGGGCATGACCAAAAGGTCTATGCCTTGCCTTTTTCATGCCAACTTGTACGTCCTGGACGTCGCTCGCTGACTTATGCTCAACCTGCGACGTTTCTGTTGTTGGTGTAAAGGGATTAGGTTACTTTGCGCCAAAAGGGGAAGTTGCGGTGGAATAGTTCCTGTTTGGCCGTCATGAGGGGTTAAACAGGAATTATTTCACCGCAACTTATCGGTGGGCGTGTTTGGTTGGTGCCTGTTGATGGTCTGGGTATCGGGGAGGGCGGGCTCCGTTATAATCGCCTAGAACATTAAATGGAAACGGGACGGGAGCCATATATGCGCCAGGGTTTCGACAACGCGAAGTATATCGAGCTGCAGGCCGCTCATATTAAGGAGCGCATCTCGCAGTTTGGCGGCAAGCTGTATTTGGAGTTTGGCGGCAAGCTGTTTGACGACTATCACGCGAGTCGCGTGCTGCCGGGTTTTGAGCCGGACAGCAAGTTCCGCATGCTCAAGAGCATTGCCGACGACGTCGAGGTCATCATCGCCATTAACGCGAACCACATCGAGAAGAACAAGGCTCGCGGTGACCTGGGCATTACCTATGACGAGGACGTTTTGCGCCTGGTCGACCTGTTCCGCGGCAACGGTTTTGCTGTCGCGGCCGTGGTCATCACCCAGTACGCCGGCCAGCCCGCCGCCGATGTGTTCCGCAATCGCCTGAACGCGCTCGGCATTCCTGCCAAGCTGCACTATCCCATCGAGGGCTATCCGCACGACGTCGACCTGATCGTGTCCGACGACGGCTATGGCAAGAACGAGTTTGTCGAGACCACTCGTCCGCTCGTTGTGGTCACCGCTCCCGGCCCTGGCTCGGGCAAGCTCGCCACCTGCCTGTCTCAGCTCTATCACGAGCACAAGCACGGCACCGCCGCCGGCTATGCCAAGTTCGAGACTTTCCCGGTCTGGAATCTGCCTCTTACGCATCCGGTCAACATCGCCTATGAGGCCGCCACGGCCGACCTTGACGATGCCAATATCATCGACTCCTTCCACTTGGAGGCCTACAACAAGACCACGGTCAACTACAACCGTGACGTCGAGGCCTTCCCAGTGGTCCGTGCTCTGATGGAAAAGATCCTGGGCAAGAGCCCCTACCAGAGCCCCACGGACATGGGCGTCAATATGGTCGGTTTTGCCATTACCGATGACGATGCCTGCCGCGACGCTTCCAAGATGGAGATCGTCCGCCGCTACTTTACCGCGGTCGAAAATGTGCGCCGTACCGGCGTGGGCGATGAGCAGGTTGATCGTCTCAAGATCATTATGAAGAAGGCCGGTATCGACAAGAACTACTCGCCAGCACGCTCGGCCGCCCTTACCAGGGAGCAGCTGACGGGTGGCCCTGTAGGCGCCATGGTCATGCCCGATGGCTCCGTGGTGACCGGTAAGACCTCCACGCGTTTGGGCGCTGCGAGTTCGCTGATCATGAACGCCCTCAAGCATGTCTCGGGCGTCGACCTTGAGCTCGAGGTCATCAGCGACGAGGCGATCGAGCCCATCAGCAAGCTCAAGACGCATTTCCTGGGCAGCAAAAACCCGCGCCTCCACACCGACGAGACGCTTATGGCGCTGTCAATTACCTCGGCTACGAGCGAGACGGCCGCTCGTGTCCTTTCGGGCCTGGAGCAGCTGCGCGGTTGCGATGCCTTCTTTAGCGTGATCATCTCGCCGACGGACGAGACGGTGCTGCGCAAGCTGGGCATCAACGTGTGCTGCGAGCCCAAGTTCGAGCGCCGTGGCTTCTTCCACCGCTAAGCCTGGATAAATTGGTCTGAAAGGGGCACATCGGATATACATTCGGTGTGCCCCTTTTATCAACAAAGCTACCGTTTAACCTAAAATTAGCCCGTTTACCTGCCTATAAGTGATTTGGGCGGTATACAATAACCCTAATTGTTTCATCCTTTTGCGGGGATGCCGCATGATGGATGTTGCCGGCCATCATGGGGTGTGCCGGTCGCGCACGGTGCAAGTGATGCCCGTGCTCGGTTTGAGGAGGCTGCCATGGCTGGCAAGGGTCGTGCGAGTGTCAACGATATGAAGCGTGTCGAGGTGCAGGTGCTGATGGAGATTGCACAGCAGTCCGAAGACAACGGCGGATTTTATGGCTTTTCGCGAAAGACGCTTGCCGAGCGTGTGGGGGTGTCTCCGTATCGCGCCCGCGCGGCAATTGAACGTTTGGAATCCGAAGACATCATTGAGGTCGTCTCGCGCTACAGCGACGACGGCGGCCAGCTCGCAAATGGTATTTGTCTTACGGAGCGTGGCGAATGGTATCTAGAGGGCATCCGTGCCGGTATGCTCGTGCAGGACTTGATCAAGGACGAAGTCGCCGATCGATAACAGCGTACATACATAGTGGAAACGACGCCGCCTGGGCAACCGGCCGGCGTTTTGTTTCGAGATGGAGAAATGCGATTGCGCGTAAGAAAAACTGTGTGCGGCGCGCGTCGCGAGTATTACAATGAAGACCCGTAAGATGTGTATGGACAACTTCTACGGGAAGCG